>NZ_MDZA01000014.1 GCF_001816125.1 Hymenobacter coccineus | reverse complement strand
GCCGCGAGGCCGCCGACCGCGGCGCCGGCGAGCTGCTGCTCACCGTCCATGAGCCACGACGGCACCCGCGACGGCTACGCTTGGGCTCACCCGGGCCGTGGCGGCCGCCGTGGGTGTGCCGGTCATTGCTTCGGGCGGGGCCGGGGCGGCCCCGCACTTCCGCGACGTGCTGGCCCCCGGCGGGGCCGATGCGGCCCTGGCGGCCAGCGTGTTCCACTTCGGCGACTTGTCGGTGGCCCGCCTCAAAACCTATTTGCTGGGCGAAGGCGTGGCCATGCGCCCGGTCGGGTAGGGGCCCGGCCGCTGGGCCTCCGGCGTTTCAAGTAGCGCCGCGGGGCGAACTTTGCTGCTTTCTGGCGCTGCTGGGGTCCCCGTCACAACGGCGGCGGGGGCCCCAGCAGCACCCTTCCTTATTATTACCGTTTGTACCATGGCCACTGGATCTGCTTCCGATACCCTTGTTTCGCTCGACGCGCTGCGCTTCGACGCCGCCACCGGCCTGGCGCCCGCCGTCGTGCAGGACGCCGACACCGGGCAAGTGCTCATGCTGGGCTACGTCAACGCCGAGGCCTGGGCCCAAACCCAGCGCGAGCAGCGCGTCACGTTCTTTTCCCGCTCCAAAAACCGGTTGTGGACCAAGGGCGAGAGCAGCGGCAACTTCCTGGAAGTGGTGAGCCTGCACATCGACTGCGACGCCGACACCGTGCTGGTGCGCGCCCGGCCGCAGGGCCCCACCTGCCACCGGGGCTTCACCAGCTGCTTCGAGCAGCCGGGTCTGGAGGCCGTGGCCCCCGTGGCCCCGGTGGGATTCTTGGCCGGTTTGGAGCGCTTGGTTGTGGACCGCCAGGCCAACCCCGGGGCCGCCCCGGGCTCGTACACCGTGTCGCTGTTCAACAAGGGCTTGCCCAAAATTGCCCAGAAAGTAGGGGAGGAGGCCGTTGAAACGGTTATCGACGCGGTGGCCGGGCACCGCGACACGCTGCCCGGCGAAGTGGCCGACCTGCTGTTCCACCTGCTGGTGCTGTTGGTGGCCACCGGCGTGCCCCTGGCGGAGGTGCTGGCCACGTTGCAAGCCCGGCACCTGGGGCCCCGGCGAGGCGAAGCGTAGCGGCCGCGCTTTTAATAGATAAAAAAGGCCCGGCCGCAGGAATGCAGCCGGGCTTTTTTTGGTCGCTGGGGCACCAGTTTTCGCTTATTCTCTATTTAACATAATTATAAAATAATGAAATTAAGCCTTTAATTGGCGGCGTATCTTCTCCAAAAATCCTTGGACCAGTAGTAAATCGTCCTCGTGGGTAATTTCCAACTGCGTATCGATGCCGGGACCCGTGAGGCGAATGGTGAACTGCGTATTCTGCGTTTTGGCTAGAACGGGGGCAGTTAACGCTAGTGGCACGGGCCGGGGGGGCGTTGCTACTGGCGGGGCAACCCGTGCAGGGCTTGCAGGGGACGGCGTAGGAACTAGGTTTGGGCGTGGTGCAGCAGTTGCTGCCGGAATTACGCGCGGCGCTTCAGTTTCGGTGCCGCCAAGGCCGAACAAGCTGGCTACGGCGTCCGGAGTATCAACGCTCGGTGCAGGAGGGGGCGTACGGACCAAGGGTAGAGGGGCCGGCGCTGGCAAGGTTTCTTCCGCTTCGATTTCATTGGGAGGGTCATTGCTGGCCGTTGCGGCGCGAAAGGAATTGGCTGTTGGCGCTGGGGAGGCCAGTTCACGGCGGGGCGGCGCCTGTGCGGCTAGCTGGTCGATGTCGGCCACGGTGTTGTGCTCGTCGAGCAAGCCCACCGCCCGGGCCCCTTCTGCGAAAGCCTTGGCCACGGCCGCCGCGTTGATTTCTTCTACGTCGAATTCACGAATGAGCATTACGTCCAGCATCTGCACGGGCAATTCCCGCTGGCGGAACTTGCGGCACAACTGGGTAAATAAGGGGGGCGTCAGGAAGGCTTCGCGGTGGAAGAGCAGTTCTTCTTTCTTGTCGTAAGCGTGCTTGATGCGGCGGAATAGGGTGGTGGTGCTTAGCAATTCCCGTTTGCTGGTGAGTAGTCCAAACTTAACGGCCGACCCCACAATGGCCTTGAATGAACCGCTCACCTTGCGGTCAAGCTTGCGCGCACAGGTTTCAAGGGCACACTTGCCGCCGGTGTCGTCCACTACTTCTGCTACTTCCCAGGCACTGGCGTACGTGGTGCGCGGATAGTCTATAAGTTTAGGCATGGTATTAGAGCTAGGTAGTATAAACCAGACAGGTATGTTATACAGGATAAAGAAAAAAAAGTTAGTAATTAAGTATAAAGTTTAAAAAAGTATTAAACAGAGATAAATTTATACTTTTTTAAACTTTTACCATACTGACCAGATTTTATCCTTAAGTAGAAGCGCAGTCCTTATTATATACTTTTTTTTCTTATCTATTCATCTTACGTACCATACCTAGTTATATACCAGTATTTTGTCTAGCACGGCACTGTAAGCAGGGCACATATTTATATTTAGAATCACAACAAGGGACACCAAAACGAAATTGTTAACTGCAGATAAGTTAATCAAGCAACCACAGCTACTCAGAAACTAAGGCAACTCAAGCAGTAAGGCTTATATCGCTAAACAAGGCAGTATAAGAGGGGCGACTAGACTAGTGCCGTTAATGGTTGCTTTCGCCCAGTCCAGTCCGCATACCACTTGTTACAAAAAATGCCGAATGCAATAAGCTAAGCTCGCTAGCCGCGAAACCGAGAGCAAGCGCAAAAGCTTCGGGCATTTTAGAAATTAGGGTTGCTCTCTTTCCGCGACACAGATTTATACCCGAAATGGACATGATTCAAGGGCAGGGCTCTGGCTTCTACTTAGTCTGGGCTTACCGCTGGATTCAAGCGACCCATAATGCGTGTTGCTCTTTTGGTAGACACGACTTTAGGTAGCTATTTAAAGCAAAATACCTCGTCACCACCACAGGCAGACAGAACCAAGCTGAACTACAGAGTTTGTCTTATAATTTATATTATGTTAAATTGTATTGGAAAAGTATACTCTCACGCTGACCTTAATCTCTCCTTCCTCTCCCTCCGAGTTAAGGCCCAAAAAAAGGGCCCAGCTGTCAAATGACGCCGGGCCCTTTTTTATGCAATTCGCCAACAAGCCTATTTCTTCAGCTTGGCACTGAGACGTTCTGAATCGGCGGTGCGGCCGAGGCGGAAGTACACTTTCTGCAAAGTTTGCATCACAGCAGTATCGTCAGGCTTAATTTGAAGTGCTTTCTCAAAATATGGCACACTTTCTTCGAAATACTTTTTACCTTGTACTTCGTATTTTTTACCTGATACCTGGTAAGTTTTCAGATCCATTTTGCTGGCCTTAGTATAAGCTTCGGCCGCCTTGTTGTAGTTATTAACTCCCAGGTTGTACTGGGCGTCAAAGTTATTCGGGTCGGCGGCAATCGCCTTCTGGTAAGCCGCCGACGCTTCCACGGGCTGCTTGTTGCGGTCGTAGACACCGCCTAACACCGCGTAAAGGTTCGAGGCGTTGGATGGGTCGGCGGCAATGGCCTTGTTAATCTTTTCGATGGCCTCGTTGCCGCGGCCCGTGGTCAGGTACACGTTCAGCTCCTCGAGCATGAAATTTTTGTTGTTGGGGTACGCAGCCAGGGCCTGCTGGAGCACCTTGGTAGCCTCGGCCTCATTTTTGTCCTGGCGGGCAATCTGGAGCAGGCGGTTGTATACCTGCACCGGGGCCGGCTTGGCCTTGTAAGCATCCATGCCGATCAACTGGTTGTAGGTAGCCTTGGCCCCCGTGTAGTCCTGCTTGGCATCCTGCGCGTACGCCGAGTACAGGACAGCGGTGGTGTCGGTCGGGTTCAGCTTCGAGGCCAATTGGTAGTTCGTAATGGCCTTGTCGTAATCCTTGGCGTTGTAAGCTTCCACGCCGGCGTTAAAGGCCTGGCCGTAGAGGTTCTGAAGCTGGGGCCCGGCCAGCTTGCCGTATTCGCCGGTGTTGGTGTCCAGCTCAATGGTTTTGTTGAACGACTCGGACGCCTTTTGCAGGCCCTCACCCGGCTGCAGCTGCTTGCTGTAAATGGGGCTGCTCATCATCTGGGCGTAGATGTCGCCGCGGGTGTACCAGGTTTTGGCCTTGCCACTGGTTTTGGGGTCGAGCACCGCCTTGTCAATATCGGTGCGGGCTTTGTCGAGCAGGCCGGTTTTCTGGTTCAGCAGCGCGTTGGTCACGGCCGAGTTCTGGGCTTGTGCCGCGTGGGGCGCGGTGGCGGCCAAAGCAGCGGCCACGGCCAGGGTCGAAAGAACTTTTTTCATGGGGAAAACAATTGCGCGCCGAGGCGCGGTGGCTCCGGGCGCGGCGCGCCCGGCGGGGTGAAAGGAAAGAAGCGGCGCCCGGTGCACCCGCCGCCCACGGAACCGGGCAATGCCTATTAAACGCAAAAAGCGCGCCGTTGGCTGCCCAAAAGTAAAGGGAGCGCGGCAAATGCCCCGCTCCCTTTACTTTTTGTGCGCAAAACCCTACCGGGGCCCTAGTCAGCGGAGTCGGTACCGAGCGCGTCCACCGTAGCATCGGGGGCCAGCGGGGCAGCCATGGGGGCCCCCACCGCATCGTCGGGGCCCTCGACGGGGAGCCCGTCCACCAACTCCGCGGTTTCGGCGTCGTCGGCCGTCACCTTGGCCACAGACGAGATGGCGTCGTTATTGCCAATTTTCAGCAGGCGCACGCCTTGAGTGGCGCGGCCAATCGTACGCAAGTCGCTCATCCGCAGGCGAATGGTGATACCCGACTTGTTAATGATCATCAAATCGTCCGTGTCGTTGACGTCCTTGATGGTCACCAACGGGCCGGTTTTGTCGGTGATGTTCATCGCCCGCACGCCCTTGCCGCCACGGTTCGTGATGCGGTACTCGTCCAAAGCGCTGCGCTTGCCGTAGCCGTTCTCGCTCACCACCAGCAGCTCCTGGGTGGGGTCGGCGATGCACACCATGCCCACCACCCGGTCGTCGGGGGCTTCGGACAGCGTAATGCCGCGCACGCCGGCCGCGGCCCGGCCCATGGCCCGCACCTTGGCTTCGTTGAAGCGCACGGTGCGGCCCGAGCGCAGGGCCAGCACCACCTCGGCGTTGGGGGCCAGCAACTGCACGTCGAGGATGCGGTCGCCTTCGTTGATGGTGATGGCGTTGATGCCCGCCGTACGGGGGCGCGAGTAGGCCTCCAGCGGGGTTTTCTTCACCGTGCCCTGCTCGGTGCAGAACATCAGGAAGGTATTCTCCAGGTAGTCCGGGTCCTTGAGGCCCCGCACGTTGAGCACCGAGCGAATCTTGTCCTCGCGCGGAATCTCAATGAGGTTCTGGATGGGCAGGCCCTTGGTAGCCTTCCCTCCTTCCGGCACCTCGTACACCTTCAGCCAGAACACCCGGCCCAGCTCCGTGAAGAAGAGCAGGTACTCGTGGGTGGTGGCCACGAACATGTGCTCCGTGAAGTCGTCCTTCTTGCTCAGGGCCCCACGGGCCCCCAGGCCACCCCGGGCCTGGGCCCGGTACTCGTCCAAATTGGTGCGCTTCACGTAGCCCTCGCGACTCACGGTGATGACCATGGCCTCGTCGGCAATCATGTCCTCGGTCGAGAAGTCGCCGCCGGCGTAGTTAATGTCCGTGCGGCGGGCGTCGCCATACCGGTCGCGTAACTCCAGCAGCTCGGTTTTGATGATGTCGCGCTGCATCTCCTCCGAGGCCAGCACGGCCTGGAAGTGGTCAATCTCGCGCATCAGGCCCTCGTACTCGGCCACGATCTTGTCACGCTCCAGGCCGGTGAGGCGCTGGAGGCGCAGGTCGAGGATGGCGCGCGCCTGCACCTCGCTCAGGGCGAAGCGGGCAATGAGCTGGGCCCGGGCCAGGTCGCCGTCGCGCGAGCTGCGGATGAGGGCAATCACCTCGTCCAAGTGGTCGAGGGCGATGAGCAAACCCTCCAGGATGTGGGCCCGCTTCTGGGCCTCGGCCAGCTCGAAGCGGGTGCGGCGCACCACCACCTCGCCGCGGTGCTCCACGAAGTAGTGGATCAGCTCGCGCAGGTTCAAGGTCATCGGGCGCCCTTTCACCAGGCACACGTTGTTCACGCCAAACGAGCTTTGCAGCTGGGTGTACTTGTAGAGGTTGTTGAGCACCACCCCCGGCACGGCGTCGCGCTTGAGGTCGTACACGATGCGCATGCCGTCGCGGTCGCTCTCGTCGCGCAGGTCGGCAATGCCCTCAATCTTCTTCTCGTTGATGAGCGCGGCCGTCTTCTCGATCATCGACGCCTTGTTCACCATGTAGGGAATCTCGGTGACGATGATTTGCTCCTTGCCGGTTTTGCTGGTTTCGAAGCGGGCCTTGGCCCGCATCACCACCCGGCCGCGGCCGGTTTCAAACGCCTGGCGCACGCCCTCGTAGCCGTAGATGGTGGCGCCGGTGGGAAAGTCGGGGGCCGTGACGTGCTCCATGAGCCCGGCCACGGTGATGTCCGGGTTTTCTAAATAGGCAATGATGCCGCTCACGACCTCCGTAAGGTTGTGGGGCGCCATGTTGGTGGCCATACCCACGGCAATGCCCGTGGTGCCATTAAGCAGCAGGTTCGGCAGCTTCGCCGGCAGCACGCTCGGCTCCTCCAGCGAGTCGTCGAAGTTGGGCTGAAAGTCCACCGTGTCCTTGTCCAGGTCGCCGAGCAGCTCGTCGGCGATGCGCTTGAGGCGGGCCTCGGTGTAGCGCATGGCGGCCGGCGAGTCGCCGTCGATGGAGCCAAAGTTGCCCTGGCCGTCCACCAGCGGGTAGCGCAGGCTCCAGTCCTGGGCCATGCGCACCATCGTGTCGTACACGCTGCTGTCGCCGTGCGGGTGGTACTTGCCCAGCACTTCGCCCACGATGCGGGCCGATTTCTTGTGCGCTTTGGTGTAGGATACGCCCAGCTCGCTCATGCCGTAGAGCACGCGCCGGTGCACGGGCTTGAGGCCGTCGCGCACGTCGGGCAGCGCCCGCGAGATGATGACCGACATCGAGTAGTCGATGTAGGCCCCGCGCATCTCGTCTTCGATGTTGATCGGAATGATTTTTTCGCCGTCTGCCATACCTGGGAAAAGAGCGGCCCGCGGGGCCCCACCAGGGCCCGCGCCGGCCGCGGGGTGAAGTGAGCGCCATCGGGGCGTCACGCCCGCGAAGGTACGCCAAAAAGCCCGCCCTGGCAAGCCAGGCGGGCCTTTTGGCAGAGCCCCGGGGGCCCCCACCCTGGGCTTACTTAAGGGGCTTGCTGTGGTTGTTAACGGGCTTGGCGCCCGAGGGGCCCGAGACCTTAATTTGCTCGCCGACGGAGGGGTTCTTCTTCTTCCAGACCATCCACGCCGGCACGCCCCGGTAGCTGGCGCCGTTGTGCAGGTGCACCTTGCGCACGTGGCACGACTCGATGGGGCAGGTGCGGCAGCCGGCCGCGGCCAAGGCCAGCAGCCCGCCCAAGGCCAGGCCCCGCAGGCGGTAGGATGCAGTAGATGCAGTAGAAATAACCATAGCGATAACAATAAGGGAAAGCGGAAACGCCGCAAAGGTAACCGCCCCGCTCCTACCCACCGGCCGGCCGGCGGGGGCCCCAGCCGGGGCAGGGCCCTACGCCTGCCCGTCCCACTCGGCCAGGAACTGCGCCACGAACGCCTCCATGTAGGCCTGGCGGCCAACGGCAAGGGCCCGGGCGGCGGGCGTGTGCAGACGCTCGCGCAGGTGCAGCAGCTTTTCGTAGAAGTGGTTGAGCGTGGGCGCGGTGCTTTGCTTGTAGCTCTCGAACGAGGCGTGGGCCACCGGCGGCACGGCGGGGTCGTGCAGCGGGCGGCCCTTGTGGCCGCCGTAGGCGAAGGCGCGGGCAATGCCCACGGCCCCAATGGCGTCGAGCCGGTCGGCGTCCTGCACCAGGGCCGCTTCCACCGACGACACCGGCGTGGGCACGCCCAGGCCCTTAAAAGACACCTCCCGGATAAGCGTTTCGACGCGGCCAATGAGGACCTCCGGGGCCCCCAGGCCGGCGAGCCAGGCGCGTGCGGCGCGGGGCCCCGCCTCGTAGTCGCCGCCGTGCGCCTTCCAGTCGGCCACGTCGTGCAGCAGGGCCCCCAGCTCGGTCAGCTCCGGATCGGCCCGGGCGAGTCGGCGGCCAAGCGGCGGGCAAGCGCCCACACCCGGTGGATGTGGGCCCAGTCGTGGCCGCTGCCCTCGTGGCGAAACTTTTCTTCAATAAACGCGGCGGTGGGAGCAATGTAGTCCAAATGGGTAATGATTAGAAAGCAAAGGAAAAGCCGCGGTGTTTTTCTAGTTAGCAGCAAGGTTTCAGCGCTAGCGCCAAAACAGAACCATTAAAAGGCCGGCGCCATTCCCAGCACCCGCAAAGGTACCGCCGCTGGGCACGCAACGAAAGGCAGACGGTATTACTCAAATGTATAAACAAGGCGATAAGCCTTGTTTATACATTTGAGTAATATTTAATCTAACTGACTAACCAGCTTAGCTGCCCCGTTAAGCACGTAAGCTTTGCGCCCCGGGCATTTGCGTCGTTTTTTTGTGGCATGCTTGCTTCTTTACTCCGCCGCCCGGCGTTGGCGCTGGCCCTGCTGGCCGGCCCCGGGGCCCTGGCCCAAACGCCGTTGGCCTCGCCGGCGGCCACCGACACCCTGCCCCAGCACAAATACGAAAACCCCGCCGGGGCCCCCACGGCTGCCAAACGCTCGTTTTTTCGGAGCAAGGGCTTCCGGGCCACCGTGGTGCCGGCGGTGCTCATCGGCTACGGGGCCAGCGTCATCAACGGCCACGGGTGGTACTCGTCGTACGACGCCAAGCGCGACATCCGCCGCAACTTCGGCTCCTACCGCAACCACGTCGACGACTACTTGCAGTACGCGCCCTACCTGGAACTGGGCGGGCTGCTGCTGGCCGGCGTCGACTCGCGCAACGACCGGGCGAACCTGGCCCTGGTGGTGCTCAAGAGCGAGGCCATCATGCTGGGGTCGGTGTTCGTGGTGAAAACGCTCACCGGCGTGCAGCGGCCCGACTCGTCGGACCGGCGCTCGTTTCCGTCGGGCCACACGGCGCAGGCGTTTCTGGCGGCCAGCCTGGTGCACGCCGAGTTCCGCGACAAAAGCCCGTGGTACGGCATTGGGGCGTATGCCCTGGCCACCGGCGTGGGCGCGTTCCGGATGATCAACAACAAGCACTGGGAATCGGACGTGGTGGCCGGGGCGGGCTTCGGCATCCTCTCGGCCCACCTGGCCTACCTCACCCACCGCAACCGCTGGGGCCGCAAAGCTACCGGCCGCGGCACCGGCGAAGTGGGCCTGCTGCCCGCCTGGAGTCCCGCCGGCGGCACCGGCTTCACCCTCACCTGGCGGGCCCGCTAGCCCCGGGGGCCCCGCTCCTGCCCTTCCCGGCTAAAACATAAGATGTTGCCCACCTACCAAAACAAGCCTTAAGTTAAAGGAAACCACAACTGAAATGCACTACCCACTCCTTCAACGGAATGGACCTGAATGCTGCCTTGGTGCAGCTGCACGATTTGCTTGGCCAAACTTAGCCCAATCCCGGAGCCGTTGGGGCGGGTGGTGAAAAAAGGAATAAAGATGCTGTCCAGCACGTCGGCGGGAATACCGGTCCCGTTGTCGTTCACCTCAATAACTACCCGTTCCTGTTCATCGGGCCAGGCCAGCAAGCTAATGCGGGGGTTGAGGGTTTGGGTGACTGCCTGCGCCGCATTGAGCACCAAATTGATGAGCACTTGCTCCAGCAGGTGGCCGTCGGCGTGCAAGGTGAGGTGCGCGGGCCGGACGCTCAGGGTGACCTCGATGCCTTGCGCAACCAGCTGCTCCGCCAGTAGCTGCCGGGTGGCCTGAAGCAGTTCCTGCACGTAAAGGGTGGTGCGCTGCGGCGAGGCCAGGGTGCTAAAGTCACGGTACACCTGGGCGAAACGCAGCAGCCCTTCGCTGCGCTGCTGGATGATGCGAATGCCGGTCCCCACGTCGTCAAGTAACTCATCCAAAGCTTCCTGCTGCCGGGTACTCTGCACATGGCGGCCCAATGAATCGGCCAGTGAAGCAATAGGGGCGACTGAGTTCATAATTTCGTGCGTCATAACCCGTAGCAGTTGCTGCCAGGCGGCGGTTTCGGTATCCGCCAGGGCCTGGCTCACGTTTTTAAAGGCCAGGAGGGTAAATGCTTCGCCTCGTAGCTTAAATTGCGTGGCTGACACGAGTAGCTGCACCGTTTGGGGCCCCACCGTCAGTTTCACCACCACGGGCTGGCCGGGTACGGCCCGGCAGATGGCCTCGTATAGAACCGGCTGCCGGGATTGCAGCGCCCGAATGTTTTTCAGGTACGGCAGGTGCAGCGTCTGCTTAAACGCCTCGTTCACCCAGCCTACGGTGCCCGCCGCGTCGTAGGACACGATGCCGGTGTCGAGCAGCGCCAGGATGGTTTGCAGGTACTGAAACTGCCCTTCCTGCTCAGCCCGCAACTCCCGAAACGTGGCGTTGACCTGGTTGAAGGCCTCGTGCAGGGGCCGCAGCGATACCGGAACGGAATGCGCCGGGTACTGCCGCGAAAAATCCCGGTACTTAAGAGCCAGCGTAAAGTCGGCCAGGGCCTGCTGGCCGCGCATTAGGTAGCGGGTCAGGTCCAGCACCACGATTACCAGCATTACCAGGGCCCCCAGGGCAAGCCCGTAAGCGTGGTGCAGCGTGGCGTACCCGCCCCCGGCCAGCGTAGCCACCAACAGTGCCAACCGCCCCAGAAGGCCCACGTCCAAGCGATTAAATATCATGTTTGTCGAGCCGACGGTAGAGGGCGGTGCGGGTGATACCCAGTTCCTTGGCCGCTTTAGTAAGGTTGCCCTGGTGGCGCTCAATGGCCTGCTGGATGGTGTTTTTTTCTACTTCCAGCAACGGTAGCGGACTCTCAGCCAAGGTCGCAACCGCCGCGGGAGCAGCCGCCGATTCAGGGTTCCGAAACGAGAAATCGGCCGGAAGCAGCACGGGTCCGGCCCCAAGGATAACGGCCCGCTCCACGGCGTGTTGCAACTCCCGCACGTTGCCGGGCCAGGGGTGCTCCCGGAGCTTGCGCAGCGCCGCGGCACTGAACTCCGGCACGGGTTGCCGGTTGCGGGCCGCGTACACCTGCGCGAAGTACTGGGCCAGCAGGTGCACGTCGTCGCCGCGCTCGCGCAGGGGCGGCAGCGTGATTTCGACCGTGTTGAGGCGGTACATCAAGTCCTGGCGAAAGGAGCCGCGGGCCACCAGGGCGTGCAACGGGGCATTGGTGGCCGACAACAGCCGGATATCCACCGGAATGGGCACGTTGCTCCCGACGGGCACCACCAGGCGGTTTTGCAGGGCCGTGAGGAGCTTGGCTTGCTGCGGCAGGCCAATGTTACCAATCTCATCCAAAAACAACGTACCCCCGGTGGCCGCCTCGAACCGGCCCACGCGGCTGGCCTGGGCATCCGTGAACGCGCCCTTGGTGTGCCCAAACAGCTCGCTTTCAAACAACCCCTCGCTGAGCGCGGCTACGTCAGCGGCCACAAAGGGCCGTGCGGCGCGGCGCGACTGCTCGTGCAGGGATTTGGCGACTAGCTCCTTGCCCGTGCCGTTCTCGCCGAGCAGCAGCACATTGGCCTCGGTCGGAGCGACCTTTTCAATAATGGCGCGTACTTCCTGCATGGCGGCTGACTCTCCGAGTAGCGCGGTAGCCGCGGCCAGCCAGACTACTTTTTTCGGGGGCCCCGTTTTTGCTGCCGGTTTTAGGTTGGAGGGCAGCGACCAGCGTTTGCAGCAGTTGTTCGTTGTGCCAGGGCTTAAGCAGGAAGTCGGTGGCCCCGGCTTTGAGGGCCCGCACCGCCGTGCGCACGTCGCCGTAGGCCGTAATGAGGATAACGGCCGCTTTAGGGTCGTGCGCAAGGATGCGGCCCAGCCAGTAGAAGCCCTCATTGCCCGTCGCCTGGCCGCTGCGGTAATTCATGTCGAGCAGCACGGCATCAAAGTGCTGCTGGCGGAGCAGCGAGAGCAGCAGTTCCGGGTTTTTCTCCGTCACGACTTCCCGCACCGCGGTTTTGAGCAGCAGCTTGAGGGCGAACAGCACGTCGGGCTCGTCGTCCACCACCAGGATGCGGGCGTGCTTAAGAATCATGAAGAAAGACTTGGTAAAGCGTAAAAGTCGGGGTTGGCGGGTACCCGTCCCAACCTAAGCAACATAAACCGTGCAGACCTCGGAAAATACTGTCTTTCAGTCGGCCAGGCCACTTGCTGCCCGTCAATAGATTCAAACTGTATCGGAACCGAACGGTCAACTGTATCAAAACCGGACGCTTGGCTGAAGCTGGCAAACAGATTTTAATATAATCTATTGATTATTAATAATTTGTAACAAAGGCACCGTTCTTGGCTCATCCGGTCAATAGCTTTCCGCTGCTATTCCCTGCGCCGAATCGAATGGATGTCCTGATACCGAAGAAAAAGTGGTCGTTTGTCACCCGCTGGTGGTGGCTGGGGGCCCTGCTGCTAGCGGGCACGGGCGCGGCTGGCCTCTACTGGCCTAGGCCGGGCCAGCGGCTGCACGTGGCGGCCAGCCGGCTAACCATCAATACCGTTACCCGAGGCAACTTTCAGGAATTCACGGCCATCGACGGGGTGGTACAGCCGCTGCGCACCGTGTACCTGGACGCGGCGGAGGCCGGCACGGTGCAGCAAGTGCTGGTGGAAGAAGGCACGACCTTAACAGCGGGCCAGCCCCTGCTGCGGCTGGCTAACCCCGACCTTCAGCTGGAAATGGTGAACCGCGAAACGGCCGTGTACGACCTGATGAATAACCTGCGTAATACTCGCAACCAGCTGCTGCAAAACCGCATCCTGCGCCAGAATCAGCTGGCCGACATCGACTTTCAGCTGGCCGAGGCCCGGCGGGTGTTCGACACCAACCAGGTGCTGTACGACCAGAAGGTGATTGCGCGCCAGGACTACTTGCAAAGCCAGAACGCCTACCGCTACCAGCGGCGCCGGCGGCAACTCACGCAACAGACCCTGCGCCAGGATTCGGTGGCTATGCAGCAGCAGCTGGGCACCATGCAGGAGTCGGTGCGGCGCATGACCAGCAACCTGGCCCTGATGCGGCGCAAGATGGACGACCTGCTGTTGCGGGCCCCGGTCGGCGGGCGGCTCAGCTCGCTGGCCGCGGAAGTGGGCGAGGCCAAAACCCGGGGCCAGCGCCTGGGGCAGATTGACGCGCTAGCGGGCGTGAAACTGCACGCCGCGGTGGACGAATTTTACATTGCCCGCATCGGAACCGGTCAGGTGGGCGAAGTGGTGGTGGAGGGCCAGGCGTATGCCTTGCGCGTGACCAAAATCTTCGCCCAAGTGGCCAAAGGTCTGCAAATTGACCTGGCCTTTACCAGCGCGTCCCCGCCGGGCCTGCGGCGGGGCCAGACCTTGCCCCTCCGGCTGGCGCTGAGTGCGAAGGCCCCGGCGGTGCTGCTGCCCATAGGCGGCTTTTACCAGCAAACCGTGGGCAACTGGGCCTTCAAGCTAGGGGCCGACGGCACCCGGGCCCAGCGGGTGGCCATCCGGCTAGGGCGGCAGAACCCCGACTACTACGAAGTGCTGGCGGGCCTGCAACCCGGCGACCGGGTCGTAACGTCCAGCTACGAAGGCTACGCCGACCAGCAGGAGCTGGTGCTGGACAACCGCCAGCCATAGGTTGCCTAGTAACTACGTAACCCTAAAAAGATAAACCTCATGATTAAGACCGAAAACCTGGAAAAGGTGTACCGCACCGAGGAGGTGCAAACCAAGGCGCTGAACCACGTCTCGCTGACGGTGGAGCAGGGGGAGTTTGTAGCCATCATGGGCCCCTCGGGCTGCGGCAAATCGACGCTGCTCAACCTGCTGGGCCTGCTCGACGAGCCCGACGGCGGCAGCCTGCAACTACTGGGCACCGAAACCAGCCGCTACTCCGAGCGCCAGCGGGCCGAGCTGCGCAAGCGCAGCCTGGGCTTTGTGTTTCAAAGCTTTAACCTAATTGACGAGCTGACGGTATTTGAAAACGTGGAGCTGCCCCTGCGCTACCTCGGCGTGGGGGCCGCCGAGCGGCGGCAGCGGGTGGAACAGGTGCTGGAGAAAATGCAGCTGCTGCACCGGCGCCACCACTTTCCGCAGCAACTCTCGGGCGGGCAGCAGCAGCGCGTGGCCGTGGCCCGCGCCGTGGTGAACGCCCCGCCGCTGCTGCTGGCCGACGAGCCCACCGGCAACCTCGACTCGGCCAGCGGCCACGACGTGCTGGGCCTGCTAACCGAGCTGAACGAGGCAGGCACCACCGTGCTCATGGTCACGCACTCCGAGCACGACGCCCGGTACGCCCGGCGCGTCATCCGCCTGCTCGACGGGCAGGTGGTGCTGGAAAACAGCCGCAGCCAATTCTAACCGATTCCTCCCCCTTCGGCCATGCTTCCCTACCCCCTGCTGCTCATTTACCGCAACTTTAAGCGGTTCAAAAGCACGTTCTTCCTCAACCTGATTGGCCTCTCGACCGGCCTGGCCTGCGCGCTGCTCATCTACTTGTGGATAAGCGACGAGCGCAGCTTCGACCGCTACCACGCCCTGGACGGCCGGCTGTATCAGGTGCTGGAAAACCGCCGCACGGCCGCCGGCATCGAGACCCAAACCGGTACCGTGCCGCTACTGGCCGAGGCCCTGCGGCGGGAAATGCCCGA
Source organism: Hymenobacter coccineus (assembly GCF_001816125.1). Classification (GTDB taxonomy): domain Bacteria; phylum Bacteroidota; class Bacteroidia; order Cytophagales; family Hymenobacteraceae; genus Hymenobacter; species Hymenobacter coccineus. The sequence continues at coordinate 2,396 of NZ_MDZA01000014.1, read as the reverse complement.
GATTGACTTCGTGGCCACCACCACGCCGGTCCCGTTTTTCCCCCCGTTTACGCTGGCGGCGGGCGGCCGGCAACTCACCGCCGTCCCCAAATACGCGGACCCAGCCTTCTTCCAGCTGTTTTCCTACCCCCTGCTGGTGGGTACTCCCGCCACGGTGCTGCGGGACAAGCACGCCATTGTCCTCTCCGAAGCCCTGGCCACCAAGCTCTTTGGGTCGGCGCAGCGCAGCCTGGGCAAGGCCGTGAAATGGCAACTGGCCGCCGATAGCACGCAGACCAGCCTGGTGGCCGGGGTGTTTGCCGGGGTGCCCCGCAACTCGTCCGAGCAGTTTGACTTCGTGCTGCCGTTTGCCTCATTCAGGGACCGGATGCAGATGAGCGAGACCATCAAGTGGGACGACGGCGGCCCCTTCAATACCTACCTGGCCCTGAAGGAGGGGGCCGACCCCGCGCAGTTTCAGGCCAAGCTGGCGGGGTTACTGAAGACCAAAAGCGCGCAGGCCCAGGCCCAGGGGCGCACGCTGTTCGTGCGGCCGTTCGCGGCGGCGTACCTGCACGGTACCTACGAAAACGGCGTCGCCACCGGGGGGCGCATTGCCTACGTGCGGCTGTTCGCCTTGATTGCCGGGCTCATTCTGGTGATTGCCAGCATCAATTTCATGAACCTGTTCACCGCCAAGGCCTCGCGGCGGGTCAAGGAAGTGGGCATTCGCAAGGCCCTGGGAGCAAGCCGCGCCGCGCTGATAGTACAATACCTGACCGAGTCCGTGGTGATGGCCTTGCTGGCCCTAGTCGTGGCCGTGGGGCTGGTGCAGCTCGTGCTCCCGCAGTTCAGCGCGCTGACGGGCAAGCCGCTGGCCTTGCGGTGGGAGTGGCCGCTGGTGGGGGCCGGCCTGGCCCTGGCGCTGGGCACGGGGCTGCTGGCGGGCAGCTACCCTGCGTTCTATCTGTCGGGTTTCCAGCCCGCGGCCGTGCTGAAAGGCAAGCTGCCAACCCGGGCCGGCGACGTGTGGACGCGGCAGGGCCTGGTCGTGTTGCAATTCACGCTCTCGGTGCTGTTCATCGTGGCCGTGGTGGTCGTCAACGCGCAGCTGGCATTTGTGCAGCGCCAACCGCTGGGCTACGACAAAGCCCACGTGCTCCGCTTTGATACGGGTGGCAAGGCAGCGCGCCAGCAGGCGGCCTTTCTGAGCGAGGTGAAGAAACTGCCCGGCATCGTGCAGGCATCCAGCGTTTTGGGCGGCTTCCTGGGGGGGCGCCACGTCGCGGAGATGAGCTGGCGGGGGAAACGCCTGCCCGTAGCGACGATGCTGGTCAACTATGACCTGGTGGAAACGATGGGCATGCACCTGGTCGCCGGCCGCAGCTTTGCGCCGCAGTTCCGCGCCGACAGCGCCGCCATCCTCGTCAACCAGGCCCTGGTGGCAGGCTTGGGGATGCCGGACCCCGTGGGCCAACGGCTCAACGGCGCCCGCATCGTGGGCGTGGTCCGCGACTTCCACTACGAGTCGCTGCACGAAAAAATCAAACCCCTTCGCCTCCAACTCGACCCCACGATTAACACGGTGCTCGTGAAGCTCCAGCCCAACGCGGAGCAGGCCACGATTGCGCGGCTTCAGCAATTGTACGCCGCCTACAGCCCCGGCTTTACGCTCGACTACACGTTTCTGGATGCTGACTACCAGGCCCAGTACGTGGCCGAGCGGCGGGTGGCGGTGCTCGCCCGCTACTTTGCCGGGCTGGCCATCCTCATTTCCGCCCTGGGCCTGCTGGGGCTAGCCGCCTTCACGGCCGAGCGCCGGCGCAAAGAAATCGGCATCCGCAAGGCCTTGGGCGCAAGCGAGCTGGGCATTGTGTGGCTGTTGACCAGTAGCCTAACCTGGCTGGTGGTCGTGGCCATCGTGCTCGCACTGCCCCTCAGCTACCTGCTCATGCAGCGGTGGCTGGAAGGCTTTGCCTACCGCGTGGCGTGGCAGTGGTGGTACTTCGCCGCCGCCGGAATGGGGGCCCTGCTCATTGCCTGGCTCACGGTAAGTGTGCAGGCCTGGCGAGCCGCCCGCCGCAACCCCGTGCTGAGCCTACGGGCCGAGTGACGGGTTGGCCAATACGGTCACCGAGCTTATCAAAGCACCTGCTCCCCCTTCGTAGGCGCCGTTCAATGAAGCGGGAGAGATGCTTCGACAAACTCAGCACGACTGCGGAAAAGGAGTTTTAACCCTCAACAGCTTCTCAGGAATTTACCTACCGCCCGGCAGGCGGGGCGGCCAGCGCGGCCGCGGGCGACACCAGTACTTGGCCGCGGCCTTCGGTACGCACGGTAGCCAGCGGGTCGCGGGCGTAATAGGCCCCGGGGTTCCACCACCAGCTGGCCGGCCACCACCACCCGGGCGTAGCGCC
>NZ_MDZA01000013.1 GCF_001816125.1 Hymenobacter coccineus | reverse complement strand
CCTTTATCAAAAAGGGCAGCCCAAAAACCTACTTAAAAAGGGCGATTCCAAGCAATCAAGCGGGTATGCCAAGCTTTTCAGAAAGGATTTCATTTTTGACAAACCTCGAATTCACTGTTAGCAATAATCTCTTAATCAATCGGTTAACTGCTTAGCGTGTAAAACCGCCCTTTTGGAAGAAGAACCCCTTATATAACCGTACGCAAACAGGATTTAGGGCAAGACAGCAAGCAATTTCATTTCTATTAAGTCCTTAGAAAAATCTCTTAACATAACATTGGTTATATCCCCAACCTCGGAATAAGTGCGGGTTTCGGCCTAACTAACTATTGTGCTTGGCATGGTACTTTTCCAGTTTGGAAGTCTTGTTTTAGCCCCAATTTAGACATGCTGTACAGAGTCTGCGCCTCATGTATCCAAGAAGTCCCATTCGCTACCCGTTACCCACCGGATGGCCGAAAGCTTGCCATTTAACATGCCCCACTCAAAATCATCATAGGGTCCTAGATTAGCCTTCCCATACTTCTCTTCTTTCTTTTTAGCAGCGGCTTTTCCCAATTCGACGTCCTTCTTCGTTATACCATCAATACCGTGTTTAGCTTTATAGACCAGGTTTTTGTGTCTATTATACCAAATTTTATCGTACAGTTCTTTCTGTACTTCAAGGATTTCCGTGAAGGTCCTGGGCACCTCCTCCCATTCCTGCTCAGCCTCAATATCGCTCATCAGCTCTGGCCTAAAATGCCGCAACGCGTCGATTAGCTTGATAAAGTAATGCGACTTGTCGGCTGAAAAACTGGCCGCAAAATCAGGGTGTGGGTGTTGCTTATTTACTGCCCCAAAGTCCTCTTTATTGTGGGTAACAAAAGCGAATTGGTCCTCTTCGCTCCCTGGCTCCGCAATGCAATCCGCGTAAATCTCCATGAGCATCGCATCGGCCATGCTATTTTTTGGCAGATGAAACGGTGCCCGTTTATCAATCGCCCGTTGCGCAGCTCGGATAAGTACCGCATCAGTCGAGGGAACCACAGTTGCTTTCTTCAACATCGTTTCAATCCGAGAGATATTGAAGGCTGCCGTTTCGACCAGCGACGGCAACCTGTGCCGAACATCATTCAACTGTTTTAGCGCAGCTTCTTTGTCTTGAGGGTCTCCAAACTCACTCACTATGTCTTTCACCCGACCAAAAACGCTAGACAGGCTTTTGGTCCCATCGTGGATGACGCGCTCTTTGTTTCTGTCAAACTCATCAAGAACGATTTGAGGAACAATAAACGCTACCTCATGTAAACCAATCAGTTCCTCAATAATATTGATGAATTTGCTCTGGTCGGCTCCTTTTGCCAAATCCAACCAGGTGCAAGTGTCTACCAGAATTTTTATCATGATTCTTACTTACTTGTCAAAACGTCAAGTAAGGTATCCGGCAACGGGTTATCCTCCATTTGTTGCGCTACCTGCTCGGGTGTTAGGCCCGATAACAGCAGCTGGTACGCCCGTAGAATGGCCACGTCAGGCGCATCGTCAGGGGAAATACCAAACTGCTGGCTGGCGTCGAGCACCGGGTTCACGTAGCTCAGCAACGACATCCACGCCGTGGTTTTGGGCGTGTTAAGCCCATCGGGAACCGCTGCGGCTCGTTCCAGCCACTTCCGGCACGCCAGTTCCGCGTGCCACGCAAAGCTGGACATGCGCAGGAAGGTATTTAGCTCGTTGTAGCGCGTGAACTGCGGGCCTTCTTCGGCCCAAAACGACGGTTTTTTGGGGGTTTCTTCCATCCTTCAAGTTACGCCAAAAACCTTAAATTAACCCTCGTAAAGGGTATTCTTGAACAGCGTAAGCCCTTTACATACCCCGCCCACCGTAGCCCTGGCTCTCGCCCCGCTCGGGGCGCTGCTGGGCCTCCCGTTGGCCGGGGGCCTGGCGCTGCGCTCGGTCGCCCGCTTGCTCCTGCACCTCGTAGTCCACACGCTCCTGCGCCCAATCCAAGGTGAGGCTCACTTTAGCGAGTTGATGGCTTTGCAAGCTGTACTGCACCACCAGTTCACTTACCCGGTTGCCCTGCGCATCAAGACGGTGGGTTAGTTGCGTCTGCGCCCCGTGACTCGTAAATGCGCGTTGTAGTGCCTCGGCCCGGCCCGCCGTGCGCGCCTCGTCGGCCGGCTGGCTCATCCGCACCACGGCCTGGCGCTCGGCCTCGCGCTGCGCGGCGTACGTGGCCAGACTTGGGCCTACTACCTCCGGCTGATAATAGGTACGGGCCTCGAAGCCGATGGGCGGGGCCGGCCGGGCGGCTGCCTTGGCGGCGCGGGCAAATTCGAGCAGCTGCGGTTGAAGCAGGTCGGGCAGGGGCCGGGCCGCCTCATTCAGAAACTTGAGTTTTTCTATGGCTGCCCGCGAAGTATCATTTTGCCCGAAAAAGCCCCCTTTCGCCTGTTTTTCTAGGGCCGCCCGCTGGTCGTGGGTCGCCGCTCGCTGCGCGGCGTGGGTCGCCCGCGCGGCTACCTGGCGTTCCAACTCCGTGCGCAAGGCAGCCGTGCGCGGGTCCCCCTTCATCGCTTTCACCACGTCGGCTACCCCTTCCTCGGTCGGGTGGGCCTGCAAGTGCTGGCTATACGAGTCGATGATTTTGTTACGGGCCTGGATAGGCGCGTTTTGCCGCGCTAGCTCCGCGAGCTGCGTTTGGTACGCGGCCTGCCACTTCCGCTCGACGGCCGGCAGTTCCGGCCCCTTTGCTGCCTCGGCGGCCCGCCGCGCCACTTCCCGCTGCTGGGCGGCCTGGCGTTCGGCTTCCTGCCGCTGCGCCAGCTGGGCCGCTTGGCGGTCGGCCGCTTGCCGCTGGGCCAGTTGCGCGGCCTGGCGTTCGACCGCCTGCCGGTGGGCCAGCTGCACGGCCACTTGCCGCAACTCCTGCGCGGCGGCCTCTTGGGCCGCGGCTCGGCGGGCCTGCTCGGCCTGCTGATTGGCGGCCAGCTGCTGGTCGATACCGGCTAGACTGTACCCGCGCCTCAGCTGCGAGCCTTTGAACACGGTCCCATCCTTCTCGAAGCTGATGCCCGTCACCTCCCCGGTTTTGTTGGCGAACTCGCGGGCGCTAATCTGCTGGGCCTGCAAGGTGGCCAGCAACGCCGGCCGGTCGGAGGCCGTGGCCAGCGCCTGGTGCAACGCCTCCTTGATTTCGTGCTTCGTCAGCTCGGCCCCTTGCAGCTGCGCCGGGTGCTGTTTCTCGGCCCGCAGTCCCTGGGGCGGGGTCAGCCCGTGCTCCTGAATTAGCTCCTTTAGTGCCTGCTTGGAGCGAAAGAAGTTCTGCCCGTCCTTGATGGTCTGCCCGTCGTCGCCTACCCGGTTGGCGATGATGTGTAGATGCTGGTTGTCGGGCTGGTCGTGGTGCCGGATGATGGCGTACTGGGTCTTGTCCAACCCCATCTTCTGCACGTAGCCCTCGGCAACGGCCAGCATCTTGGTGCTATCAATCTTGGCCGCGTCGTCGGGGTTAAAGCTCAGCGAGGTATGCCACACGGCTTGCCCGAGGTTCGGGTTCAGTTGCCTGCCTCGGTTAAAGTCCGCGCTCATATGGGCCGCGCTGTCAGAACGCACCCCAACGGCGGCCAGCACCTCGGCCTGCTTGTCGCTGGGCTGCTCCTTGCGGCCCTCGAACTGGTAGCGCACCACCCCACCAAAGCTGCGCCCGATGGTTGTCCGGCTAATCATACCACGTCGGCAAAATAGTCCAGCAGCCGGTCGAGCGTGGCGGCCTGCGCCTCCACCTCCTGGGCTACGGCCGCGAACCCGCTTTGGTGCGCCCGCTTGCTCAACTGGTTGAGGTTATTGGCCATCCCCGCCAGCTGCCGCAAGTACCCGTCCTGCTCAATAGTGAGCTGCAAAACCGGCCGCTTGCGGGCCTTCACGCCGGCCTCTACCAGGGGCCGCACGAACTGCGAAAGCGGCTGCCGCACCGCCACCGCACCCGCTTCTAACTCCTCATACCGGGCCAGTGAAACGTGCGTCGTCACGCTCTTGAGCTTCTCGCCTGGCTCCTTTTTCGGCCGTCCACCCAATCGTTTCGGCTTGGGTTCGTCTGCTGAATTAGGGGCTATCTGACTCATACAAGTGGGATATTAGAACTAGGTCTTTTGGCGACGATAGGAGCTAAAAGCAAGACGTTTAGCGGTAGCTAAACCTGTCTTGCTCCTTTACGCAAGAACATACGGGAAAGGGGGCGTTTGGGATGCGGTCATACTAGGGCTAAGGCTACCATTCCCCACTGCCCCTAGCGACTGCCTTGCTCTAGCTAGTTAGCTAATTAATGTAAAAGCTTTAGCTAGTTAGCTTTTTATTTACAAAACTTAAAAGTTTTTCAATTGTACCTTTTTAGCTTAATAAGTGATTAGGCATAAAATTATAAAAGAGAAAAATGAGGTAGCTAAACTTGTTATAATGTATGCCCGTTCAAAGCTGAAAATGGCTTACCCTCTTTACTATCTTTTACCTCACTCTCATGGCAGACAAAACACCCAATTCGGAAATGACTGATTACATCAAAAACATCAGCCAAGAGCAACTGCATCCCTTCCCGGCGGCTGACTTGGTCCCCATAGCAACTGGCCAGCAATTACCCGCGCCGGCCCCTGCCGTAGCGCCTGTGGTCCCCGAATTACCCGAATTAACTCCCAGCACCTCGGCGGCTCCTGCGTCGCCTCAGCTGCGCCCATTGGCCTATTTCACCACGCCCGCCCAGCAGGTCACCAAAAAGCAAAGCGTGTACCTGCCCGTCGAGCTGCACCGCGCCCTGGCCACCGTCGTTAACCTGCCCGGCGTCGAAGTGAGCCTATCCGACCTACTGGCCAACATCGTGCAGGCCTGGCGAGACGACCACCGGGCCGAAGTCCGCAAACGCTACCGCGAGGGGGAGAAAGGTATTTAGGTGCGTACCTGGGCAGCTGGTTAGCTAGACAGCTAGCCGACACGCTCGATGCGTACGTAGTTACAGTGAGGGCAACGCAGATGTAGATTGAAAATAGCTTCGGGTAATACCGCGGCAGAATCTACTTCGCCTTGGTATAGCCGGGAGCCCCACATAACGCCGGAACCCGGCATGGTCGCAGTGAGGAAATCACGCCCTACAGCGCGTTCAAATGCCTCTGGGCTATAGGGTTCAATCTGGTAAAATTTGACAAGGAGGGTACCTAAAGGCGTGTCTTTAAGACGGAAAACGTGGTCAGCCATGATGCAAGATACCATGGCGCAGTGCTTCGGCCTAAGCTTGGTAATCTCAAGTTTAAGGTGGTATATAAGCTCGTTAATAGAATTTATAAGCCTTTGAATACTAATAATATATACCTTAAAGGTCTCCCCCCCAGTGTGCGAAGCCTTCTTTGTTTTTGCTTTTCTTTTTGGCCGTCGGCTGATTTGATTCTGCATCAACCGACTTTCTGAAAGCCTTCGCCTGCGCGTTCAAGTATTTGTGACAATTCTTTTTCATTACTTGTTATTTGGGGGTGTCGTAACTACTTGATTGACAGGGTCCCCAGAGCATCAAAGTTGTAAAAAAGTCGGAATAGGTGGTAAAAAAGTCGGTGAAAGTGGTAAAAAAGTCGGTGAAAACGGGGGTGAAAGTGGTAAAAAAGTCGGTGAAACGGCGACAAAGGTGGTAAAAAAGTCGGTGAAAGTTGCTTTACAAAGGTTGTAGTACAACTTAACTATACAACTTTTGTGTAAATTTGCCTTCTCACTGTCGATTTTCTATGAGTCCCATAACGCTTTGGCAGGACAATGCCCTCACTATCGCCCGGTATGAAATGACTGCATTGGAGAAGAATATTCTCTATATGGTCATGGCTAGCATTCGCAAAGACGACCTGTCAACTACCATCTACCAGGTTTCGGCTAAGGAGTTGATGGCATTGACTGGTCAGGAGGTAAAAGTCTCTGATATGCAGCTTGCTACAAAAAAGCTCATCACGAGATATTTTGAAACAACATTATCTAATGGGGACTTTTTACAAGCTACGTTCGTGGCCTCCGCACAGTATCGCAAAGGCTTAGGTATTATAGAGTTAGAACTAAGCCAGAAAGTCCGCCCCCTATATGTGGAGCTAAAAGACCGGTTCACTACTCTTCAACTTCATACTGCCCTGACTCTGCACAGCAAGTATGCAAAGCGATTGTACGAACTCTTTTCTATGTACAAAAACTTACCTGACAAGTCTTTCCGCATCAGTGTACAGGAGTTAAAAGAGCGCTTGGACCTTATTGACCCTAAAACGGGTAAGGACCGCTACGAGAAATGGACCCACTTCAAGAAAGCAGCCCTCGACCCAGCAGAAAGAGAAATAAATAGCAAGGCTGACCTCTCATTTAGCTATACACCCATCAAACAAGGCCGTAGCGTAACTCAAATAGAATTTACCGTCCAGTACCAGCCTAGACAGCAGATAGTAGCTTACGAGGGCCAAAATGCCGCTGCCTTCGGACGCTTAGTTTCTCACTTCGGCTTACGCCAAGACCAAGCTAATAGAGTACTTAGCACGCACGCACTAGCCGACATCAATAAGCAATTGCACAAGATTCAGTTGCGAGTCCTCAACAACGAATTGGAAAACGTTGGGGCCTACACAGCAAAGCTTTTTGGGGTATAGACCAAAGCCTCGTTGCTATTCTACTCACTCCTAGCAAGTTATTTTGTGCATGACTTCACATGACCAAGTTGCTTACGAGGCGCTACGAGCTTACTTGACGCGCTTAATGGCTGCTCCTCAAGCCCGAGCATTAGTAAGCATACCACCAGTGCTACGCGCTGATTTAGAGTCTTTTCTACATGGCAAGACTCTTTACCAGGATGAGGATAACAACCTCGTAGTGCATGGCCACGATTTAGCTGCCTGGGCGCATCAGATTGTGTATGTGACTGGCTTGTCTTACCCAATTGAGTTGGCAGCAGTGGATACGGCAAGCCTAGCCGATATACTGGCTCCCCACTAGTCTCCGAGTCATTTCAACTCCTAAAATCGCTCCCTTATGATTGCCTCTCCGGTCCCCGAAACCATTCCCCCGCTTCGGTGGGGCCAACTCACCTACTACTCCCCGGCCGATATCAAGCGCTGGGGAGTGCAGCACTTCCTGGACACGGTAGCCCCTACGCAGGCGCTGCCCATCCCCGACCTGGGCTTCACCGCCGAGGAAAATGCTCGCATGGACGAACTACTGCGCGAAGAGCGCGCCGCTGCTGCGCGTGGTCTTTGATACGAACGTCGTCATAGCGCACCTGCGCCACCAGCAGCTGCTTCCTCTGCGGGCGGTGCTGCCCTTTGCCGTGGTGGGGGAATTGGAAGCCTTCGCCCTCAAAGCCGATTGGGGCTACCAGAAAGTAGCCTTCCTGCGGCAGCTGCTCGAACGCTACCCTCTGGTGGGCTTTGTGCCCGAGTTGGCCAGCTTGTATGCCCGCCTTGACGCCTACAGCCAAGGCAAGCTACGCGGCCAGCAGCTGCCGGCCGGCATGAGCGCCCGCAACATGGGCAAGAACGACCTCTGGATTGCGGCCACGGCGCTCTACCTGGACCTGCCGTTGCACACGGCCGACAACGACTTTGACCACCTCCCGGCCCTTGGCCTGGCCCTGGTTAAGGAACCTACCTAACCACCGTATGAGAATCACGCTGGAAGTACCAGAGCACCGAGCTGCCTTTATGCTAGAGCTACTGCGCAGCCTGCCCTTTGTCACCCTTCTGGGCCGGGCGGCGAAGGCAGTAGACTTAGATGAAACCGCGCACCTGTTATCCTCCCCTGCTAACGCAGCGCGCTTGCGGGCTGCTCTCGAACGTGACAAACTGGGTCAGCATGAAACTCATTCATTACCAGATTAATACCTGCGCTGACTAGTCACTTGATTAGTCAGCTGACTAATCGGATAACAAAGGCTATTTATCACCTCTATGAGCCAAATAATCGCTGCCATAGGCCCTTCTTACCAGGCGCTGGTGCTGGGGGTAACTGCAATACTTCGGCAGGTTCAGGCAGCCGCTTTTGTAGCTCACCCAACTGCTCATTCTGGCTAAGTAGCAGTTCCTCAATGCGTCCAATGCGCTGACTATTCACCTGACTAGTCAGCGCATTCAAGACGTCGTTTTGCTCTAGCAAGCGGTGTTGCAGCTGCTGAATCGTCTGGTCTCGCTCGGCTAGTTGCTGTTGCAACTGCGCCACGGTCGGTCCTGGCTCTGGCTCACTGATGGCTGGCAATTGCTCGGTGGGAGCGGGGTACTGTTGCGCGAGAAATGTCTGACTAATCAGATACGTGTCACCTTTTGGGGTTTGCTCGACCTGAATATGACTAGTCTTTACGTGCTGTTTGACTAGTCGCCGAATAGTCTGCTCAGACTTGTTAACCTGCTGAGCTGCTTGCTTTATGGTTAAAAATGGAGAAGTGTTTTCCATACGATGCGTGACTAGTCAGAGCCCGCAAAGTAAACAGGTGCGTGTCTTACTCAACTTCTGCTTGACTAGTCACCGATTAACCCGTGACTAGTCAAGCACTTACTGCTCTTTAGCTGACTAATCAGCGCGCATCAAATGAATAAGGAGGTCTGGGTAACTCCTTGTTGGTTGAGCAGAAAGCACTGACGGCATAACAGCTGCGGCAACTGCTCTCCCTTTTTTCGGTCCATAATACCGCGCTCCGAAGCGCCACACCGTTCGCAACAGGCGCGGTTTTCGCCGTGTCGGGGACTTTCGGGGTCAGCTGCGGTGTGCTCTTTGTTGTGGCACAGCCGACAGATTAGCGTTATCACGCCCGATGCAATCAGCTCAGGGGCGGGGGTGTCGTACAGCCGGCCGTGGTAGTGATAGGTGAGGTGGTGAATATCCCACTTGGGGCCATTCGTGCCGATGGCCAGCTTACAAGATTGACAGACGCCCTTAAAATGGGCGTACACGACTGGCCGGTTCGCCTGGTGCGCCTTTTTTGCTTGATAGTCATGGCCCCAACAGCTAGCGGCTATCGCTTCACCGACACATTTATCTGCTGCTCAAACTCTCGGCAGCAAAAATTACGCTTCTCTACCTTCACCATTTTGTCGTTACCTGTCGCCTTTATCACCACCGTGCTGGTATGGTTGGGGTGGTTTGCTGGGGCAAGTCACTGCCTCTTAACTCAGAAGCAAAAACCTCGGCTGCCTCGTTGGACACCTCAGCGTACATCTGGCTGGCAAAGTCGCTGGAGCTACCAGGCACTCTGACCTTTTCGGATACAATGGAAATCATGCCGGTTCGGGGATAAGTGATTAAGCCTCTTTGTAAGGTTGAGTTATATCTAGGCCGCGTCTAATCAATGGGATAAGGTCGGCGGAACCATAGCTGCGCTCAATGGATAGCTGCAATCCCGCAAGCTGCTCTGCTTCGTCGGCAGTGAGTTTGCGGCCTCTCCTGGGCTTCAGAAAAGCTTGGATGGCCTTAGCAAGGTGGCCTTTTATGGCGGTTAGCTGCTTATCAGCTGAGCCGATGCCAGTTAGCTTCAACCAACCTGATTCAGTAGTCTGCAAATTGCGGAAATAGTCGCACGACGCTCCTTTCTGTTCGCGGGTGCAGCCGTGGGCCCGACGAATGAAGGCTTCGTAGTTCATCGGGGAAATATGGTCTTCCATCTCAGTCAATTAGTTAGGAGTGATTAGGCAGCGTAGGTACCCTGGGGCTCTAGGTAACGTACCTGCGACATCATGGCCAGCGTATCGAGCAAGGGTTTCACCTTGTCGGCCTTGGTGCGCCGGAATCGGGCGGCTACTTGGTCGCTGCTCAGGGCCTCACCGGCTGCCTGCTGGATGATGGCGCGCACGGCTAGCATCTGCTGGGCTAGCTCAGCTGGCCACGGTTGGGCCGTGGCGGCGGCGGCCACTGTGGCGGTGGCGGCGGTCGCCGGCAACGCCAAGGCGGCCTGCTGGCCGGGGGCTTGGTACTCGGGGCGTAGGTAGCGCACGGTGCCGGCCGCTTCTTCGGCTAGCCGCTGCTGGTTGAGCTGCATCAGGCGCGTGAGCACCTCCGCGTCGCTGAGCGTGGCCGGCCAGCCGTAAGCGTCGGCCACGGCGGCATCGAGCTGGTGGTGGAGGTTGAGCACAATGGCCGCTAGCCCCTGCTCATGGGTAATCTGCTCCTTTGCATTGAGCACCTGGCCAGTGCGTAGCTTTTCCACCACATTATAGAGGTCGGTTAGCGTAAGGACGGGGTGCTGGGCCTGCTGGCGCTTGCGGTGGGCGTCCAGCTGCTCGGCTAGTTTACCAATCTTAGCCTGCTGGTCCTCAGTAGCAAGAGGAAAAGGATAGGGGTCAAAACAGCGGGAGCCATTATAGCGAGAATCGTTACCAACTCCCAGCCAACCGCCTGTTGCCATTGCCCACGTTACATGCGCTTTGCTTGACAATACGCCAAGATGATAGGCACTTTCTGAGGCAATAACAAAGAGTGTATTATCAGGCAACGTCTTACCATCCAAAAACATAAACACTCGATGCTTAGCCGTTTGGGTGGTTACAATAATTCTAGAAAGCCCAGCTAGGGCAGGGCGCAACTGTTTACGAGGCTCTCCAAAAGTCCACCATTTCGTGCGGTAGCTAGCGCGGTTGTTATTGTCACGCTCTGGCTTTACCTTTTCTATAATTCTTTGATAAACAGCTGGATAAGACTCTAGTACCTCATCTGTAGTCAACCCAAAAAGGTCAATTACCATCAAACCACGGGTTTTCTGCATCATGTCGCGCCCATTGAGATAGGGGCGAATATGCTGCTCTAGTCCTAGCAGCTTACCTAATCCTAGCGCCACTGCCTCACTGGGAGTTACTTGGAAACCAGCCCCATACAGAGCCATTCCGACGTTTGACAGGCCAGCCGCCGCCTTTAGAGCTATCGCGTTGGCCACGTCAGCCCCCATAGTCAGGTCAGAGTTGATGGTTCCAACGGTTTCCATCAGCAGCACGTCGTGCGCGTCATCGTCGGCCGCCGTTTCCTGCACCACCTGGAACAACGAGCCCGGCAGTACCCCACGCTCGGCCACGGTGAACGCCACGCGCACGGCGGCCCCGTCGGTCGCATCAACCCACGGATGGTCCGAAATGGCATAGACGAGCGAAACCGGCTGCGCGGTATCAGCTAGAAACTCCTGCACTACCCGACGGTTAAACGTCTGAGTGATAGAATTAGTAGTAATAAATCCGAAGCGCTCTACCTTCCCACTGGCGGCCAGTTGGGCGGCCCGCTGCCACCAGTACATCACCAGGTCGGCCGACTCGGGCACCTGGCCCGCGTAGGTTTTGCGCAAGCTGGTCACGTACTCGTCGCCCAGCGCCCGGCGCATGGCCTTATCGCCCACAAAAGGCGGATTGCCCACAATAAAATCAGCTTCTGGCCACTCGGCTGGCCACGTCTTGCTATAATCGGCATTGTGGCCCAATACGGCGTCCTGCTGCTTGATATTCTGGTAGTTGTCAAGCAGGGGCTCCGCTAGCTGCGTGAGGCCGTGGGTGCGTAAGTGCCACTGCAAGTACCCAATGCGCAATACCACGTCGGCAATAGCGGCAGCGCGGGGGTTTAGCTCCATGCCCAGCAGCTGCCGGGGGCTTACCGTCGTCCCGTCGCCCAGCTCCAGGCGGCCGGAACCGCCCAGCTGCGCTAGGGTAGTCAGCACCTCACCTTCTAACCGTTTCAGGTGTTCCAAGGTCACATACAGGAAGTTACCCGAACCACAAGCGGGGTCTAGCACCTTCACCGACGTAAGCCGGCGCAAGAATTTCAGCAACTCCTCGCGGGCGGCATCCACCACCTTCTTGCCTTTGCCTTCCTCCAACTTGGTGGCGCTGGCCGCCTGCGCTGCGGCCCACTCGCGCCGCAGCGGCTCAATCACGGTGGGCAGCACCAGGCGCTCGACGTAGCGCCGAGGCGTGTAGTGCGCGCCCAAACTATGGCGCTCGTTTGGGTCTAGCGCCCGCTCTAGCAGGGTGCCAAAGATGGCCGGTTCTACCTCTGTCCAGTTGGCGGCGGCGGCCTGCTCTAGCAGCTTGATTTGGTCCGCATTTAGGGGTAACGCTTTGGCCTCGTGGAACAACTGCCCATTAAAGCGCCGTAGCTTCTTGCGTAGCTCGGGCGAGAATCCGCCTTTATCCATCACGGCCCACAAGCCTTCCAACGCGTCCGGCAAGTAGCCCCGCGATTCCTCCGTTTCCGCGTAGGTGGCCAGCAACCCCTTGAAAGAGTCGGCCGGAATCAACTCCACGTCCTCGGCAAACATGGTAAACAGGCAGCGCATCAGAAACTGCGCTACCACGTCGGACGGGTGGCCCGCCTTTTCCAATTGGGTGCTCAGGCCCGCCAGGTAGCCGGCGAGCTGGCGCGTGACGCGGGCGGCGCGGCGGCTGGGGTCGAGTTGCTGCGGGTCGGTAAAGAGCTGGTGCAGCTGCTCGCGTAGCTCGGGCTTGGCCAGCGCCGGCAGAAAGAAACGGTAGTGCCCCGAATCGGGAAAGGGCACGTAGTTATCGCCCACGCCGGCAAAGTTGCTGTACACGTCGAAGCAGTGGCCTACGTCCACCACCAGGATAAACGGGGGCCGGGGCTCACTCGCTGGCAGCGCCCGCACGTAGCGAAGTGCCTGCTCATAAGCGGCTTTCATCATCTGCTCCCATTTTGCCGTTCCGCGCACGGCGTGGCCCTTGCGGCGCTTCTCGGCTGGCAAGCCCAGCTGCGCCTTCTCGGCGGCGGCCTGCTCGTCGGGGGTAATGGTACCCTGCTTGGTTTCGAGCACGAAACAGCCCCGCTTGTACAAGTCAATCCGGCCGGTGGTCTGCTTGCCGCCGCCGTCGTCGAACGTCACGGCCCGCTCCAACACGTAAGCGTCCTGGGCGGGGTTGTCGGTGGTAGGGTCGGGGCGGGGTACGCCTAGTAAGTCGCAGAAGTCTTGCAGAAACAGGCCATAGTTGGCCCGCTCCGCGCCGCCTGATTTCCGCCAGCGGCTTTCAAAATCTTGGTATTGCACGGCGCAAAATACGCGCTTCTCCCTCAGATTTAACTCGCCCAATACGGCCTCGCCCGCTGCTCAGGATTTCCCTTGTCAGCGGGCTTTTTTGGCTCCTAGGCAGCCCCGCCATTTTAGACAAATTTCAAAAAGTGCCCCTATCGCCTGGAAACGCATTTTTTGAAGACCCGTTTTCGTGTCCTTTTTTAAAAGGCCTTCGATTTGGAAGTTTGAGGGATGGGAGTTAGCAACAAAACCAACCTCGCGGCTTCTCTCTGTATGAAGCTGATTTAACCGCGCCACTTGTCTGACCTGTTCCCCGCCTTAGCAAGAGCACTCTCCTCGCTTCTACGCAAGCTCTTTGTGCTGACAGTGCGCGCACTGCTCCCCCTCCTTTTTTCTCCATCCGCTGTGATAACCTGCTCACGCCATCGAAGCACAACTCCCCAAAATCCCCCCCTACGAGCTGCAATTGCGCTTTTTACAGTTTAGTCCTATTACTAAAATCTGAATTCGTGCTTCTTGGGGCTTGCTAATCTTACACCACCGCTTCAGTAGCGGCCGCTTTGGACGCCTTTCTCCCTAGTCACTATACCAACCAAATTTTTTATGAATACTGCTACTATTTTCTTCCTCTCTATCCTTCCTAATACTACCCCAGTGGGTTTATGGAAAGTGCTTGGCACTATTGCTGAACGAATGCCCGCAGAACAGCTTATTTGGCTGGCCTTGATGCTGTGTGGACTTGTCCTCGGAATTACCTGGCTAGCGTATCGAGCTATCAGCCACATTGCGAAGAGCCGACACGCAGCGACACTAGTTGGGCTTGTTGAACAACATACTGGCCAAAAGTCAGCTATTGGTCCTTAAAGGCGAAAGCCCCGCTTTGGTGCGGAAAACGAGCGAATCCGGCCGGACGGGCGCGTGGCCCTGGCTGTCTTCGTAGGCTTCGAGGGCGTTGCCCAGCGCTTCCATTTCTGCTAGGTTAGCGGGGTTGTTACTGTCAAGGGCTTCCAAGCGACTCATACCGGCCTGGTAGGCTGCTTCATTCTGAATAGTCATAGCAGTGAGGCTTTTCCGCATTTCACCAATTGCAAAACATTTACTCCCTTATCAAGCAGTCAGTTCTAGCACCTCTTCGGCGGGGATACCCAGCTTCTTGTACATGCGGCGCAAAAAGTCGCCGTTGGCTGGCCGCCGGCCGCGCAGCACCTCGCTCAGGCGCGACTCGCCCACCTCCAGCAGCTGCGCGAGCTGCTTCTGTTTCAAGTGGCGCTTGAACATTTCGACTTGCAGCCGGCCCGCGACCGTCGTCGGGGGGCCGGGATTATGGCCATTCGCCTCTTCAAAGGCGTGGATGGCGTCGCGCAGCACCAGCAGGCGGTCGCGGTTGGCTTCTTCGTCGGTGGCCAGCGTCCGGAATTCCTTCACGGCGGCTTTGTGCTCGGCTTCGGTGGTCAGGTTCACGGGCTTAGGGAGTTAGAACAAAAGGGAAGAAATACGACCTCAGAGGTCTTGCAACTGCTTTTTACTGAGTTTACTATAATCGGCGTGCGTCATAATGCGCCGGATATCGACGGTCCGCAGCGAAAACAGCACCTGGGCGACAAGTCGGTAATGGTTGCCCTTTATATCGAAGACGTAGCGGCCCTGGCCGATGTAATCCGCCGTGGCGAAGTCTGCCAGCAGGTCGTTGTGACTCGACCAGGTGCAGAGCTGCACCTGGGCAAACCAAACCTTCAACGCTTCCCGCGCCTGCGCGTTCTTGCGCCCGTAGCTGGTGATAATCTTCTCCTCAATGACAATCATCGCCATGCCTCAAACATACGCAATTCAGAATAAAATTCCGTATTGCGTAGTATCTTCCTCTACACTTCAGTCAGCCTTATGTACATTATACTGGATACCAACATCTTCTTTAAAGACTGGCTGTTCCGCAAAGACCTATCGCAAGCCTTTGTAGACTATGTGCGCAAGACTCGCGCTCAAGTCATTCTCCCAAAGATTATCATTGAAGAAGTTCGGGCTAACTACCGTAAGGAGCTGGAAAACAAGGCATCGGAATATGAGCGAGCCTGCCGTGAACTGAACCAGTTGCGGGCCGAACCACTCGATTTCACCAAACTAGACCTTGACATTGAGCACGAAGTAAATAGCTATGTTTATGATATTCTCATTGAGCTTGGCATTGATGAGCCTAAAGGGGTTATTGGCTATAGTGCTGAGCTGTTAGAGAAGGTAGCCAATCGGGCTATTTATAAGCGAAAACCCTTCACTGGCAATACCGAGCGCGAGTTCAAAGACACTCTCATATGGGAGACAGTACTTGAAATAGTCGCTCTTGCCGCTAAAAGTGAGCACGGAGAGTTTACGGACGAGGGCGTTGTCTTCTTCTCTAGCGACTACAAAGCATTCAGCTTTAGCAAGGACAAACCCGACCTACTACACACTGAGCTTCAGAAAGACTTAGAAGCCTTTCCTAATGTTAAGTTTCACTACTACAACGACTTTAACAAATTTGTAGAAGCCCACCACAGCCCAATCGCTGCCGTTACTCGGGAAGCTGTGCTGGCTCACGTTGTAGCATCAGACTTCTTGGCCAAGTTTAATGATGACTTTCTTATCAATATAGATGAGGTAGTGGACCAAATTGAGCGCCTGAACCCTCTGCTAGAGTTTCCAAACTTATATAATGAACTGGAAACCAATGACTCGTCGGAAATACGTAATCAAACCCGCATGTTTGTTTACCTCTATAAAAATCCGGTCAGAACGATTGTCTTTCAGCGTTTAAAAGTGCGCAAACTAACCGAAATAACTTACTATAACCCCCTAGTATCCATAGAGACCAGTAAAGTATTGTTGAAGTTAAATTTCCTTGTCGATGTTACTATTCCTTACGAAAACGGCTCATTTGGGGAAGTTTCGGTGGACAATGCAGACCTCGTACCAGGCAATGACCTTTTCATTCGATTACCAAGAGTCGGCCCCCGCATTGTTCGGGGCCGCTTTTCCTGATTTAGCACAAATTAACTCGTTGACTTTAAGTTATTTGTCCTTCAATATCTTGGCGATAACGCTTGACACTGGCGCGGCTAATCCCGGTAAGCGTCACAATTTCAGCCACCGATAAGCCCCGCTCTAAGGCCGTGGCTACCTTGGCCAGCTTCTCAGCATCGCGCCCAGCGGGCCGGCCCAGGTGCTTCCCCTGCTGCTTGGCTAGCTCAATGCCGGCCAAACTCTTCTGCCGGTTGTTCTCCCGCTCGTACTGATTGAAGGAGCTGAACACCCCAATAATCATCTTACCCGCTGGGGTGCGCGAGTCAATGCCCAGGTCGAGCGCCCGAAAGTGTACGCCGCGCCGGTTAAATTCTTCCACCAGTTGAATGGTGTGCACGGTATTGCGGCCAAGTCGTGCCAGGCGGTTCACCACCACCACGTCGCCTTCCCGCACGGCTTCTAGCAGCTCGTCGAGGGCCGGGCTCTGGGTCCGCGTGCCGGAAACCTTCTCCTGGAAAATGCGCGTGCAGCCCGCTTGGGTGAGGTCTTCCACCTGCGTGGCTAGGTTCTGGTCAGTGGCGGAAACGCGGGCGTAACCGAAGGTGTGCTGCATGGCTCAGTAAGTATGGGTCACAAACATACATTACAGAACCCACTTCTTGAGCCACCAAAAAGGCCAGTACAGCGCTAATTCGCTAAGCTGGCCTAGTGGCTCAGAAAGGTGCGCCTTTCGGAGCCATAAGACTGGCTTTTCTCTAAGGCCTGCTTGTACTTAGCAACTCGACACTAGCTTGACCGTAGTAGAGTACAACTTATTCTGGGCTTGCTTGTAACTTAGCTGTCATCCTTCAGCTTACTCTTAACTGTACCCCATGGAATTGGTCGAGGAAGAACAAGCCAACCGTCAAAAGGCGGTCAACCAGGCGGTGGCCAACTTGCAGACCCGCGGCATCACCCCGCACTTGGCAGTGGTAGCCTTGCACGAGCGGTATGTACGTGGCGAGTTGAGCTTGGCGCAGGTTGGGGAACTGATGCAACAACGGGCCACCGCTATCCTCGCAGCAGCCACTCCAGCGCTACCGGGTTAGCTCGAGGGCCCTCAGTAGCGGAGCGGGACCTGAAGGCAGCGGGGTAAACGGAACGAAGGGCCATCTCCTAGGCCAGCGACAGCCGCTCAATGAGTGCGACCGCTCTTACAGGGGTTTTTGTTCCAAAAGGGCGGTTTTACACGCTAAGCCCTTTATCAAAAAGGGCAGCCCAAAAACCTACTTAAAAAGGGCGATTCCAAGCAA
>NZ_MDZA01000012.1 GCF_001816125.1 Hymenobacter coccineus | reverse complement strand
CGCCCACCCGCTCGCGGCGGTGGCGCTCAGCCGGGGCCCCATCGGCCGCGGGGGCGGCCTCGGTGCCTTCAGCAGGAAGTTCGATAGGGGTTTCAGCAGCGTTTTCGGCCGCGGGCTGCACCGGAGCGGGAGCAGCTTCGGCCACTGATGCCTCCTGGGCTACCGCTGCTTCAGCCACGGGGGCAGCTACGGCAGCGGCTGGGATTGGGGCTACCTGCACGGCGGAGGGACCCTCCACAGCGGGCGGGGCCACGTCGGAGAAGGGCTGCTCGGCTACTGCGGACGCAGCGCGGCGACTGGTGCGGGCCGCGGCGGGGGCCCCGGCAGCAGCGCGGGGGGGCGCGGGCCGGTTTGGGAGTGACGGCGGGTGCAGCCTCCGTTACGGCCTCAGCTGCGGCTTCGGGGCCCGGTTGGGTGGCCTGCTGGTCCAGAATCTTGTATATCAAATCCTGCTTGCTAAGCCGCTTGAAATTGCCAACGTTGAGCTGCTCGGCAAGTTCTTTGAGGTCGGGCAGCAAACGGTCCTTCAACTCGTTGAGGGTGTGCATAGAAAAATTAGAGGGAGGGAATATCGGGGAGGGGCCGGCAGGCGGGCTTGGGGCCGCCAAAGGCGCACGGATGGCAACGGGGCGTATAAGCCGCCGGCCGAAGAACCGCGTCAGCGCGGCACAACAACACTAATCGGATGGAGCAATACGAATGGGGGCAACCCGGCGCTACTTATGAAAAGGCAGGGATGGGAGCGGACCAGCGGCACCCTCTGGGGGCGGCGGCCCGGCCACGGGGGCCGGTTGCTACCGCAATGTTAGGGCATTACGGGCAAACTGCCAAATCGGATGCCCGGCGGTCTACCTTTGCCGCCGATTCCAACAACCCGCGCCCCATGCTGCAAGTTTCCGTCCTCAAAGAACAAACCGACCGGGTACTGGCCGGCCTCGCCAAGAAGCACTACCCCACGGGCCCCGCCGACGTGGCCGCCATCCTCGACCTCGACCAGCGCCGCCGCGCCCTGCAAACCTCCCACGACGCCGCCCAAGCCGAAGCCAACGACTTGGCCCGCCAAATTGGGGCCCTAATGAAAAGCGGCGACAAGGCCGGCGCCGACACCCTGAAAATCCGCACCACGGCGCTCAAGCAGCACACCAAAACCGCCACCGACGAGCTGACGCAGGTGGAACTTGCCATCCAGCAGCTGCTCTACAAGCTGCCCAACCTGCCCCACGCCAGTGTGCCCGAAGGCCGCGCCGCTGCCGACAACGAACTGGTGCGCGAGCACGGCGCCATCCCCGAACTGTACGCCGGGGCCCAGCCGCACTGGGAGCTGATTAAGAAGTACGACATCATTGATTTTGAGCTGGGCATCAAAATCACCGGCGCCGGCTTCCCGGTATACAAGGGCCAGGGGGCCCGGCTGCAACGGGCGCTGGTCAACTTTTTCCTCGACGAGGCCCGCGAGGCCGGCTACACCGAAGTGCAGCCCCCCATCGTGGTGAACGAGGCCAGCGCCACCGCTACCGGCCAGCTGCCCGACAAGGAGGGCCAGATGTACCACGACGCCAAGGACGACCTCTACCTCATTCCCACGGCCGAAGTGCCGGTGACGAACCTCTACCGCGACGAAATTATTCCGGTCGAGAAGCTGCCCATCCGCAACACGGCTTACACTCCCTGCTTTCGCCGCGAAGCTGGCTCGTGGGGCGCCGACGTGCGGGGCCTCAACCGCCTGCACCAGTTCGACAAGGTGGAAATTGTGCAAATCACGCAGCCCGAAAACAGCTACGCCGCCCTCGACGGCATGGTGGCCCACATCGAGAGCCTGCTCCAAAAGCTGGGCCTGCCCTACCGCGTGCTGCGCCTGTGCGGCGGCGACATGGGCTTCACCAGCGCCCTGACCTACGATTTGGAGGTGTGGAGCGCCGCCCAAGGCCGCTGGCTCGAAGTATCGTCGGCGTCCAATTTCGAGACCTACCAGGCCAACCGCCTCAAGTGCCGCTACCGCGCCGACGGCGGCAAAACCCAGCTCCTGCACACGCTCAACGGCTCGGCCCTGGCCCTGCCCCGCATCGTGGCCGCCCTGCTGGAAAACAACCAAACGGCCGATGGCATCGAGCTGCCCGAGGTGCTGCACAGCTACTGCGGCTTCTCGCGGATTGGGTAAGTTTAACGCACTTACAAAGCGGCCCGCTCAATAACATTGAACGGGCCGCTTTTTTAATTGCTGAAAAGCTCAGGCCGGCGGCGTACTAGCGGCAGCGAATCGGCGCTAACATCTTCTTGTCCAAAACCACAAGCAGCACAGAAACGAGCTTCAGGCGTGCGGAGCGGTTTTTTGCACTGCGGACACGGTGGACCGTATTGTGCCACTTCGTGGTGCCGAACCGCGCTGGGATTGGTTTCCGCGAAGCCAGTCAGCAGCCGGTACATCTCCAGCATGGGTTGGCGCAGTCGGGCCATGCCCTCCAAATGCATGGGAATGAACAGGAGGCCCCGCCGCCGGTATTCCTCTTCAACAACACTCATTCCATCTACGTGCGCTTGGT
This sequence comes from Hymenobacter coccineus, assembly GCF_001816125.1. Lineage (GTDB taxonomy): Bacteria > Bacteroidota > Bacteroidia > Cytophagales > Hymenobacteraceae > Hymenobacter > Hymenobacter coccineus. The sequence goes on along the minus strand of NZ_MDZA01000012.1, from coordinate 14,794 downwards.
GCACGAGGGCAGCCTCGGCCGGTTCTAGCATGGGCATTTCCTGCTGGCAACGCCAACACCACAGCATTTTCATGGACTAACTAATACTCCACCATTTGCTCGTCCACGTAGCACCAGAGCCACCGCTTGCCAGGCTGGGCGGAGGCAATAACGGGGTGCTGCGTGGCGTGGAAGTGCTGGGTGGCGTGCTTGTTCTTGGAGTCGTCGCAGCAGCCGACGTGGCCGCATTCCTGGCAGGTGCGCAGGTGCACCCAGGCGTCACCCAAGGCCACGCACTCGGGGCAGACGTGCTTGGTATCCGGGATGACGTGGGTAATTTGGGTGAGGTGCTGGCAGATGTTGGCCATGGCGGTGCGGAGTAGTTGTCAGGTATTAGTTGCTCATTATTAGATACCTAAGCGGGTTAATGACAGCTGCCAACGAGCAACTGATAATTAACCTTGGGGCCCTAGCGCCCGTCGCGGGGCGGCGGCAGGTTCAAATCTAACGCTTGGTCGTTCATGCACTTGAAATGGCCCTGCGGACATTTCGCAAACCCGATTTTGGAGCAAGGGCGGCAGCTCAGGTTCAGCACTTCCAGGGCCCTAAATTCGGTTTTGTAGGGGTACATGCCGAAGGCCGGTACCGTGTTGCCCCACACGCTGAAAATTTCCTTCTTGAACGCCGCCGCGATGTGCATCAGGCCCGTGTCGTGGCTCACCACCAGCTGCGCCTGCCGCACCAGCGAGGCCGACTGGTGCAGCGAATACCGCCCGCAACCGTTGTAAATGAGCGGACTAGCGAACCGCACCGGCGCGTTCTTCGGAAAGTAATACGGGCTCTCAGGGATGCGGGCCGGGGACTCGCCGTGGCCCGCGCCCGCGTCAAAGGCCAGCTCGATGACGTGGCCAGTGCTCTCGTCTTCGGGGCCCCGAGCAGCACGATGGGCCGGTTGAGCTTGGCGCACAGCGCGATGAGCTTCTCGACGGGCAGACGCTTGGTGGCGTGCTGGGCCCCGATGGCCACCGCTACGTAGCCGCGCTGGAAGCCCGCGGGCAGGTCGCGCAGGTCAATTTCCTGGCCTTCGGGGATGAAGTAGTCGAGGCCTTGGCCGTCGTTGCGCACCCCCAGGGGCGCGGCGGCGGCTAGGTAGCGGTCCACGATGTGAATTTTGGGCAGCGTGTTGACCTTGAAGTTGACCAGCAACCACTTCTGCGCGTTCAGCTTATCGAAGCTGGCCGACTTCACGTTGAGCTGCAGTTTGAGCAGCCGGGTGCGCAGGTTGTTGTGCAGGTCGACGATGAAGTCGAACTTCTCCGCCCGCAGCTCGCGCACCAAGTCGCGCAACGACCCGCTGAGCACGTGCACTTTGGCGATGTGCGGGTTGGGCTCCAGCAGGCCGCGGTAGGCGGGCTTGGTAGCAAAATGCACCTTCGCCCCCGGCACCTGCTGCGCCAGGGCCCGCACCACGGGCGTGGTCAGCACAATGTCGCCGATGGAGGAAAAGCGGAGAACGAGGATTTTCATTGTTGGAACTGGGACCGTTTCAATTAAAGAAACGGTCATGCCGAGCGCAGCGCAGCATCTTTCCCACAGCAGTAATCATGGTTAGTGACGCGGGAAAGATGCTGCGCTCGCTCGGCATGACGGCCTAGTATTTGAGTGGCAACGACCTACTCGAACAGCGACGCTTTGAAAACCTCCGGCGGCTTGATGGCGGCTTTGCGGGCCGCGAAGTAGGCCGCGGCCTCGTCCACCGATTTCGTGTTGAACGTCATCTCCTTGGTCAGCATGCCCTTGCGGCCCATCAGCACGCCGTAGCGGGTGTCGGCGTAGCCATCGGTGTGGTGGGCGTCGGGGTTGATGCTGAGCTGCACGCCCTGGTCGAGGGCGTAGCGCACCCAGCGCCAGTCGAGGTCGAGGCGCCAGGGGTTGGCGTTGATTTCGATGATGACCTGGTGCTGGGCACAGGCGTCGATGACGGCCTTGTAATCAATGGGATAGCCCTGGCGGCGCAGCAGCAGGCGGCCGGTGGGGTGGCCCAGCATGGTGCAGTACGGGTTGGCGATGGCGCGCAGCAGGCGGTCGGTGGCCTTGCGCTCGTCCATCTTCAGGTTGGAGTGCACCGAGGCCACGATGAAGTCGAAACTGGCCAGCACGTCGGGCGAGTAGTCCAGGGCCCCATCGCTGAGGATGTCGCTCTCTATTCCTTTGAAAATGCGGAAAGGGGCCAGCTCCTCGTTCAGCTTATCGATTTCCTGGTGCTGCTGGCGCACGCGGTCGGCGCTGAGGCCGTTGGCGTAGTGGGCGGCCTGCGAGTGGTCGCATATCCCGAGGTACTCGAAGCCGTGGTCGCGGAGCCAGGTGGCCATTTCGCGCAGCGAGTGGTTGCCGTCGGAGTAGGTGCTGTGGTTGTGCAGCGAGCCGCGGATGTCGCCGTCTTCGAGCAGGCGGGGCAGCTTGTTTTCGGCGGCCAGCGCGATTTCGCCCAGGCCCTCGCGCAGCTCGGGCACCAGGTATTGCAGGCCGGCTTTTTCGTAAATAAGCTCTTCCTGCGCGAATTTTTCGCGGCGGGCCCACTGGCGCAGTGTGGCCGGCTGGCCGGGGCCCTGGCCGGCGGCGTTGGGCAACGGTTCGGCAAGGTGGGCTTCGGTGGCGGTTTGCAGAAACAGCTCGTTCACGAAATCTTCCGGCGCCACCAGCAGCACTTCCACGGCCACGCCCGAGCCGGCGGCGGTGCCGCGCCAGGCAAAGGGCCCCGACTGCGCCGGCGCGGGCACCAGGCCTTCGAGCGAATTCAGCAGGTCGTGCGCTTTTTCGGGCGCATCAGTGGCGGCCACCAGGGCCACGGTTTCCACAGTTTCGAGGCGGCGGCGGGTTTCGCCGGCCACGGCCACCTGCTCGGTGCCGAGGGCTTCGCGCAGGCGGCGGGCCAAGGCCTCGCCCAGCTCCTCGGCCTGCGGGTAGAGCAGCTTGCCCTTGCTTTGATCGGTGAATTCGAGGGCCTCCAGGATACCCTGCTGGGTTTTCTGGCCGAAGCCCTTCAGCTTGCTTACCTGGTCGGCCTCGGCGGCGTCGCGCAGCTGTTCGGCGCTTTCGATGCCCAGCTCGTGCCACAGGGCCCTGATTTTCTTCGGGCTGATACCCTTGATTTTCAGCAGCTCCACCACGCCGGGCGGGGTGATTTCGAGCAGGCGCTGCAAGTCCGAGAACGTGCCGGTGTCGAGCAGCTCGGCTACTTTGGCGGCGGCGGTTTTGCTCAGGCCGGTGCGGTCGGGCAGGCCGGGGCGTTCCACCTCGGCCACCGGGAAGCTCAGGGCCTCCAGGGCCGTGGCGGTGCCTTCGATGGCGCGAATTTTAAAGGGGTTTTCGTCGTGCAGCTCCATGAGCTGCGCCGCCAGCCGAAAGGCGTGGGTAAGGGCGCGGTTGTCCACAGGAATAGGTCGTTTGGGTGAGCGAAGGTACCGCCGGGCGTAGCTTGCGGGCCCCGGCGGGGGCCCCGCGGGGCTGCCCGCCGCTTCGATTGGTGCTTACGTTAAACCCGTTGTTCATGGCCCTCCCCTTCTCCCGTTGGCTGGCGGTGCTGCCGCTGGCGCTCGTGGCCGCCACGTGCCAGCCGCGCCGCCCCGACCGCCTGCCCGCTTCCCCCGCCGATTTGCAGGGCACCTGGCTGCAATCGAACGAAGAAACCCGCGGCGACACGCTCGTGTACCGGCCCAACACCTACAAGTTCCCGCCCAGCCGGGGCCGCACGGGCTTCGCCATTGGACCGGCGGGGCGCTTCACCGAGTTCGACATTGCCCCCACCGATGGCCTTGATGGGCACGAGGGCACATGGACGGCCCCCGACCCGGCCCATTTGCGCATCCATTTGGCCGACGGCAGCACGCCCGATTATATGCTAGAAATTGTTTCGCTGCGCCAAAACGTGCTGGAGCTGCGGCGGCAGCAGCCCGGCGTGGCGGAGGTGCACTGATACTTTCCAGACGATGTTCGAGGCGGAAAGCGTAATTTTCCACCACTTTTCTGACCCGAGTGCCGCGTTAGCCGGCGGCCGGTGCCGGGCGTAGCGCCTGCGCGCCGGGCCGCAGGCCGGCGTGGCCTTCGCCCCCTACGCCTGCCGTTGCGAACCGTTTTCCCGACGGGGCGCGGGCCCGCCGCTACCCTATTTCATCCATGAATTTATCTTCAATTTCTGCGCTGGCTTTGGCGGGCGCACTGGCAGTTTCGGCGGTGCCCGCGGCCGCTGCTGGGGGCCCTACGGCCGCTCCTGCCCACCACCAGAAAGCCGCGCCGGCTGCCGTCGACCGCATCGACCCCACGTACTGGTTTGTGGGCATGAAAAACCCCCAGGTACAGCTGCTAGTGCACGGCCCGGGCCTGGCCAGCAGCACCGTGGAGCAGCCCAACTACCCCGGTGTCACGCTAGATAAGGTGGACAAGCTCACCAGCTCCAACTACCTGTTGCTCAGCCTCACGGTGCGGCCCGATGCCAAGCCAGGCAAGCTCAAGCTGCAATTCAAGGGCGCCAAGAATTTCACGTACAGCTACGAGCTGCGGGCCCGCAACTCCGACCCTGATCGCACCCAGGGCCTCACGCAGGCCGACTTCGTGTACATGCTGATGCCCGACCGTTTTTCGAACGGCGACCCGAAGAACGACGTGGTGAAGAGCACTCGCGTGAACCACATCGCCCGCGACTCGATGTACGCCCGCCACGGCGGCGACTTGAAGGGCATCGAGAACCACTTCGGCTACTTCAAGCAGCTGGGGGCCACGGCTATCTGGCCCACGCCCATCGTGGAAAACGACATGCCCAAGGCCAGCTACCACGGCTACGCCGTGACGGATTGCTACAAGGTAGACCCGCGCTACGGCACCAACGCCGAGTACGTGCAATTCGTGAAAAACGCGCACAAACAGGGCCTCAAAGTGGTGCAGGACATCGTGCTGAACCACTGGGGCAGCTACCACCACTTGTTCCGCGACCAGCCGGCGGCCGACTGGTTCCACGCGTTTCCCACCTTCACGCGCAGCAACTACAACGCCTTCACGCTCAACGACCCCTACGCCTCCCAGATTGACCGCAAGCTGGAAAACGACGGCTGGTTCGATACCACGATGCCCGACGTGAACCAGAGCAACCCACTGGTGGCCACGTACTTGATCCAGAACTTCTTATGGTGGGTGGAAAGCACCGGCCTCGACGGCTACCGCATCGACACGTACCCATATTCGGAGCCGCAGTTCCTGATGGCGTGGGGCAAGGCCATTGCCGACGAGTACCCCAAGCTGGCGCTGTTTGGCGAGGCTTGGGAGGGCACCGAGGCCGAGCAGGCGTTCTTCGCGCAGAGCATTTTTCCGGCCGTTAACGGGTTTAAGTCCAACTTGCCGGGAGTGCTTGATTTCCAGATTTGTTTCGGCATTGGCGACGTGCTGAAGGGCGACAACGGCGACCTAACCAAGCTGTATAGGGCCCTGCAGGGCGACTGGATGTACACCGACGCCACGCGCAACGTGCCGTTCCTCGACAACCACGACATGAGCCGGTTCTACTCGGTGATCGGCGAGGACTTTGCCAAGTACAAGATGGGCCTGGCCTGGCTGCTGACCTTGCGCGGCACGCCGCAGCTCTACTACGGCACGGAAGTGCTGATGAAGAACTTCTCGGACCCCGACGGCAAGGTGCGCGAGGACTTCCCCGGCGGCTGGGCCAGCGACAAAACCAACTACTTCGCGGCCCGCCCGGGCCAGGCCGGCGAGGCCTTTGACTACGTGAGCAAGCTGGCCAACTACCGCAAGAGCCACCCCGTGCTTAGCAGCGGCAAGCTCATGCAGTTCATCCCGCAGGACGGCGTGTACACTTATTTCCGCTACACCGACGCGGGGGAGTGCGTGATGGTCATCGCCAACAACACCAAGGACGCCAAAACCGTGGACGGCAACCGCTTCGCCGAGCGCACCGCCGGCTTCGCCTCGGGCCAAGACGTGGTAACCGGGGCCCCCGTGCCCGACTTGAAAAACCTGGCCGTGCCCGCCCACACGGTGATGGTGGTTGAATTGAAAAAATAGATTTGGAAGTGGGGCCCCCAGGGCCCCATCTTCATCGCGCATCTCCCTAAATCCCACCCACTTCGCTATGGCTGCTGGTGCCGTCACGTCCGTCCCTTCTACCCACGCCAAGCCCCGCCTCTCGTTCTGGCAAATCTGGAACATGAGCTTCGGCTTCCTCGGCATCCAGTTCGGCTTTGCCCTGCAAAACGCCAACGTGAGCCGGATTTTCGAGACGATGGGCGCCAAAACCGATGAAATTGCCTTTCTGTGGCTGGCCGCGCCCGCCACGGGCCTCATTGTGCAGCCCATCATCGGCTACCTCTCCGACCGCACCTGGAGCCCGCGCTGGGGCCGGCGCCGGCCCTACTTCTTGGTGGGCGCCATCCTGGCGTCGCTCTCGCTGCTGGTGATGCCCAACGTGACGGCCCTGTGGATGGCCGCCGGCATGCTCTGGATCATGGATTCGAGCATCAACATCAGCATGGAGCCGTTCCGGGCCCTGGTGGGCGACTTGCTGCCCTCGGAGCAGCGCACCACCGGCTTCGGGGCCCAAACCTTCTTCATCGGCGTGGGGGCCGTGGTGGCCTCGTCGCTGCCCTGGGTGCTCACCAACTGGTTCCACGTGTCGAACGTGGCCGCGATGGGGCACATCCCGGCGTCGGTGCGCTACTCGTTCACGGCGGGCGGCGTGGTGTTTTTCCTGGCCGTGCTCTGGACGGTGCTGCGCACCCGTGAGTACCCACCGGCCGACTTGGCCGAGTTTGAGGCCGAAAAAGCCCGCACCGCCGGCTTTGCGCACGGCTTCCGGGAGTCGTTCGCCGGCATTTTCAAAATGCCCAAAACCATGCGCCAGCTGGCCGTAGTGCAGTTTTTCTCGTGGTTCGCGCTGTTCTCGATGTGGATTTACACCACGCAAGCTGTCACCAGCCACGTGTTCCACACCACCGATACCACCTCGGCGCTCTACAACAAGGGCGGCGACTGGGTGGGCGTGTGCTTCTCGGTCTACAACGGCTTGTCTGCCGTGATGGCGCTGCTGCTGCCGCTGGTAGCGCGCCGCACCAGCCGGCGCTTCACCCACATGCTGGCCCTGGTGCTGGGCGGGCTGGGGCTGATTTCGATCTACTTCATCCACGACTACCACTACATTTTGCTGTCGATGGTGGGCGTGGGCATTGCCTGGGCCAGCATCCTGAGTGTGCCTTACGCCATGCTCGCGGGGGCCCTGCCGTCGAACAAAATGGGCTACTACATGGGGGTGTTCAACTTTTTCGTGGTGCTGCCGCAGGGCGCGGCCGGCCTCATCCTGGGGCCCCTCACTAAGCATGTGTTCCACGGCCAGTCCATTTACACCCTGATGGTGGGCGGCGCGGCCATGATCATCGCCGGCCTGCTCACCCTCACGGTGGACGACGTGGACGACGTACCCGTGGCCACCACCGGCGAGCCGGCCGAAAACTTTGGCTACGGCACCCCCGCCACCCGGGCGTAACGTGTAGCGCGAATTGCAACGCGAACCTTGTAGTTCGCAGCTCTCGCTTCGTTCTGCCGATTAATCGTTCAGCGACGCGAACTACAAAGTTCGCGCTACATCCTCCCCCATGCTCCTCCGCTTTGCCCTTTTAGGGGCCCTATTTGTCGCCGCTCCCCTCCTCCCCGCTGGGGCCCAAACCGCGCCGGCTGCCAAGGCAGCGCCTGCCAACCTGGTGGCCAACTGGGGCCTGAATGATTTGGCCGCGGCCCAGGCACAGGCCAAGGCTACCAATCGGCCCATCGTGGTTGTGTTTTCGGGCTCCGATTGGTGCGCGCCGTGCGTGAAGTACGAGCGCGAGGTATTTGCCCAGCCCGCCTTCGTGGCCTACGCCAAGGACCGGCTGGTACTGGCCCATTTCGACTACCCGCAGAAGCCCCAGAACCAGCCGTCGCCCGAGCAGATCAAGCGCAACGATGCGGCCAAGGCGCAACTAAACCGCGAGGGCGAGTTTCCGCTGGCCGTAGTGGTAGCGCCCGACGGCAAAATCCTGGGCAAGATTGGCTACGTCAGCGGGGGCCCCGCGGGCTTCGAGGCGTACTTGAAAACGTTGCTGGGCAAGTAAGTTGATAGCCTTACCTGCTTAGTTAAGAAGCCGTCTGTCATGCTGACGAAGGAAGCATCTTATCACCGCAGAACAACTCGTTCCAACGTGATAAGATGCTTCCTTCGTCAACATGACGGACGGCTCTGGCTTACAGCAACTAGCAGCTTTAGGCCTTGGCCACGGCCAGAGCTTCCCGCACCAGCGGGGCCACGCGCGTGCCGAGCAGCTCGATGGCGTGCAGCATTTTGGCGTGGGGCAGCAGCAGGTTAGTCATTTGGATGGAGATGCGCGCCAGGCCGCCCAGCGATTCGCTGACGGCCAGCAGCTTGGCCGCCACCGTTTCGGGGTCGCCGATCATGAAGGCGCCGCGGGGGCCCCGGGTGGCGTCGTACTGCCCGCGGGTGGGCGCCGGGAAGCCGCGCTCCTTGCTGATGGTGGCGAACATTTTGGCGTAGCCGGGGTAGAAATCGTCGGCCGCCTGCTGGGTGGTGTCGCCCACGAAGCCGAAGAGGTGGACGCCCACCTTCAGCTGCTCGGCGGGGTGGCCGGCGCGGCGGCCGGCCTCGCGGTACAGGTCCACGAGCGGGCGGAAGCGGTGCGGCTCGCCGCCGATGATGGCAATCATGAGGGGCAAGCCCAGGGTGCCGGCGCGCACGAACGACTCGGGCGTACCGCCTACGCCCAGCCAGATGGGCAGCTTTTCTTGCAACGGACGCGGGTAAATGCCTTGGTTTTTGAGCGGGGCCCGGTGCCGGCCCGACCACGTGACGGTGGCGTTGTCGCGGATTTTCAGCAGCAGGTCCAGCTTTTCGGTGAAGAGCGAATCGTAGTCGTTCAGGTTCAGGCCGAAGAGCGGGAATGCCTCCGTGAACGAGCCGCGGCCCACAATAAGGGCGGCGCGGCCCTGCGAAAGCAGGTCGAGCGTGGCGAAGTTCTGGAACACGCGCACCGGGTCGTCGGCGCTGAGCACGGTCACGGCGCTGTTGAGGTGAATGCGCTTGGTGCGCGCCGCCGCCGCCGCCAAAATCATGGCCGGGGCCGCGTCGAGGAAGTCGCGGCGGTGGTGCTCGCCGATTCCGAAGGTGTCGAGGCCCACTTCGTCGGCCAGGGCAATTTCTTCCAGCAGTTGCTGCATGCGGTCGGCCGGACCGATGGGCTGGCCCGTGGCCGGATCAATACCCGCCGCCACGAAGCTGTCGATTCCAATTAACAATTGATTGCTCATGGGTTTGTGTGGTTGAAAGTCTGTTGTTTTAATAAGCAAAAAGCTATAAAAAGGCCGTCATGCAGAGCGTAGCAAAGCATCCTTCCTGCTTAACTAATTATGGGATATTCAACCAGGAACCGTCATGCTGAGCTTGCGAAGCATCCTATCAGGGTAGCACGGGTCGTTCAGCGGCGACAGGATGCTTCGCAAGCTCAGCATGACAGTTCCTGGTTGGATGGCCAAATACTTAGTGGTTAATAGGGGCCTCAATGAGTAGAAACCGCGCGTCGGCGCTGGTTTCGAAGCGGACGGCGTCGGTGTCCCAGATACCCAGGCTGTCGCGCGTGCCTACTTCTTGACCCGCTACCGTCACGGTGCCGCTGATGACGAACAGGAACACCATCTTATTCAGCGGCTTGAGGGCGTAATCCACTACGGTGGGCTGCTCGTAGTGGCCCAACGAGAGCTTGGCGTTCTGGTTGATCCAGCAGTGGGCCTGGCCTTCCTCGTTGCTGACGATGGTGGTGAGCTGGTTGCGGCGCTTCTCCTCTGGGAACTGGCGGCGCTGGTAGCGGGGCCCCACGTTTTGCAGCTTGGGCTCGATCCAGATTTGCAGGAAGTTTACCTCGTCCTCGCCCACGTTGTACTCCTCGTGGCGCAGGCCGGTGCCGGCGCTCATGATTTGCACGCTGCCGGGCGTTATCACTTCCGAGTAGCCCAGCGAGTCCTTGTGGTTCATGGAGCCGGCCAGCAGCACGGAAATGATTTCCATGTTGGCGTGCCCGTGAATGCCGAAGCCGCCGCCGGGCTGCACAAAGTCGTCGTTGAACACCCGCAGCAGCCCAAAGCCGTTGCGCAGCGGGTTGGCGTAGGAGCTGAAGCTGAGCGTGAAATTGCTTTGCAGCCAGCCAATGTCTTTGAGGCCCCGGTCGGCGGCGCGGGTGAGGTGGGTTTGCATGGGAACTAAGGGAATAATTTTGGGGCGCCAACCGGCGTGGTAGCCAGCCAGCAGCGCGTGCTGGTCAGCAAATGTACATACATTAAATGTATGTACATGGTTTCAACAAAGAATTTATTTCCCTCGCACTGCATGAATTACTGGCTCGTCAAATCTGAACCCGAAGCTTACTCCTGGGCCGACTTCCTGCGCGACGACGGCACGGCCTGGACCGGTGTGCGCAACTACCAGGCCCGCAACAACTTGAGCCTGATGCAGCCCGGCGACCAAGTCCTCTTCTATCACAGCGTGAGCGAAAAAGCCGTGGTGGGCCTGGCCGAAGTAGCCGCCTTGGCCGCCCCCGACGCCACCGCCGAAACCGGCTCGCCCTGGGTGGCGGTGGCCCTGCGCCCGGTGGGGGCCCTGGCCCGCCCGGTGGCGCTGGCTACTCTCAAGGCCGACGCCCGGCTGGCCGAGTTAGCCCTGCTGCGGCAGTCGCGCCTGTCGGTGCTGCCGGTGCGGCCCGACGAATTCGACCTGATTTTGGCCCTAGGCGCGGCGTAAGTTGGGGCCCCGAGCCGAACGACTTGGCCGCGGCCCACGTTTAGCTAACGCGCCGGGGCTTGCATAGCCCCGGCGCAGGTTGTATCTTTAAAATACTGCCGCGCCCGGACCCCCACCCCCGGCCGGCCAACTAGCCGAACGGGCATGAAAACACTGTACTCCTTACTGTTGGCAGCGTGCTTGCTGCTGGGCCCCACCAGGCCCCTGCGCGCCCAGGACCGGGGCACTGCGCCCCTACCGCCGCCCCCCGGGGCCCCCACCCAGGCCGCCCGCATCGAGCTCGACCTGGACCCCAACACCAGCGAAGCCCACGTGCAGGCCCTGCCGGCCGATAGCTCGGTGGTGGTACTGCTGGGACGGCCCAACCGGCCGGGGGGCCGCGAAACGCTGTTTGCGTTTCAGCAGTACGACCGCGACCTGCACCTGCGCACCGAGCGGGCCGTGGACGTGCCCGACGAATTCAGCTTCGCGCGCATCTGCGCCGAGCCGCGCATCGTGTACGCCCTGTTCAGCTCGACGCGGGTACCCGGCCGGTTCTTGGTGGCGGCCTACGACGCCCAGGGCGGCCAGGTCCTCACGCAGGTGTTCGACACGAAGACGGTGCGCAACGTGGTGGACCTGAAGGCGATGGACGGGCATTTGTTTGCCACCGTAACGCTTAACGACGGCCAGCACCTCACGGCGCTGCTGCTGGACGTGGCCACCGGCCGGCTGCAATTCCTCTCCTCGGTGTACGAGCAGCTGCCCACCCAGCTCAGCTTCGTGGCCGATGCCACCGCCGGCCGCGCCGAGTACGTGCTCACCCAAACCAACGGCCGCAAGAGCCGCCTCCAGCTCAAGCAGCTCACCGACCGCGGGCAGCTCGTCAGCTCCGAATACGTGCAGGCCCAGAGCGACCGCAGCCTCATTACGGCCCAGCTCAGCCCGCCCCAGGACACGAGCACGCGCCTGCTCACGGGCACCTACTCGCTGCGCGACCCTGGCTACGCCCAGGGCCTGTTTGCCACCGACCTGAGCGCGGCGGCGTGGGGCAGTCGGCGCTGAAATTCTACGATTTCCGGCGGCTGAAGCACTTTTTCGACTACCTCAACCCCGCCCACCTGGCCCGCCTCGAGCGCCGTAACGAGCGCATCGACGCCACCGACGCCGAGCCCCAGCGCTGGCGCTACCGCCTGCTGCTGCACGAATTGCTGCCCCAACCCGACGGCGGCTACGCGCTGGTGGCCGAAGTGTACGCTCCCCATTTTCGCAGCACCGCCTACAGCGGCAGCCGCTACTACAGCTCGGGCTACGGTCGCAACAGCCTGCCCGGCTACGCGGGTGTGCCCTTCGAGCTGCCAGTGGGCATGAACAGCGCCTACGGCAATCCGCGCGACGCCGACGGCTACCAAACCAGCCACGTGGTGGTCTGCGGCTTCGACCGTGCCGGGGCCCTGCTTTGGGATAACACCTACGTGCTCAACGACGTGCACCGCCGCGACCTGGAGGAAGCCGTGCGCCTGCTGCCCTTGCCCGATGGCCGCCTGGCCCTGGCCTACCTGCGCGACGACCAGCTGCACTACAAGCTGGTGGACCGCGATGCCACGGGCCCCAACGACTTGGCCGTGCCCTTGTTCACACCCCCCGCCGACTCGCCCTACAAGATCCTGGACTCGGAGCCTGACGAGCTGCTGCCTTGGTTCGGCACCCGCTTCGTGGCCAGCGGCTACCAGCGCGTGCGCCGCCCCGGAGCCCCCGACCGCGACGTGTTTTTCCTAAACGCGGTGGCTTTTTAAGCTAGTTGTCAGTTGTCAGTCAACGATTTACTAGCAAACGAACAACTGACAACGAGCAACTGACAACTAAAAAATTAGGGCCCCGGGGCGCGGGTTGGCCCGGCGTTTGCGGCGCGGCGCGGGCGGCGGGCCGTCTGTTCCCCGCCGCCTTTTCGTCATGCTGAAGCGCTTTATTGCCCCATTTTCCTCGTTTTTCTTACTCGGTTTGCTACTGCTGGCGGGTTGCCGCGCCGGCGGGCCCGGCGGGGCCCCGGCCCGCACGGTGGCCGCTTTCTTCAACAAGTACGACGGCCAGCCCGGCTTCCACACCACCCAGTGGTCGGCCGATTTGCTCCAGCGCCTGGCTTTGGTGAAGGCCGCCAAGCTGCTCGGCGGCTCCGAACTGACGGACGGCATCACGGGCATCCGCTCGGCGCGGTTCATTAGCTTCGTGCCCGTATCGGCGGCGGCGCAGGGGCTGGCCCGGGAAGGCTTACGCAGTGAGGCTGCCGGAGTGCTGCAAAATGAGCGCTACACCACCCTGAGCGCGGGGGCCGCGGCCAGCAGCTACCAGGTATCCACCCGCGGCAGCGGCGACAAAGTAGCGGAGTTTGCTGCCGTGGGCCAGCTGCCCGACGAGGCCAATTCCTTTGTACTGGTCTCAGTACAGGGCAATTTCACCCAGGCCCAGGTGCAGGCCCTCAGCAAGTACCTGCCGGCGCTGGTGCAGGCCACGGGGAAATGAGTTAAAAATTAAAAATGAGAAATTAAAAATGCCGCTGAGTAGCCCCAGCGGCATTTTTAATTTCTCATTTTTAATTTTTAATTCCCCTTCTGCATCAGGCGCTCGATGTCGTCGGCTTCGAGGGGGATATTGACCATCAGGTTTTCGTTGCCGTCGGCGGTAAGCAGGTAGTCGTTTTCGAGGCGGATGCCCAGGTTTTCGTCGGGGATGTAGATGCCCGGCTCGATGGTGTACACCATGCCCGCTTCGAAGGTGCGGTACTTGAGGCCCACGTCGTGCACGTCGAGGCCCAGGTAGTGGCTGGTGCCGTGCATGAAGTACTTTTTGTAAAGCGGCTGGTCGGGGTTTTGGGCGGCCACGTCCTCGGCTTTCAGCAGGCCGAGCTTGACGAGCTCCTGCTCCATTTTTTCGCCCACGCTTTTGTGGTAGGCTTCGATTTCGTTGCCGGCCCGCAACTGGGTTTCGGCGTAGCGCATCACGGCCAGCACCGATTCGTACACCTCGCGCTGGCGGGGGCTGAACTTGCCGCTGACGGGGATGCTGCGGGTGAGGTCGGCGGCGTAGTTGGCGTACTCGGCGCCGAAGTCCATCAGAATCACATCGCCGGCCTGGCACTGCTCGTCGTTGGTGGTGTAGTGCAGCACGGTGGCGTTTTTGCCACTCCCGATGATGCTGCCGTAGGCGGGGCCCCGGCTGCGGTTGCGCAGGAACTCGTGCACGATTTCGGCCTCAATCTCGAACTCCCACACGCCCGGCTGCACAAAGCCCAGCACCCGGCGCAGCGCCTTTTCGGTGATGTTGCAGGCCGTGCGCAGGGCCTCCACCTCCTGGGGCCCCTTGATGGCGCGCAGCCCGTGCAGCAGCGGCGCGGCGCGGCGGTAGGTGTGCAGCGGGTACTGCGCCTGGATGGCCTTGATGAAGCGGGCGTCGCGCGTTTCCACCTCCACCACGGACCGGATGTGCTCGTTCGAGTTCAGGTACACCTGCTCGGCCTCGTTCATCAGGGCGGGCAGCACGGTTTTGAAGTTCTCCAGCCACATAATGGTGGGGATGCCCGAGTTTTGGCGGGCCTGCTCCTTGGTCAGCTTGTGGCCTTCCCATACCAAAATCAGGTCGGAAGTTTCCTTTAAAAACAGGATTTCGCGGTGGCTTTCGAGCCGGGCGTTGGGCGCAATGACGAGGATGCTTTCCTCTTGATCGACGCCCGAGAGGTAGAACAAGTCGCTGCTCTGCCGGAAGCCCATTGAGCCGTCGGCGTTGGTGGGCATGATGTCGTTGGACTGGAAAATGGCCAACGAATTGGCCGGCAGCAGCTCGCGGAAGCGGCGGCGGTTCTCAACAAAAAGCTCGGGGGGCCAGGGGGGCGTAGCGCATAGCGGAGGTGAGGTGGGTTAGGGGCCGCAAGTTAGCGGCGCGGGGCGTTCCGGCGGCGGGCCGTAAGTTGCCGCTGCAAACGGCCCCCGTCCCCAGCCGCTA
>NZ_MDZA01000011.1 GCF_001816125.1 Hymenobacter coccineus | reverse complement strand
GCGCCCCGCCACCAAACCCTCCGCTGCCAAAGCCCCGCGCACCGCAGCCGCCTAGCGCGCCGCCTGCTACCCCTTCCCAAACGCCAATGGCCGCCACGCGGGTCGTTGGCGTTTGCCGTTTATAAGGATGAGCCCGGGGGCCCTACATCCACCGGGCCAAGTGGCGCTTGGCGGTGCTGGCCCACGTCTTCACGGTGCTCAGGGGTACGGCCATTTCCTCGGCCACCTCGGGGTAGGTGTAGCCGCCGAAATACAGCAGCTCCAGGGTGCGGCGGTGTTCGGGCCGCAGCCGGCCCAGCAGGTCGGCCAGGCCAATGTGCTCGGGCCGGAACGTGGTGGGCGCCGCGGGCTCGGTGCCGGTCAGCGCCAGCGCGGCGATGGGCGTGGTGCGCCGGCTCTGGCGCACGGCGCGGCTGCGCAGGTGGTCCACGGCGGCGTTGACGCAGATGCGCGCGGCCCAGGTGTAGAGCCGGCCCCGGGCGGGGTCGTAGGTGCCCACGGCCAGCCATACCTTCAGGAAGCCCTCTTGCAGCACATCCTCGGCGCTTTGCGGATCGTGCACCAGCCGGCGCACCTGGGCCAGCAGGGCCCTGCGGTAGCACCGGTAGAAGCGGGCCATCGCCTCCCCATCGCCGGTCCGGAGCTGCTGCACTAATTCGGTTTCGTCCTCGGACATCAAACGAGCGCTTGTGCGCAGGGGTGCGGTGCCCGTCAGCTACTGCGCAGGCTCGCTGCCCTTTCGCGCCCAAGCCAGCCGGCTGCCGGCGGGGCAAGCAAGGGCGTGCTGCCGCGGTGGCAACGAGTAGTGGACGGGCGGCGGAATGGGCCGGCTAGGCGGCCAGCAGGCGCCAGCACGCCGGCGTGCGGCGGCGGTGGCACCGGCCCTCGATGGCGTAGCGCAACTCCAGCAAGCTCAGGGCCCCAGCGGCGTAGGCCTCGTACAAGTCGCTGGAGAGGTTGCGCTGAGGCTCGCCCCAGGCCTGCACGCGGGCGCGGGCATCGGCCAGCGACTGCCGCCGCTGGGCCTCACCCGAGTGGCTCGTTGCGGCAAACCAATGCAGAATAGTTGAAGGCACGGTACAATTATTAGGTTTTTTGTAAATATATATATTTTATATAATAGACTTGTTCCCGAATAAGAAACGGCTGAAAATTTCAGTTGCTTTTGAACGCTGAACATCCATTCTTGCCAGACTAAGCTCGTATCCGCGGACTCTTTGAGAAGCCAATGTTTCTGGCTCCAAATACCGCTTGGAAATCCACTGATTTCTTACTGAGGAACAAGTCTACTATCTAAACAAGCACTGGTGCCACCTTATTTTGGTATGGCCACGCGCTGGGGGCCCCAACCCGGTTTTTTTGGGGTAGGCCCGGCGGGCGGCGCGGGTAGTGGAGGCACCAACCACCGTAACGGCCTTTTTCATAAAAAATTTTCTCTCGCTTTTGGCTGCCGGCTTGTGCAGCATCGGGGTAGCCCCCGCCTAAACCACCCCCGCCCAGACCGCACCCAGCGCCGGTACGGCCTCGCCCAACGCCGTGCCCAGCGGCACGGCCCCCGTGCCCGGCAACCCCGGCGGCGCGGTACCGGCTGGCGAAGTATTCACCAAGGGCGCGCCATCGGCCAGCGATGCGCAGGCCAAGCGCGCCGCGCGGAAGCAGGCCAAAATGGCCAACGGCAAGGGCAAGATGAAGGCTAAAATGTAGGCCCGCCCCAGGGCCCCAAAACCCGGCTTTTTAGCGCACAAAAAAATACTGACAAAACCCAAAGCCAATCAGGAAGTTGCCCCGTACATTGCTGGCCTTTCGAAGCTTTACGGCTTTGGCACTGGGGGCCCTGTTCCCCGCTTGCCCCGGGGCCCCGGCCACCTCTTCCCTTCCCACCCTCTACCCTTTTGCGCTTTGAGAAAATACCTCTACCCCGTGTTGTTGCTGGTATTTGGCGCGCTCGTAGCAGCCATCTACGTGTTCAAGAAGCCCGACCTGCGCGCGCCTGAGCTGCGGGAGCGCCACGGCCGCTTGGCCCTGGGCGGCGAGTGGGTGAACACGAAAAATGCCATTCAGGGCCTGCTGGCCAAGCTGCGCCAAGACCCCACCGACCAGAAAAGCCGCTTGCTGCTGGCCCAGGCCTACATGCAGGAAGGCCGCGTGACCGGCGACCACCCTTACTACGACGCCGCCGCGGTGCAGCTGCTCGACGACGTGCTGGCCGCCGAGCCCGACAACTTTGAGGCCCTGGCCTGTAAGGCGTCCATCAGCCTCACGCAGCACCACTTTTCGCAGGGCCTGGCGCTGGCTCAGCAGGCGCAGGAAATCAACCCCAACAGCGGCTTCGTGTACGGCCTGCTGACCGACGCCAACGTGGAGCTGGGCCGCTACGACGACGCCATCAAAACCGCCGACCGCATGAACCAGGTGCGCCCCGACCTGGGGGCCTACGCCCGGGTGAGCTACCTGCGCGAGATTCGGGGCGACGTGCCCGGGGCCATCCAGGCAATGGACATGGCTGTGAAAGCGGGCCTCGACGGCCTGGAGCAAACCGAGTGGACCCGTGTGGCCCTGGGCCACTTGTACGAGGTGAGCGGCGACCTGCCCAGTGCCGCGGCCTGCTACCAGCACGCCCTCGCCGACCGGCCCGGCTACGCCTACGCCCTGGCCGGCCTGGGCCGGGTGGCCGCCGCGCACCACGACTACGCCACCGCCATCCAAAACTTCCGCCAGGCGCGGGCCGAGGTGAAAGACTACGCCTTTACCGACGAACTGGTGGACTTGTACCGCCAGAACAAACAGCCGGCCGAGGCCAATAAGATGGCCCAAGAATCCATCGACATGCTGGCCAGCGCGGCCCAGCAGGCCAACGACAACGAGGCCCTGGGCCATTACGCCGACCGCGAGCTGGCCTACGCCTACCTCAAAACCAACGCGCTGGACAAGGCCCTGGCGCACGCCCAGATTGAGTACAAGCGCCGGCCCGACAACATCGACGTGAACGAGACCCTGGCCTGGGTGTACTACAAGCGCGGGGCCTACGCCGAAGCCGCCAAGTACATGCAAGTGGCCCGCCGCACCGGCTCCCAAAACCCCGTGCTGCTGGCCCGCGCCGGCCTCATCCTCCTCAAAACCGGCCAGGCCGCCGAGGGCCACACCCTGCTCGAAAAATCCCTCAAAACCGCGCCCTACCTCAACCCCGAGGTGAGCGCCGAGGGCGAGAAACTGCTGGCCCAGCGCTAGGGCCCCGCCATGCGCCGCCCGCCCGCCCGCCACCTGCTGCTCGTTGCCGCCGTGCCGCTGCTGGTGCTGGGGGCCCTGCCGGCCGCGGCCCACGTCATCGACGCCGACCTGAGCAAGCTCTCGCGCACGGAGGTGTTCTGGACGTATTTGCAGCTCGGCTATACCCACATTTTGCCGCTCGGGCTCGACCACATCTTGTTCGTGCTCAGCCTCTACATCCTGGAGCCGCGGCTGCGGCCGGTGCTCTGGCAGGCCACGGCCTTCACGGTGGCGCACTCCATCACGCTGGGGCTGGCCATGTACGGCTTCGTGCGGCCGCCGTCGAGCATCGTGGAGCCGGTCATTGCGCTGTCCATCCTGTTCGTGGCGATTGAGAACATCGTCAGCCGCAAGCTCAACCCGTGGCGGCTGGCGGTGGTTTTCGGGTTTGGGCTGGTGCACGGGCTGGGCTTTGCCAGCGCCCTCACCGGGCTGGGGCTGCCGCGCAACGCCTACTTCGGCTCGCTCATTTCCTTCAACGTGGGCGTGGAGCTGGGCCAGGTATCGGTCATTTTGCTCGCCTGGGCTCTCATCGGGCGCTGGGCAGCCGGCAAGCCCTGGTACCACGCCCGGGTGGTGGTACCGGTGTCGGCCGCCATCGGCCTAGTGGCGGCGTTTTGGACGGTACAGCGGGTGTTTTTTACTTGAACATACCTTTTTTGTACTATGATCATCATACCGCGCATGATGGATCTTCCTTTCTGCGGCAGTAATCAACAGAATTATTCCCGAATAACGGGCATTGATAATAAAGGCTAAAAACTGCCAACCGAGCACTAACAACCGACATGCGCCGTTCCCTCCTCGCCTTTCTACTCTTGGCTAACTACCTGCTGGTGGTGGGCGCGGGGCTGGTGGCGAGCCGGCCGGAGGTGCCGCGCTTTTCGGCGGCCCACCCCTACGTGCACAGCCTGGAGTGCCAGCAGCGCAACTACTTGCGCCTCGACTGCTTCGAGCGCTGCAACGGCGCCCAGGCCGCCCAGGCCAAACTGCCCGCCGGCTCGGGCCTGCACTTCCTGGCCCAGCTCAGAGGGCTGGATGTGCACTGCACCGTGGCCGCGGCGCTAGCGCTGGCCCCGCGGGGGCCCCAGTTGCCCGCCGGGGCCCCCGCGGTGGGCGGCCCCGTGGCCGAAGAAATCGGGTTTGCAGGGCCCCCAACGCCGCCACCCTGCTGGGGATAAAACCGGAAACAAGCGCCCATTCGCGGGCGCGTTTGGGAAGCCGCGGCCAGTGCGCCGGGGTCCCACTTTCTTGTTTTTCCTCTACCAGACGCACGGTGCGGGCGGTTTATGCCCGGGCCGCCGTCGTTTTTGGCGCATTATGCTTGCTTCACTTTTACTAAAATTACGGGTGAGCCGGCGGCCGGCGGCGGGGCCGTGGGCCGTGCTGGCGGTGCTGCTGCTGGGGGCCCCAGCCGCCCGGGCGCAGGCCCCGGCCGCCCTGCGCGGGACCGTGGCCGATTCGCTCTCGGGCCAGCCGCTGGCGGGCGTGAGCGTGGGCCTGGTGGGCCAGCCCGGCGGCACGGCCACCGACGCCCTCGGCCAGTTCCGGCTCCCGGGCCTACCCGCGGGCACCTACCAGCTGCGGCTGGGGGCCCTGGGCTACCGCCTGAAAAACACCCCGGTAACCCTACTGGCTGGCGAAACCCGGGGCCTCGCCGTCAGCCTGGCCACCACGGCCCTGAACCTGGCCGAAGTGACCGTGCGCCAGCCCCGCGACCCCAACCAGACGCTGGCCGCCATCTCGCACATCGACCAGACGCTGCGGCCCGTGAACTCGGCCCAGGACCTGCTGCGGCTCGTGCCGGGCCTGTTCATTGCCCAGCACGCGGGCGGCGGCAAGGCCGAGCAGATTTTCGTGCGCGGCTTCGACGCCGACCACGGCACCGATTTCGCGGTGAGCATCGACGGGCTGCCGGTGAACATGGTGAGCCACGCCCACGGCCAGGGCTACGCCGATTTCCACTTCGTGATTCCCGAAACGGTGGAGCAACTGAAGGTGTACAAGGGGCCCTACACGGCGCGGTTCGGCGATTTTGCCACGGCCGGGGCGGGCGAGTTTAGCACCAAAACCAGCCTCGACCGCAGTCAGGTGAAGCTGGAGGTGGGCCAGTACGACACCCGCCGCGCCCTGGTGATGCTCGACTTGCTGGGCACGCACCACCTGCTCAGCCGCAAGCCGGAAAGCGCCTACATCGCCACCGAGTACAACTTCACCAACGCCTACTTCGACAACCCGCAGCACTTCAAGCGCTTCAACGGCCTGGCCAAGTACACCGGCCAGCTCTCCGCTAAAACGGCGCTGACGCTCTTCGGCTCGTACTTTTCTTCGAACTGGGACGCCAGCGGCCAAGTGCCCGACCGCGCCGTTGAACAGGGCCTTATCTCCCGCTTCGGCAGCCTCGACGCCAGCGAGGGCGGCAATACCAACCGCACCAACGCCTACGCCGTGCTCACCACCGCCCTGGCGCACGATGCCGTGCTGCGCCAGCAGGTGTACTATGCGCGCTACAACTTCACGCTGTTCTCGAACTTTACCTTCTTCAAGAACGACCCGGTGAACGGCGACGAGATCAAGCAGACCGACACCGGCCGCAACCTCTACGGCTACACCGGCACCTACGATCGCGACGACCGCCTCGGCCGCCGGGCTCTGCACTCGACCCTGGGCCTGGGCACCCGCCTCGACGATTCGGAGCTGGGCCTGCGCACCGCCGTGCAGCGCCGCGTGCTCGATATCCTCAGCCTGGGCCACCTGCACGAGCAGAACGTGAATGCCTACCTGGACGAAACCCTGGAGCTGACCGACCGCCTAACGGTGAACGCCGCCCTGCGCGCCGACTTGTTCGTGTTCGATTTCCGGGGGCATCGGGCCGATTCGACGGGCGCGCCGGGGCCCCTGGCGGGCCGCGTGGTGCGGAGCCGGGTCTCGCCCAAGCTCAACTTTTACTACCAGGCCTCGCCGGCCGTGCAGCTGTTTGTGCGCTCGGGGCTGGGCTTCCACTCCAACGATGCCCGGGGCGTGGTGCAGGGCAGCGGCAGCTTCAACGCCCTGCCCCGCGCCTTCGGGGCCGAAGCGGGCAGCACCTTCAAGCCCGTGCCGGCGCTGGTGGTGAACGCCGCCCTCTGGGCCCTGCGCCTGCAAGACGAGCTGGTGTACTCCGGCGACGAGGGCACTACCGAGAGCGTGGGGCCCACCCAGCGCTACGGCCTCGACGTGTCGGCCCGCTACCAGCTCTCGTCCCGGTTTTTCCTCGACGGCGACTTTAACTACAGCCACGGCCGCATCATCGACGCCACCGAGGGCAACAACCACATCCCGCTGGCCCCCACCTTCACCAGCATTGGGGGCCTCACCATGCGCAGCCCCAAGGGCCTGAGCGCCAGCCTGCGTTACCGCCACATCGACAGCCGCGCGGCCATCGAGGACAACAGCATCCGGGCCCGGGGCTACTTCCTGCTCGACGCTGTGGCCGCCTACACCCGCCCCCGCTACCAAGTGGGCGTGCAGATGCAAAACCTGCTAAACGTGGCGTGGAACGAGGCTCAGTTTGCCACCGACAGCCAGCTGCGCGGCGAAACCCAGTCGGTGAACGAGCTGAACTTCACCCCCGGCACGCCCTTCTACTTAAAGGCCAACGCCAGCGTATTCTTCTAGCCTGGCGTGCCCTTCCGATTCGACGCCCGCGGCGGTTCGACGCTGGGTGCACCGCCGCGCGCCTTGGCTGGGTACGCGGCGGCGTGCCGGGCGGCTTCGTGCCCGGGCGCGGGCATTGCCGTGGGATTCAAAGTGCTTATTCACAAAATAAAAACCGGCCGTAGCACGCCGGTTTTTTTTGCGTTAAAGCACCTTGCTGGGGCCCTGTGCCACTTGGTGGCGCGGCCGGGCCAGGCCATTTGAACTTATCCAATATATTTTTTGAAAAAAAGTTCCTGCCGGTAAGTCCAAGGCGGGGTGGGCATCGTAGGTCCACGCGAGGATATAATTTATTGCATGCTATTGAGCCATCGGCTCCCATTGCTATGCCAGGCTGAGCTACGGTTATCGCCGTTTTGCCTGGTTTTTCGCTTCCCCGGGTAGGGGGCCCAGTGCCGGTTTCCCGGTGCCGCCGCTACCGTTTCGCTGCAATCAGTCACGTTGTCGGCCTTTATCCGGCCGTTTTTTTCTTCCCACGCTCCCGTCACGCTTCCCCCACTGGCAAAACCCAGTGCCGGCTTCGCCACGTCCATATTTGTTATTAACTTATTGTTAAACAATTAGTTAATTTTTGTTGCTTGCTGGTTTTTCACTTTTTCTCACCCATCGTTTCCCTATGAAAAGTTTTACTAAACCTCTCCAGTGGATGGTGGGGGTTGGGGCCGTTACGGCGCTCTCCGTGTGGAGCACCGTGCGGCACACGCCCCTCGAAGCCAGCAGCCACCGCGAAGCGCCGCTGATTGCCGACGACCCGCTGGCCGACAACACTGACGTGTACGCCTTCGTGGACCCCAACGACAAGGACCGCGTGGTGCTCATCGCCGACTACATCCCGTTTCAGCTGCCGCAGGGGGGCCCCAACTACTCCACCTTCGGCGAGAACATCCGCTACGAGGTGCACGTGAAAAACAACGGCGCGACGGCCGGCGACGACATCACCTACCGCTTCACGTTCACGCGCACGAACGAAGACCCCACCACGTTTTTTAACGTGCGCCTGAACAAGCAG
The DNA here is from genome assembly GCF_001816125.1 of Hymenobacter coccineus. GTDB lineage: Bacteria > Bacteroidota > Bacteroidia > Cytophagales > Hymenobacteraceae > Hymenobacter > Hymenobacter coccineus. The sequence continues at coordinate 65,285 of NZ_MDZA01000011.1, read as the reverse complement.
AACCTCAAAACCACCTACACCTGCGAGAAAAGCGTGAACGGCGGGGCCTTCACCGCAATCGTTACCAACGGCGTGGTGCCGGTTTACAATATCGGGCCCCGCTCCATCAGCACCGGCGTGGGCCTGAACCAGCCCTCCTACACCGACCTGCGCCAGCGCGCCGTGACCACCGCCACCGGCGGCGGCGGCGAGCAGGTGTTCTGCGGCTCTTCCGACGACCCGTTTTTCGTGGACCTCGGGGCCGTGTTTGACCTGGCCGGCCTGCGCATCAACCAAGGGGCCCGCGACGGCCTGGCGCAGTACAACGTGCACTCCATTGCGCTGAGCATCCCCATTGCCACGCTGCAAAAAGACAAAAAGCCGGTTTCGGCCGCCGCCAACATCCTCGACGGCGACTACGTGATTGGCGTGTGGGCCTCGGCCAGCCGCCCCTCCATGCGGACGCTGAGCGCCGTGGGGCCCCACCGCCGCCGCCGGCGACTACGTGCAAGTGTCGCGCCTGGGCATGCCGCTCACCAACGAAGCCATCAACCCCATCGGCGATAAGGACGCCTGGAACCGCACCACGCCCTACGCCGAAGCGGCCATCACCGACGATTACCTCTCGAACCCCGAGCTGGGCCTGTATATGGACGACCGGCAGTTTGGCGGCGCCGTGCCGGCCCTGGCCGCGTTGCGCATCCAAACCAAGTCGCTGGCGGGCACGCCCGGCCTGCCGGCCAACGGCTTCGACTTCGGCAATACGAAATCGGGCCTGTTCCCGCTGAAAGGCAACCCGGCTCTGAACGGCACGGCCCTGGCCGACAACGCTTTCGGCAACTACTTACTCGTGGCCGGCAAGCCGCGCTCGGTGGACATCAAGCCGATTTTCCACACCGGCGTGCCCAACCTGCCCCCTTACCAGCTCGCCACCGGCAAAGGCGGCAACCCCCTGGCTCCGGGCAAGCCGTTCGTGAACAACTTCTTGCCCCTGGCCGCCAACACGAATGGCAACGTCGGCGGCGACATGCTGCGCCTGAACATGGCCGTGCCCGCTACGCCGCGCAACTCGCCTGATTTCAGCAACCAGGGCCTGCTGGCCGCCGCCGTGCTCGGCCTCACCGACGCGCGCTACAATGGCAGCACCGCCATCCAGAACATCCCCAACATGGACGGCTTCCCCAACGGGCGCCGCCTCGAAGACGAAGTAGTGAAGATTGAGTTGCAAGCCGTTAGCGGGGCGGCCCTGGCCGCCATTGGCCTGTGGTACGACGACTACGCGCCCACCAGCCCCTCGCCGGTGACGCCCCAGCTGAAAGGGGTCCTGAATTTCGCCACGGGCGTGGAGAAGAACGACACCACTTTCCGCGCGACTTTCCCCTACGTGCAGACGCCATGGCAGGGCTACCGCATCCGCCGCTAACGCATTTTCTTCACTTTGACTCGTCCGACTATAATGAATCCTAAATTTATACCCAAGTTCCTGCTGCTGCCCGCTGTGGCCGTGACGGCGGCCGTTGGGCTCTCGGTGTGGAGCACGGCCCACACCCCCCTCGAAGCCAGTAGCCACCGCGAAGCGCCGCTCATCGCCGACGACCCGGTGGCCGACAATACCGACCTCTACGCCTTCAAAGACCCCAACGACGCGAGCCGCGTGGTGGTCATCGCCAACTACATTCCGTTCGAGCTGCCCCACGGGGGGCCCAACTACTCGACGTTTGGCGAGAACGTGCGCTACGAGGTGCACGTGAAAAACAACGGCGCCACCGCCGGCGACGACATCACCTACCGCTTCACCTTTAAGCGGATGAACGAGGACCCCAGCACGTTCTTCAACATCCGGCTGAACAAGCAGAACCTCAAAACCACCTACACCTGCGAAAAAAGCGTGAACGGGGGCCCCTTCTCGGCCATCGTGACCGACGGCGTGGTGGCCCCCAACAACATTGGGCCCCGCTCCATCAACTCGGCCGTGGGCCTGAGTGAGCCCTCCTACACCGACCTGCGCCAGCGCACGGTGACGCCCGCCAGCGGCGGCGGCGGCGAGCAGGTATTCTGCGGACCGGCCGACGACCCGTTCTTCGCCGACCTGGGCGCCATTTTTGACCTGGCCAACCTGCGCCCCGCCGGGGCCACCGACGGCCTGGCCCGCAAAAACTGCCACTCCATCGCCCTGAGCATTCCCGTTGTCACGCTGCAAAAGGACGGCAAAGCCGTAACGGCCGCCGCCAACATCCTCGACGGTGACTACGTGATTGGCGTGTGGGCCTCGGCCAGCCGCCCGGCCATGCAGACGCTGAGCGCCAGCGCCGGCAACGGCGCCAGCGGCGATTACGTGCAGGTGTCGCGCCTGGGCATGCCGCTCACCAACGAAGTCATTAACCCCATCGGCGGCAAAGACCGCTGGAACGCGCTGACGCCCTACAACGAGGACGCCGCCACCGACGCCTACCTCTCGAACCCCGAGCTGGGCCTGTACGTGGACCAGCGCCTGTTTGGCGGGGCCGTGCCCCAGCTCACCGCCCTGAGCGTGCAAACCAAGTCGCTGGCCGGTTTCCCCGGCCTGCCGGCCAACGGCTTCGACTTCGGCAACACCCAGGGGGGCCTGTTCCCGCTGAAGGGCAACCCCGCCCTCGACGGCACGGCCCTGGCCGACAACGCTTTCGGCAACTACCTGCTCGTGGACAAGAGCCCCCGCTCGGTGGACATCAAGCCCATCTTCCACACCGGCGTGCCCAACCTGCCCCCCTACCAGCTCGCCACCGGCAAGCCCAAGGGCAGCCCGCTATCCCCCGGCAAGCCGTTCATCAACAACTTCCTGCCCCTGACGGCGGCGGGCCGCACCAACCCCGGCGGCGACATGCTGCGCCTGAACATGGCCGTGCCCGCCACCCCGCGCACCTCGGCCGATTTCAGCAACCAGGGCTTGTTGCAGGCCGCTGTGCTTGGCCTAACGGACCCACGCTTTGCGGGTACGGGCATCCAGAACATCCCCAACATGGACGGCTTCCCCAACGGGCGCCGCCTGGAGGACGCCGTGGACCAGATTGAGCTGAAAGCCGTGGGCGGCGTGGTACTGGCCGCCATTGGCCTGTGGTACGACGACTACACGCCCGCCAGCGCCTCGCCCGTAACGGCCCAGCTGGGCGGCGTGCTGGCCTTTACAACCGGCGTGGAACGGAACGACACAACTTTCCGGACTTCGTTCCCCTACGTGCAGACGCCGTGGATTGGCACGGGTTCGGCCAGCGGCCCGACCAACACCATCATCATCCCGAACCTGACCGTGAGCACGGCCATGCCGGTGGAAGCCGGCACGTACAACAACATCACCATTACCGGCACGGGCGTGGCGGCCTTCAACGGCCCCATCGTGGTGAACGGTACCCTGACCGTGCAAGCGGGCGGCGTGTTGAACACCCGCGGCGTGCTGGCCACCAACTGCCTCCCCATAATGGGCGCTGGTAGCTTTGTGCTGATGCCCGGCGCCACGCTGCGCATCTGCGATGCCGCCGGCATTGCCGCCTCGGGGGCCTCGGGCTCCATCCAGCTGAGCGGCACGCGGACGTTTGCGCCCGACGCCACGTACGAGTTTAACGGCCTGGACGCCCAGTTGAGCGGCACGGGCCTGCCCAGCCAGGTGCGCAGCCTGACGGTGAACAACGCCGCCGGCCTGACCCTGAACAACGGCGGCGTGCGCGTCGCCCAAGTACTGGCCCTGACCAGCGGCAACCTGAACACCAGCGCCGCCCAGCCGCTGACGCTGCTCTCGACGCCCACCGCCGGCACCGCCCTGGTGGTGAACACCAGCGGCGCCGTAGTAGGGCCCGCCACCATGCAGCGCGCCATCGACCCGGCCTTCAACGCTGGGCCGGGCTACCGCCACTACAGCTCGCCGGTGGCCAACACCACCCTCAACGACCTGGGCACCAACACGCCTAGCTTCAGCCCCATCTTCAACCAGGCCTACAACTCGGCCGGGGCCAACGCCGGGGCCGTGACGCCCTACCCGAACGTGTTCGGCTACGACCAGGCCCGCGTGACCAGCGGCGCCAACGCCACGAGCGCCTTCGACATGGGCTTCGTGGTGCCGACGGGCAGCGACCCGATGGGCATCATGAGCGGCTACGCGGTGAACATTCCGGCCACGGCCGTGGTGGACCTCACGGGCACGCTCAACAACGGGCCCCAGAGCCGCACGAACCTGATGCGCGGCACCCTGCCCCAGAGCGGCTGGCAGCTGCTGGGCAACCCCTACCCTTCGCCCCTGGACTTTAGCCTGGTGGACGGCGTGACGCGCACCAACCTCGACGACGCCGTGTACGTGTACCAGAGCACCGGCCAATACGTGGGCCAGTACCGCAGCTACGTGAACGGCGTGGGCAACCCGCAGATTTCCGCCATGCAGGGCTTCTTCGCCCGCGTCAGCGCCGGGCAGACGACGGGCAGCCTCGCCCTGAACAACGCCGCCCGCGTCACCACGTTTGCCACTACCCCGAGCTTCAACCGCGGGGGCGCCGAAACCCGGCCCCTGGTGAACCTGAAGCTGCAAGGCGCCGCCCTGCTGCTGGCCGATGAGACCAACGTGTACTTCGAGCAAGGTGCCACGGCCGGCTACGACGCCAAGTACGACGCCTACAAGCTCCCCAGCTCGTCGGGCCTGAGCATCAGCAGCTTCGCCGCCGCCGATGCGCTGTCCATCAACGGCTTGCCGCCGCTGGTGGCCACGGTGGCCACCACCGTGCCACTCGACGTGCAGGTGCCCAACACGGGCGTGTTCACCCTGAACGCGGCCAGCGTCGTCAACTTCGCGGCCAACACGCAGGTGCTGCTGCTGGATACCCAGACCGGGGCCCGCATCGACCTTAAGCAGCAGCCCCAGTACACCTTCACGGCGGCCACCAAGGCCATGCCGGGCCGCTTCAGCCTGTACTTCGGCCCCTCGGCCGTGCTGGCCACCGCCCCCGCCGCGCTGGCGCAGCAGGTGCAGCTGTACCCCAACCCGGCCCGTGGCAGCTTCACGCTGCTGCTCCCCGCCGAGCTGGGCCGCGCCCCCATCACGGCCACGCTCTACAACCAGCTGGGCCAGGTAGTGTCGCAGCGCACGCTGCCGATGACGGCCGCCGGTGCCACGGCGCAGTTCGACGTATCGCACCTCGCCTTCGGGATTTACACCCTGCAAATGACCGGCGGCAGCACCAAAGTGGTGAAGCGCCTAACCATCATCCAATAGCCTGCCGGCCGCGCCGGGTGGGGGCCCCAATCCCCGCCTGGCGTGGCCCTGGGCTTGCTTTTTCCGATTCATCTCCCCCTCTCTTTTACCTTCCTTTTGCCATGAAAAAGAATATCCTGTTCGTCGCCCTGTTCGGCACCGTTGCCTGCTTCCTGCTCGCCGTTGCCCCCGCCCTGGCCCAAGACGGTCCCGGCTCGGGGGGCCCCACGCCCAACGCCCCCACCGCCGTACCCATCGACGGCGGCGCGTCCATCCTGCTGGCCAGCGGCGTAGCCCTCGGCCTGAAGAAGCTCCGCGAGCGCCGCCGCGCCCGCTAGCTTTCCCGGGGCCCCATTTGCTTTAGTTGCTGGTTGTCAGTTGCTGGTTGTCAGGCCCAATACACCTATTGGGCTGCCTACTAGCAACTGACAACTAGTATAGGACAACCAAGGACCTAGCTTGAATCCTATATTTATTCGAGCGTCACAAGCTAATTTTCAACGAAAAAGCTAATAGCTACCCGCTAGAAGCTAATGGCTCAACACTCAAATGGCTGTTATTTTCAATAAAACCGTCCGGCCGCAAGTGCGATTTCTGGCCGTGGCCACCGGGCTGTACCTGCTCTGGTGGCTGGGCTACGAGCACGGCCTGGGCCCCGACGGCCGCCTCGACCACGCCCTCTCGGTGCAGGTGGCGCGGGCCGCGGCGTGGGGCCTGCAAGTGTGCGGGTTTGCGGCCAGCACGGTGCCCACCTCCCCCACGCTGCTGCGCATGGCGGGCCAGCCGGCCGTGCTGGTGGGCGACCCGTGCAACGGCCTGGTGCTGTACGCGCTGTTTGCCGGCTTCGTACTGGCCTACCCCGACACCGGACGGCGCCGGGGCTGGTTCATCATGGTGGGCATCATCGCGCTGTACTTCGTGAACGTGGCGCGCGTGGCCGTGCTGGCCCTCAACCACACCTACTGGTACCACACCGTCGATTTCAACCACCACTACACCTTCACCTTCGTGGCCTACGCGGCCATTTTGGGCCTGTGGGCGTGGTGGACGGGTAGCCGGCCGGCCGGCCACTCAGGCCATGTCTCCGCCGCGTAAGCTCCGCCCCCCGGCGCGCACCTGGGCCCACTGGCTGGCGCTGGCCTTGTTCGTGGTGGTGCTGGTGGTGCTGGGCCAGTTTCAGAAAGAAGTGTTTGCGGTGCTGACGCGCCTGTGGCGGGTCCCCGGGGCCCTGGTGGGCGGGCCTGCCCCCACCGCCGGGGCCCCCGGGCTGAGCCAGCACAGCCTGCCGGCCTCGGTTACGTACCACTTGCTGTACGCCGGGGCCAGCGCCGGGGCCCTGCATGTATTGTTGCGCGGGCGTGGCACCCGCTGGGTGGTAGCAGGCTTCGGGGTGGCGCTGGTGCTGGGCGTGGGGCTATTGGCCGCTGGCCGCGCCGGCCACTGGCCCACGGCCACCGAGCAAGGCCACTTGCTAATTGGCGCGGCCTCGTCGCCGCTGGCGCTGCTGGCCGGCTACGCGCTGGCCCTGTTGGGCCAGCCGGGGGCCCCGCCTTCAGAAGCATAGCCGCTTTATGCTTTGATGCGTGCTTAGGCCGCTGGGTTTTGCCCAGCGGCCTAAATGCGTTTTTAGGGCCCCCAAGCAGTGGCGAATCGCCAAGTATGCTAACCGGGCAGCCGCTGCACGGGCAGGAACAAAGCGCTTAGCCTACCTTTGATTTCTACAACCAAGCGCCATGAAGTCTCATCCCCTCGAAGAGCTATACACCAAGTTTGCACCCGAAGCCGGCGCCGCGGCCGGGGCCCTGCTGCCAGTGGACCGGCAGCGGGAAATCGGGCATTTCAACGTCTTCAATGTGGCGGACCTGATGCTTGATTACCGCAACCGGCCGCCGATGACGTTCGACCGGCGGGCGTTCTACAAAATCAGCTTGATTCGCGGGCGCAGCCGGATTGAGTACGCCGACCAGGGGCTCGACGTGGCCGGCAACAACCTGTGGTTTGCCTCGCACCGCGTGCCCTACCGCTGGCTGCCGCACGACCAAGCGCAGGCGGGGTACTTCTGCGTTTTTACCGAAGAGTTTTTGCGGCCCGCCAACGGGGGCCTAGTGCTGCACGAATTGCCGATTTTTCAGCCCGGCGGCTGCCCGGTGGTATCACTCACGGACGACGAATACGCAGCCATCGAGGTTATTTTCAAAAAAATGACCCTGGAAATTGCCTCCAGCTACGCCTATCGGTATGACCTACTGCGCGCCTACTTGCTGGAGCTGATTCACCTGGGGCAAAAGCTCCAGCCGGCCCCAGCCCTGGCGCCGGCGCACTCGGCCGCGGCTCGGCTGGGGGCCCTGTTTGCCGATTTATTGGAACGGCAGTTTCCCCTGGAAACCCCGCAGCAGCAGCTGGGCCTGCGCACGGCCACCGACTACGCCGGCCACCTGGCCGTGCACGTCAACCACCTGAACCGGGTGCTGAAGGAAACGACCGGCCACACCACCACTGCCCTCATCGGCGGCCGGGTGGCGCAGGAAGCCAAGATGCTGCTGAAACAAACGAACTGGACCGCCTCGGAAATTGCCGGCAGCCTGGGCTTTGCCGACGTGGCCCACTTCTGCAACTTCTTCAAGCGCCAAACGGGCCTGGTGCCGGGGGCTTTTCGGGAATAGTGCGATTGTTTGAATTATTCAGCAGATGGTTTGGTCCGCGCAACGCCGCCGCCGCCCGCCTGCCGGACCTTTGTGGGGTACTTACTGATCACCCCAAACAGACCACCACATGCGTGTTTTCGTAACCGGCGCTTCGGGCTTCATTGGCTCGGCCATCGTTCAAGAACTACTCGGCACGGGCCACCAGGTGCTCGGCCTCGCCCGCTCGGAGGCCGCCGCTCAGGCCCTCATCGCCGCGGGCGCCGAGGCCCACCCGGGGTCCCTCGAAGACCTCGACAGCCTGCGGCGCGGCGCGGCCGCGGCCGACGGCGTAATCCACGCGGCCTACGGCCACGATTTCTCCGCCTACGAGGCCGCGGGCCAGGCCGATAAACTGGCCATTGAGACGCTCGGCAGCGCGCTGGCCGGCTCGGGCCGCCCCTTGCTGGTCACTGCCGGGCTGGCAGGCCTGGCCCTGGGCCGCCTCGGCACCGAAGAAGACACGCCCGGCCCTTCGCCCCGCTTGTCGGAGCCGGCCGCGCTGGCGCTGGTAGCGCAGGGCGTGCGGGCGTCGGTGGTGCGCCTGGCGGCCTCCGTGCATGACCTCGGTGACCTCGGCTTTGTGCCCACCCTCATCAACATTGCCCGCCAAAAGGGCGTGGCGGCGTACGTAGGTGAAGGGCTCAACCGCTGGCCCGCCGTGCACCGCCTCGACGCGGCCCACCTCTTCCGGCTGGCGCTGGAGCACGGCGTGGCCGGGGCCCGCTACCACGGCGTGGCCGACGAAGGCGTATCGATGCGCGAGCTTGCGGCCATCATCGGCCGCCACTTGGGCGTGCCGGTCGCCAGCAAATCACCCGCGGAGGCCGCCGACCACTTTGGCTGGATGGCCCGCTTCGTCGGCATGGACATGCCGGCTTCCAGCGCCCTCACCCAGCAGCAGCTAGCTTGGCACCCCAGCCACAAGGGCCTGCTGGCCGATTTAGAGGAGGGCAGCTACTTCAAGTAGCCGATCAGTAGCTCGGACTACAAAGTCCAAGCTACATTTTAGGGCCCCTAGCGCTTTTCCGTCAGGCTGATGGCGTAGCCGCCGCCCGGCGCGCAGTACTGCGTGAGCTTGGTTTTGCTGGTGACGCTGAGTTTGCGGATGGCGTAGGCCTGCGGGTTTTTCTCGTAATGCGCGTTTTTGCCGTCGGCATAAATCGTGGCCAGGTACGTTTTGCCGGGTTCCAGGAAGCTGAGGTTGATGCGGGAGGTGCGGCCCTGTTCGTCGCAGGTGCTGCCCACGAACCAGCTACTCTTGCCCTTGGCTTTGCGGGCAATGGTGATGTAGTCGCCGGGCTCGGCTTCGAGCACTTTCGAGTCGTCCCAGTCCACGGCCACGTCCTCGATGAACTGGAAGGCGTCGAGGTGCTTGTTGTAGGTTTCGGGCAGGTCGGCCGCCATTTGCAGCGGGCTGTACATCGTCACGTACAGGGCCAGCTGGCGGGCCAGGGTGCTGTGCACAAACGACTTATTCCCGGGATTATACGCGCTGATTTTCGTCTGGAAAATGCCCGGCGTGTAGTCCATGGGGCCCCCAATGAGGCGGGTGAACGGCAGGATGGTGGTGTGGTCGGCGTTGTTGCCGCCGAAGGCCTCGTACTCGGTGCCGCGGGCGGCCTCGTTGCCAATCAGGTTGGGGTAGGTGCGGGCCAGGCCGGTGGGGCGCACGGCCTCGTGGGCATTCACCATGATGTGGTGTTTGGCGGCCTCCGTGATGGCGTAGAGGTAGTGGTTGTTGAGCCACTGGCCGTAGTGGTGCTCGCCGCGGGGCAGGATGTTGCCCACGTAGCCGCTCTTCACGGCGGCGTAGCCGTTGTCGTTCATGAACTGGTACGCTTTTTCCATGTGCCGCTCGTAGTTGCGCACCGAACTGCTGGTTTCGTGGTGCATGATGATTTTGATGCCCTTGCCGGCCGCGTAGCGGTGCAGTTCCTGCACGTCAAAATCAGGGTACGGCGTCACAAAGTCGAACACGTAGTCCTTGCTCTGGCCGAACCAGTCCTCCCAGCCAATGTTCCAGCCCTCCACCAGCACGGCGTCGAGGTGGTGCTGGGCGGCGAAGTCGATATACTCCTTCACGTGGGCCGTGTTGGCGGCGTGCGTGCCGTTGGGCTTGACGGTGGCGTAGTTGATGGAATCGAGCTTGATGTTGCCGCCATCGGTGTAGGCCCACGTGCTTTTGCCGGTAATCATTTCCCACCACACCCCCACGTACTTGGTGGGCGTTATCCAACTGGTGTCCTTGTACTTGGTGGGCTCGTTGAGGTTGAGCACCAGCTTCGACTCCAGAATATCGCCGGCCCGGTCGCTGACGATAACCGTGCGCCAGGGCGACAGGCAGGGCGTCTGGAGGTAGCCCTTGTTGCCCTGCGCGTCGGGCGTGAGGTGCGATTCGAGCACGAAGGTCTTGTCGTCCAACTCCAGCGACATCGTGGAATAGTCGATCAGGGCCGCCTCGTGCAGGTTGATGTACAAGCCGTCCTGGCTCTTAAGCATGAGCGGCGTTTGCACGCCGGTGGGCGAGAACGTGGTTTGCGAGGAGTTGCCGGTCACGGCCCCTTTCATCAGCCCGCGCACCTCCGACAGTTTCGAAGTAGTGGTGCTGTACTCCTGGGTGTCGTAGTCGCCGGGCAGCCAGAAGGCCTTGTGGTCGCCGGCCAGGGCAAACTGGGTGCGCTCCTCCTTTACCACAAAATACGCCAGCTCGGGCTGCTTCGGAAACTCGTAGCGGAAGCCCAGCCCGTCGTCGAACACCCGGAAGTGCAGCACCATAATGCGTTTGGTGGCGGCCTGCGCGAGCGTGACGGTCAGCTCATTGTAGTGGTTGCGGATGGTTTTGGTTTCGCCCCAGACCGGCGTCCAGGTCTGGTCGAAGGCCGTGGTTTTTGCCTCGCGCACGGTAAAGCCGCTCGTCAGCCCAGGGCCCTCTTTCAGCTCCAGGCCCAAGTGGCTGGGCTTGATAACGGCGCGGCCCTTGTAGGTGAGGGCGTAGGTGGGCACGCCGCCGGCTTCCAGCGAAAAGGTGAGCGCCAGGTTGGCGTTGGGCGACTTAATTTCTTCGGCGTGCGCGAAATTCCAACAGCACACGAAGCTGACCAAAAGCAACGACTGGCGAAAGAAACGGCGGGGCGCCGACCGGCGGGCGGGGGACGGGTGGGACATGGCGGGGAAGTGCAGGAAAACCGGGACGGGAGCGGGCGGGCCAAACCGGCCCAGGACATCCGCCCCCCGCCCCAAAGGTAACCCAGGCCCCCGGCCGTCACCCTACGCGGTTGGGGCCCCGGCGGCGGCGCCACCCGCCGCCACCAGCCACGTGTAGGCCTCGGGCACGTCGTGGAAGGCCATGACCGTGGGTGCGGCCGCCGCCAGGGCCAGCGTCACCTCGGCCGAGCGCCAGCTGCCCGAATCGGCCGCGTACACCCAGGCCATGTGCCGCAGGCCGGCCGCGTGCAGGCCCGGCAGCAGCTCGCTAATGACCCACCCGGTGCTTTCCGGAAGCCATTGGCCGGTCACGTTGGTGTTGTCGTTCAGCAGCTTGCGGCAGCCCGTGGCTTGCAAAAAATACTGCACCTGCGCCGCGCCACACGCCACCGATTCGCGGGTTTGGGGCCCCGCCAGTCCACGTACAGCCACCCCCGGGGCACGTCGTGCCCAATGGTGACGAATGGCCAGGATAACAGCAGCGAATACGGCATGGCGCAGAAGTTTTTAGCCCGGGCCTTGGCATAAATCGGGCCATAGTATACAAGCTGGAGCGGCCTGAATCGGGCTGCAATTGCCCAGGAAGGCATTAAGTTGCAAATTGCTTGCAGCTTGGATTTGGAAACCCGCACGTGGGCACGGCGAGCATCTCCGCGGGGGGATTGGGCTACCGGAAAGGCTCGCGCTCGGGCTACCCAGTTCGGGGTATAGATTGCGCTTGCGCTTAGTCGAGCCCATGGGGCCAGAGGGGGTATTCGGCCAGTACTTCGGCAAGCAGCTGGCGCAGTGCGGGCGTCATGGCGTGGGCGCGGGGCAGCAGGAAGCGGGGCTTGGTAGGGTCCACGTAGCCGGTGAGGGCTTCCATGTCGGGTGGCACGAGGGCGGTGAAGCCCATGGCCCAGTCCGGAAACATGCGCTGCTCGGCGGGGCCATCCACCAGCACCTGCAGGTTGGTGTTGCGGTCGTCGAGGCGAATGCCCGATATCAGGCTGCGGATGGCGTCCTCGGGTCCCTCCAGAATCTGGAAGAACACGCCCGGGGTGTTGTCGGGCCCGTCGCTGTAGAGCAGCAGGCCCGTGATGCGGTGGGCTTGGTTGAACAGCCGGGCCTTGTGCAGCAGCTCCTGCAAGGCCTCAACGCCCAGCGGCGCCGTGGCGCGGCTCAGGTAGACGAAGTGGTGCAGGGCAAAAGGGCGGGTGGGCATGGGAGTACGAAGAAACGTAGCCCGCCCAGCGCAGGTTCGCCGCCAAACCGCCTGCGGAGGAGCACCAAAGCCATTTTTTTACAGATATTCAATGAATTATCGCTGGCAAGGTTGGTCTTATTTTTATCGGACCGGCGGTCGGCTGGGGCCCAGGAAACTTTGGGCGCCGCCCGGGGCTTGTAGGCCAACCACCGGCCGCCGTTTGGAGTACAAGCCTCGAGGCCTTGGTTTTGCCATTCTTTTCCTTTCTTTACTCATGAAAACTTCTGCTCTTCGCTACGCCTTGCTGCCCGCCGTACTGGCCGGCGGCGCGGCTTTGTTTGCCCTCGCGCCGGCCGCGCCCCGCGTGGCCCCCGACCCCGGCAACGCCGGCCTGAAGCTGCCCGCGGGCTTTGGGGCCTTGGTAGTGGCCGAAACCGGCGGCAAGGCCCGCCACCTCGCCGTCTCGCCCGAGGGCACGGTGTACGTGAAGCTCAACAAGCCCACCGCCCAGGGCGGCATCTTGGTGCTCAAGCCCACAGCCACCGGCAAGGCCACCGTGACCAGCGGCTTCGGCAACTACGGCGGCACGGGCATGTACCTGAAAAACGGGTACTTGTACGCCTCGTCCGACAAAGACGTGTACCGTTACAAGCTCGACGCCAAGAACCAGGTGGTGAGCCCCAGCCAGCCCGAGCTGGTGGTGGCCGGCCTCAAGCTGGGCCAGGAGCACGAGAGCAAGTCCATCGTGCTCGACGACGCCGGCAACCTGTACGTAAACGTGGGGGCCTACTCCAACTCGTGCCAGGTGAAGGACCGCGAGAAGGGCTCAATGGGCATTGCAAATTGCCCGGTGCTGGACTCGGCGGGCGGCATCTGGCAGTTCAAGGCCGATGGGCAGCGCCAGCGCCAGGCCCAGGGCACGCGCTACGCCACCGGCCTGCGCAACGTGGTGGGCCTCGATTGGAACGCGAAGGACAACCAGCTCTTCGTGATGCAGCACGGCCGCGACCAGCTACACGACATTTTCCCGGCCATGTACGACGAGAAAACGTCGTCGCAGTTGCCGGCCGAGTGCATGTACGCCGTAAAAGGCGGCGACAACGCCGGCTGGCCCTACATCTACTACGACCCCGCCAAGCACGAGAAAATGCTGGCCCCCGAGTACGGCGGCGACGGCAAGAAGGCCGTGACCGACAAGTACATCAACCCGGTGGCCGCCTACCCGGCCCACATGGCCCCCAACGCGCTGCTGTTCTACACTGGCACCATGTTCCCGGCCAAGTACCGCAACGGCGCCTTTATCGCCTTCCACGGCTCCTGGAACCGGGCCCCCGAGCCCCAGATGGGCTACTTCGTTGCTTTCCAGCCCTTTAAAGACGGCAAGCCGAATGGCCCATACGAGGTGTTTGCCGACAACTTTTCGGGCTCAGCGGCCAAAACGGCTTCGGGCCGCGCCGACCACCGCCCCTGCGGCCTGGCCCAGGGCCCCGACGGCTCGCTCTACGTGAGCGACGACTCAAAAGGCACCATTTTCCGCATCGTTTACAACAAGTAGCATGATCCGTTCTTCTCTTTTGGGGGCTTCCCTGCTGCTGGTCGCGGCCCTGGCGCTGCCAGGCGCCGGGCCCGCCGGGGCCCAAACCAAGCCCAAGGCCAAACCCAAAGCCGCCGCCGGGGCCCCCGCCCCGGCGCTGCTGGCCCAGGGCAAGCAAGTGTATATCCAGTACTGCCTCAGCTGCCACCAGGCCGACGGCGGCGGCGTGCAGAACATGAACCCGCCGCTCACCAAAACCGAGTACGTGCTCGGCGATAAAGCGCGCCTAACCAACATCCTGGTGCACGGTTTCGCGGAGAAAGTGGAAATCCAGGGCGAGACGTACCGCAACGTAATGCCGGCCCACGACTTCCTCACCGATGCCCAAATGGCCGCCGTGCTCACCTACGTGCGCAACTCGTTCGGCAACAAAGCCAGTGCCATCAGCGTGGCCGAAGTGAAAGCCACCCGCGCCGCCGGCAAGTAGCTTTTACCGTAGTAAAACGGCCCGTTCGGGGCCCCCGCTAATTGGTGCGGGGGCCCCGAACGGGCCGTTTCTTTTGTCAGAAATTGCGCGGAGGGCCCTACGCCCCGAACTGCACCCGCAGCACGTGCCGCCGGCCGGCTGGCTCGAAGGCGTAGCTCACTCCAAACCCGTAGTATACCCCGATTTGCTGCACGATGCTCAGGCCCAGGCCGGGCGAGTCGGCGGTGGCGCGGTGCTTGCGGAAGCGCTCAAAGAAGCGGGCCGGGTCGCCGCCCGGGTCGGCCCCGGGGTTGCTGATTTCCAGGTAATTGCTGCCCAGTATGGCCGTTACGTCGCCGCCCGGCTCGTTGTGCTTGATGGCGTTGTGCAGCAAGTTGTGCACCAGCGAATCGGCTAGGCCGGGGTGCATGTGCAGCACCAGCGGCGCGGGCGCGTGCAGGTGCAGGACTAGGCCCCGGGCTTCGAGCAGGGGCCCCAGCTGCTGGCTTTTTTCGGCCAATAGCTCGCCGAGCCGCACCGGCGCGGCGGCGGCAAACTGGCGGTTCTCGATGCGGCTGAGCAGCCCCAGCGCCTGGTGCAGGCGCGAGAGGCGGCGTGTGGCCCCGTACAGCTCGGCCAGCAGCGGCGCGGCGGCGGGGTCCTGCTCCAGGGCCGGCAGTTGCAGCAGTTGCTCCAGCTGGGCCTGCATGATGGCCAGTGGCGTCTGGGTTTCATGGGCGGCGTTGGCCGTGAATTCGCGCAGGTTTTCGTAGTCGGCCACCAGGCGCTGGCTGAGGTGTGTCAGGGCTAGGTTCAGCTCGGCAAACTCGGCGATGGCGGGCGTAGGCAGCGCCAGGGGTCGGTGCTGCTGCAAGTCGTAGCTGCGCAGGGCCCCCAGCGTGTGCCGAAACGGGGCCCACAACCGCTCCGTCAGCCAGCGGTTGAGCAGGGCCGCGCCGCCCAGCAGCGCCGCCAGCACCCCCAGCATGGTGGCCAGGATAACGCGCACCAAGTCATCGGTTTCCACCAGCGACTTGCGCACCGTAACCCATACAGGGGGCCCCACGGCCGGGCGCACCGCAAACGTGAGCTGCCGGTGCGGCACCGACTCGTGCTCCAGCGTGTCGCGCAGCAGCACGTCGCCGAAACCCAGCGGCCGGGGCCCCGCGCTCACCTCCAGCCCCGACTCGAACGGGGGCCCCGGCAGCGGCCGGCCGGCACGCACCAGCTGCTCCACTTCGTGGCGGCGAATATCCAGCTGTTCGCCCACCTCGTGGCGCAGCGCTTGGTTCACGCCCACGTACAGGGCCCCGCTGCCCACCGCAAACAGCACCGCCGCCAGGGCCAGGTAGTAGCGGTTGGTAGCGGCAAGCAGCTTCATGCGGTGAGTTGGTGAATGAGTGAGTTGGTGAATGCCTGCTGTCATACTGAACGCAGTGAAGGATCTACTCACCGCTGCACGGCGCGCAGTGAATAATTACTGCAAAACGTTCGGCTGTCCTCAGATCCTTCACTGCGTTCAGGATGACAGCCGATGTTCAAAACAACAATACGCCCGAAACCTGCATCTCAAAACCTACTCGCTGCTCAGCTTATACCCGACGCCGTACATGGTGCGGATGTAGTTATCGGCGCCTTTTTCTTGAAGCTTTTTGCGCAGGTTTTTAAAGTGGGTATAGATGAAATCGAACGAGTCGGCGGCGTCCACGGCGTCGCCGCAGAGGTGCTCGGCGATGGCTTCTTTGGTGAGCACACGGTCGGGGTTGGCGAGCAGGTAGAGGAGCAGGTCGTACTCTTTACGGGTGAGCGTGAGGGGTTCGCCACGGACCAGCACTTCGGCCTGATCGGGCCACACCAGCAGGTCGCGGAACACGATGTGGTGCTGGCCCTGGAACTGCCGCCGCCGGATGATGGCCCGCAGCCGGGCGTTCAGTTCCGAGAGGTGAAAGGGCTTGACGAGGTAGTCGTCGGCCCCCAGGTCGAGGCCGGCGATGCGGTCCTCCAAGGTGTCCCGGGCGGTGAAGATCAGCACCCCGGCCGGCGAGTTGTCCGCCTTGAGGGCCCGCACCAGGTCGAGGCCGTTGCCGTCGGGCAGCGTCAGGTCGAGCAGCACGCAGTCGTAGCGGTAGAGCTTGATTTTCTCGTAGGCCTGGGCAAAATCGGCGGCCACTTCCACCACGTAGCCGCCGGGGCGCAGCGACTCGAGCAGCACAGCGCGCAGGGCGGGTTCGTCTTCGACGAGCAAGAGCTTCATAAAAAGATAATCTGGCCGCGGGCGGGAAGTTTCGCCGGCCAGGGGGCGAAAAAACGAAGCAAACCTGGAGAGAATCTGTGGGCTGGCCCGGCGTGTCCCTCCTGACAGGGCTGCGCCCCCTTTTTGGGTAGACCCCAAGTGTTTTTAATAATTCTTCTAATTAGATCGGTTTTCAAGTTGGTATATGGTCCGGTCGGTCGGCTTTTTTAACCGGCCTACCAGTTTGACTAGCTACCACTGGTTTTCCCTGACGATAAGCGGTCGGCCGGCTGAAAAAGCGGCGACGGCGGCGGCCAGGCCGTACACTATAGCCGGTCTACTCCAAGCCGCGCTTGGCGGTCCCCGGGCAGGGCATCACGCCCTACCCATACCTGCTGCGCGAGCGCCCGGCCACGGCAACCACCGGAGTAGGGAGCGGCTGACATCACCTGCATTCCCATGGCCAGGGGTTTCCTCTACCTGGTCGCTGTGCGCGACTGGCACGCCCACTACGGGCTCAGTTGGGAACTGTCGAATACGCTCGACGTAGGCTTCCCACGGCGCTGAGCGAGGCCCTGGCCTAGGCGGCACGGTCATTTGCAGTACCAGCGCCCTGGCCGTCACCGGCGCCCGCGTGTATGTGACCGGTAGTTGCTGGGGGGGGGGGTCACCCGATTTGGCACCGCCGCGCGCTCATCTGTGCCTTCGGCGCCGCTGAAGCTCTATGTGGCCCGGTTTACCGAAAGCGGCCCCACCAGCCGCTACGACTGGGTTACCGCCGTCAGACCACCTGGTACTACGGTGCCTCCCCGAGAAACCTTGTGCGTTCCACCGCCCCGCAACAACGTAGATTGAAGTCAATACAGTGGCAGCAAGTGGCTCATGCGTGTACATAGCTGGCGGTTTCAACGGCCAGCTCCAATTCGAAGCACGTGTCCTGAGATTTGCCAGCCAAATCAATCTGGCAGCTTTCTTGGCCTTGTTCACGGATACCGGCCGCTAACAGCGAAAAGGTTGGCAGCCATGGGCAGGTTGAGCCTGTAGAGCATGATAGCCACCATTTAGAACGGGGCAGCTCTGTCAGGCCAGCCACCGTCGCACAGGATAAAATTGAATAAATCCAATATATGGAAGATATGTTTGGAGAAGATTTTCTTGTGGAAGGCAAGTATATAAGGCACACTTAAGATTTCCCTATTATTTGTAAGTATCTGACAATAAATCATATTATGCTCATTCATGAACAGCTTGCAGGAAAGATTTAAGTGAGATTAGTAAGCTAATTTGAACTATGGATAGGATAAGTTATAAAATATGATTATTATTAGTATTAACAAAAAAATGTCTATTACTTTGCCAGCGAAGTTCTTTCTCTATTAAGGCGTTGCTTGTGCCTGGAGTTATCACCTATTTTTTAACCTTACTACTTTTATAACCATGCAAAATTCCATCTTTAGTAAGCTCAATACTGCTCAGTTGCTGCCGACCCGGTTAGGTGGGAAGGCTTTATGGCGGCAATTGCTGCTGTGCTGTGCACTCGGTCTGGCCGCTTCGGCCCAGGCCAGCCCTGTTGCCGCAGGCGCTGACAAGCCCAGCAAGGCTATCGGTTCCAACGAGAAGGTAATAATTTGCCATAACGGCCATGATATCAGCGTGTCGGTTAGTGCCTCGCAAGCCCATTTGGATCACGGCGACCAATTAGGCAGTTGCTCGGGCGATGTCCCCGTAATACTGGCCCGCAATACTAATCAGCACCGCATTGCACGGCGCTAAAAGCGTCCAGTCTGCAAAGCTTGCAAGCAGGTACTATTGAAAGTTCTTCAAACCAACAAAAAGCCTTTCACCCAGACGGTGAAAGCTTTTGTTGGGTGTTCAGCACAGACCATCGTGTGTCCTTTACCAAGCACCATTGTAACCTTTTCTGCTGCTATGTTCATGAAGAAAGCATGGCTTGCTTGCATCTGGTTAAATGCTACCTCTCTCTCCTACTAAGTAGAACGCTTACCTCGATTTTTAGGAGCATTATCTGACATAGCTGCTAAATATTAGGGTAAATTTAATAGCATAATTATACAAAATTTATAACAGCAATATAAGGCCCGTTTATTACATAATTTATTGTAAAATTTTTATTAATTCAAGATAATTAAGTACCTGATATTTATTTAAGCAACTTAGCTTTTTTATACAAGTTAAAAGCGCAAACTTCGAATAATATCATTACACGAACAGATTTTCGAAACCTCAAGCTGTGCTGGCCTATTATTATTTATTAGTATTATTATCGTCTCAAAATCAAGCATATATGATTTGATCTTAGTTTAACAATAATCTGGATCGGGGCAGTATAGTCACTATAACACGCTAAAAAGTCCTTAAAGGATGTTCAACCGTACTGAAATAGCAGAAATGTAAAATAGGCGAAATAGTTTCGAATTTCTTGTCTTTTGCAATATGTTGATAATCAGATTATAGCAAATCTATTAGTTTTTTTTTATGAGAACACTCCTACTTGGATTATTCGCTATTTTATGGAGCAGCTTGGCAATGGGCCAGACCCTGTATACATTCAATGGCGGCGGCACGAGTGGCAGTTGGGATAACGCTTCCACTTGGACGACTGACCCAACGGGCTCGACCAGCATTGGGGCACGAATACCAGCTACCAACGATATCGTGGTTGTGACTAATAGCTTCGTGGTGCTGTTGAACAACAGCGTGACCGCTACTGGTCTTAACGTAACCGTGCAGCGGGGTGGAGTGCTGGACCTGACTAATACTGCTTCAGGCTTTGCCAGCACATTAACCCGGCTGGCTGGCCAGGGCACCCTACGCATTGGCCGGCCCTATTTCCCGGCGGTAACAACCAACGACTTCGACGATGCCAATACAGGCACGGTCGAATTCTATAACTGGCCTGCTGGCCCCACGGCGCTGCCGCTGCCAGCATCTGGCCAGTATAACAACCTGCGCCTGCTCAATACCACGGCAACAGCGTACACTACGCAGCTCGACAACAATCTGGTGTTGATAGGCAGCCTCACGCTGACGCGCACCAACACGACCGCAACTGGCCCTTTGGTCACATTAAATTTAGGAAAAACGGCTAGCACCAACCGTAGCCTGACCATTCAGGGCAACGTCACTATTGGAGTCGGCACCTTTCTAGGTGTGTCAGCGGTAGCGGGGTCACACACGCTGAGCGTTAACGGTAGCTTCGTCAACAATGGCACCGTGAACTTGCACAACGGTACCGACGACACGCAGAATGCCATCCTTTCGTTCGGCGGGGCAGTAGATGCCAATTTTGCTTGTAATGGCCCTACTAATTTGAGCCAGCTCCGTGTTAATAAAGGCATTGATAGTCAAGTAATGTTGAACGTTACTTCGACTGTAAATCCGTCGAATGCAACCGGCAACTTGCACCTAAACTATGTTTCGCCCGGCAACATCTTAGACTTAGTCGCTGGGGTGACCAAATTTGGCAACAACATCGTGCTGCCCAGAATTCATAACGGCATCGCCCAGGGTACGGGTACCGATAATGGGTTCTATAATCTTGGTTCTACCTCGACAAGCCCTACCTTATGGGTGGCAGGTGCCACAATCCAAAATAACAGCGCAGATGCACGGGCTTTCATCATTTATGGTACCCTGCATGTGAGCGCTGGCGCTTTCGAGTGCTTGACTCAGGACGCCTTGGTAATGCGGGAGGATGGCCAAATTCTTATTGAAGGAGGCACGTCTACTGTAGAGAAATACCGGCCCTCTAGCACTTCCTCTACGCACCGCGGCTCTTTTATTATTACCGGTGGGCTATTTGATTGTCGCGGTATCAATGCAACCCCCCTCAATGACCAGTTTGCTCGCTTTTCAATGCCCTACCTCACTCAGTCTTTCCGCATGACTGGTGGTACCATCCGGGTAGAAAACCCCAGCACAAACGGCACCGACGGTTTGTTTCATATCGGCATTAACCCCAACAATGCTGTCGTTTCTGGTGGTACTATCGAGGTATATTTACCCAACAACAACATAGATGGCAAGATTCTCACTACGGCTCCTCTCTGGAATCTCACCATCAAGAAGCCTGTCTTTTCGGGTAGTACTACCAGCAAGGCTATCCTAGCCAACATCGGAGTGCAGACTACCCCTACTGATTATACTTCCGGCGCTACTACCGCTGCCCAGCCGATAACAGTACTCAACAACTTCACACTCGACGGAACGAACCCCACCACCTTCAATGCAGCTAACCTGAATGTGACTATTCAGGGCACCCTCACCATTAACACGGGCTGCACTTACCTACCTGGCACAAACACGACAATTTTCAGCGGCGGGCAAGACCAATTGCTGGCTAACAATGGCAGCATCGGTACCACAGCCGATGTGGGTACATTCAATAACCTGACGATGAACAAGTCGGGCGGCACGCTCACGCTGGGCGGTACGGTCATGACTTACGCTACCCCTGCCACCGGCACACTCGCGCTGGTGAGCGGTGTGCTCAACGATGGGGGCAAGACGATCAACGTGGCCGGCGCCCTCCTCAACTCGGCCTCGCACACCAGCGGGGGCGGCCAGGGCAGCATTACGCTGACTGGCACCGCGTTGCAGACGATAACCGGCGACGGTAACGGCATTTTTGGCAACCTCAACATTAGCAACGCGACTACCCCCGTCGCGGTGCAGCTCGGGGCCAACACCACCATCTCGAACTACCTCACGTTTCTCAACGATGCCGTATTTGCTATTAAGGCCTACCGCTTGGCCATTACCAACGTTGATATGGGGGCAATTTCGACCACGACCGCATTTTCCAAGCTATGCATGATTCAGACGACGGGCAACCAGAGTGACCTGGGCCTGCAGAAGACTTTTGGTGGTGCCGATACATTCGTGTACCCGGTGGGGGTAGGCACCAAGTACATGCCCGCCACTATCCAGCTGGCCGTGGCCGTGGCGATAGCCAAGTATGGCCAAGTGAGCGTGAGCCCCACCAACACCCGCAACCCGTTCACGACCACCGCAAATGCACTGCCCTACTACTGGAAAGTGCGCAGCGTAGGCTTCGGGCCCTTACCCACGAGTAGTGTCAACCTCTCGTTCACAATGAATAACGCCGACGCCTCGGGGGCCGGCACGTATACCAAGTATGTGCCGGGCCGCTACAACCCCGTGGCGTGGACTACCAGCACCTCCAATAACATTCAGTTTGGTAGTGCGGCCACGGCCAACTCCATCATCAGATTTCGCTCGAACAACCAGTTCGACGGAGAATTCACAGCGGGCGAGCCGGCGGCCTTTGGCACGGTAACGGCGTTTTACAGCCGCGCCACGGGAAACTGGGAAGCGCCCGCTACCTGGAGCACCACGGGCTACGGGGGTGCCGCCGCCGCCACGGTGCCTGGCGCGGGCAACCCCGTCTTCATTGGTTCGGCCAGTAACGGAGCGTACCACACCGTAACGTTAACGGCCAGCGGCGCCAAATCAGGCTCCCTGGTCATTGACCGCGGCTCAACCTTGGACGTGGGCACCACCGGCACTACTACGGCTAGTACCAACAACAACTTTGGGGCGCTGCCTGACTCCAAAATCGGCGGCTCGGGGCGCCTGCGCATAAGTTCGACGTTTTCGCCGGCTGTTTTCCCCGACGGCGACTTCGGCTCGTTTATTCAGTACGGCGGGGGCACGGTAGAGTACTACACCACGGGCACCGTCGACTTTACGCTCCCTACTGCATCGGGCACACTGACCCTGAACCAGTACCGCAACCTGTGGCTGAATGCTGCCACCGGCCGCACCATCACTCTACCCAACCAAGACCTGCGCGTGTATGCCCAGCTTAAAGCAGGCACTGCTAGCACCTTTCCCGGCACGGTGCTAGTGAGCAGTGCGGCGGCCGGCAACCTGCGCGCTGACTCGCTGCTGGCCGTGCAAGCCGGTATATTCCGCCTCCAGGGCACAACCCCGCGCACCCTATCGTTTGATACAGATGTGCAGGTAGCCACCAGTGCTACGTTTGATGTGCTCACTAATGCCGCGCAAACCCACTCCACTAGCGTAGGCGGCTCACTCACCAATAATGGCACGCTGGACTTCAAAGTCGGTACCGGCCTGGCAAACCTCATCTTCACAAGCAGCCAGAACGCCACCTTCACCAGCGCTGGCCCCACGACCGACCTGGCCACGCTTACGCTTAACAAGGGCCTGGGCCGCACGGCGCTCCTTAGCCTAGATGGCGCTGGCACCCTCACTACCCCCACCAACGGCTGGCTGACGCTGACCAATGGCACGCTACGTTACGCTAAGCCTAATGCAACGCTGAATATTCACGACGGGGTGGCTACCCCCTACCTCATCACCGACAATGCCGGCCTGACAGTGGACGCTAGCGGGTGCACCGTGACGGTAGCTACGAACAACAACGCGGCGGCGGACTTGAAACTTGCGGGCCAGCTTCAGATACTGCAGGGCACGTTGAAGGTAGGTGCTGCCGGCAACGTAGGCAACGACCTAGAGTATGCTAGTGCTGGCGCGCCTGGTCTCCAAATAACTGCTGGCAACTTGTATGTGAACGGCCAGATTCGCCGTACCGTGGCCAACCTCGACGGTTCGTTGCGCTTCGACCAGAGTGGCGGCACTATCGACATCGATGGCCAGGGTGCCTCGGCCGCCCAGAACAACGAGCGTGGCTTGTTTGAAGTGCAAGGCAAGGGCAGCATTTTCCGCATGAGCGCGGGCACCTTGAACCTACACCGCTCGAACCAGAAAAGTCCCATCCTCACGGCCGACCTGTACTTGGCCCCCGACTCGACGGTAGTAACCGGTGGCACGGTGGTGCTGGGCAACCCAACGACAGCCCCTATCGGCAGCAGCGTGACCGTTAGTATAAACTCGACGGTGCCGCTGTACGACTTACGCATAGAATCGGGGGCTAGTGGTAATACGAACACTGGGCTACTGGCCGGCGTGATTCCTCTGACGCTGAAAGGCTCGTTGACCATCGGCAACAACTTTTCGTTCTTCAACGCTAATGGCCTGGGGTTGAATATCTACCAAAATCTCCTTAATAACAACACCTCTGCCAGCACGGCGCTAAATGCTGGGGGATTTCAACCCATCACCACCACGCAGACCACGAGCTTTCTGGGTGGCCTAGCCACGCAGCAGCTCACGGGCACTGCCAGCAACCTGACGGTTTTTGGTAGCCTGGTAGTAAATACCCCGCAAACCAACGGCACCCTGCAGCTCGGTGGCAATGTCCTAACAACTGGTACGCTAATGTTGACTAAAGGCACGCTCGACGATAATGGCAAGACTATTACGGCCCAGGGCGACGTGCTCAATTACGCGACGCACCTCAGCGGCGGTTCCGGCACGGGTAGCCTGGTTCTGGCTGGCACCGCTAACCAGACCATCGGTGGTGATGGCAAGGGTCGCTTTGGCAACGTAAATCTGAACAACACGGCCGGCGCCAGCACTACGGCCAATCAAGAGATTACCAAGGTGCTCACCATGACCAATGGGGTGCTCACCATCGGCTCGAATTTGCTGTGGCTCAGCAATCCGGCAGCCGGTGCGGTGACTGGCTTCGGTACCACGCGCTTTATCCGTACCAATGGCATCGTGGCTGACCTAGGCTTACGTAAGAGCTACCCCAGCGGTGCGCTCGATTTCACGTTTCCGGTGGGGGCCGCTGCCAAGTACACGCCCGTACGCATGAACGTGGCGGCTAACTCGGCCGCTGGCACTCTCATGGTGCAGCCCATCGACCTAGCTCACCCCTCTACGACCGACCCAGCAGCTAAAGAGTTGGGCTTTTACTGGAAAGTAAGCAGCACTGGATTTAGCTCACCTACTGTATCGCAGGTGTTCACCTACATCGACAACGGCGTGGGCAACGATGTGAATGGCACAGAAGCCAACTATAAGCTGGGCCGCTTCCTGGATGGTGCTTGGACGCCGCAGGGTGGGATAGCAGGCAGCGTCGTAAGCACCACGGCCAATACGCTCAGCGCGTCAACTACTTACTTTGATGGTGACTACACAGGCGGCGAAGCGTCGGAGTTTGGCGCAGTGCCTACTTTCTACAGCCGTAATGCTACGGCGAGCCTTTCGGCCGGAGCTATTTGGACTGATGCCGCAGCCTGGACCTACAATACTGACGGTACCGACTCATCTCCTCTACCAACCACCTTCCCTACCCTGGCCAACCCGGTGGTCATTCGCAGCGGCCACCTCATCACGTCGGGCAGCGCGGGCCGCGGCGCCGCCACCCTGCGCCTTGATGGCACCCTGGACCTGGGCCCCAACGCTGCTAACAACTTCAACACGGTGAGCGGCAATGGCACCGTGCGCATTGGCTCGGCTTTGTTTCCGGCTGGCAATTACTCCACGTTTATGGCCCCCAGCGGCGGCACGGTCGACTACTCGGGGGCGGTGCAGCTGCCCGCCCGCGACACCTATAACAACCTGACCTTTTCGGGCGGTAACGCCAAGCAGCTGAGCAACCTGGACCTGACTATCAACGGCGCACTGACCGTGGGGGTGGGCACCACTGTGGACAACCCCACCAGCCAGAATATCAACCTAACTTCGGCCACGAGCGGCGCCACCGTGAGCGGCACGCTCAACCTGAATGATGGGGCCCTGACGACGGGGGCATCTTTGACCACCACAACGGGGGGGGAACTCAATCTGGGCGTGAGCTCCGTCAGCATCGGGACTACGTTCGCCAACGGCGGCACGCTGAACAACGGGAGCGGTAATGTGACGGTGGGCACTGCTTTCAGCAACAGCGGCACCTATAATGCGAACGTTAAAGCCGGCAACCTCACTGTTGGCACCACCTTCGCCAACAGCGGTTCCTACACGGGTGGCGTGGGCACGCTGGTCGTCAATAGCAACTTCAGCAACACCACCAGCGGAACCCTCACCGTGGCGAGTGGCGACGTGAACGTGCTAGGCAGCTTCTCGAACGCGGGCACCTACACCGCTCCGGACCCGAGCAATACGAACTACCTGCGCGTTACGGGCGACTTTTTCAACCTCGCCAACAGCTATTTTGCGGCGGCTTCGAGCACCATCATCCTGCATGGCAATTTCAGCAACAGTGGCGACTTTGATACCAGTAGCGGCAGCAGCCTGGCCGTGTTCACGACCGACAACAACCGCACGCTGAACGGCACCACGACCTTTTACAACCTGCAAAAGGCCGGAGCCAAGTACCTCATGCTCGGCACGAATACCAACGTGACAGTGATCAATATGCTAACCATGCGGAACGGCCTCATCTACACGGGTACCAGCAACATCCTATCGCTTAGCAACGCTACCATGCAGCCGATTGTGGGAGCAAGCACGACTTCCTACGTAGCTGGCCGCCTGGCCATGGCCCTGCCCGACGCGGCTACCAGCATCCGGGTGTTTCCAGTGGGCCTGGGCAGCCGCTACCGGCCCGTCACCATCACGCCCCAGGCGGCCTCGACGAGCCCAGTGGTACTGGCAGAAATCATCAACGCCGCCCCGGCCGGCAGTCTCGACGCGACGCTTTCCAACATGTCGGCCAACCGCTACTACCGCATCCAGCTGCTGTCGGGCACCCTCAACGAACCCACAGTGCAATTGAGCTTCAATACCGACGTGGAAGACGAAGAAGTACACGTGCCTGGCAACCTGCGCGTGGCCATCTCCGACGGTGCGAGTGGCCCCTGGAGCACGGCTGGCGGCGCAGGGGTATTTTCGCCCGCCGACCCGCGTGGTTACACCGCCTCGGCGTCAGCACTGACCACAATTAACAGCACCTCGTTTTTCGCGCTGGCTTCTACCAACAAAGTAGACAACCCGCTGACCGGCACCCCACCAGTGACGCTGCCCGTTAAGCTGGTGCAGTTTACGGCCGTACGTCTAGGCGCGGCCGTGCAGGTAGCCTGGGCCACGGCATCGGAGCAAAACAGCGCCTACTTCATGGTGCAGCGCTCGGCCGATGGCCGCACGTTTACCGACTTAGAGCGCGTGGCGGCCCAGGGCACCACCACCAGCCGCCACAACTATGTCACCCTCGACACGGCGCCGCTGCCGGGCCTGAGCTACTACCGCATGCGCCAAGTCGATATCGATAACCAGGCGCATTACTCGCCTGTAGTGGCTGTGCGCTTCGACGGCGCGGCGCTTACCCCCGCCCTTGTGGCCTATCCTAACCCCGCTACTGGCAGTGGCTTTAGGCTGCTCGCCACCAATCTGCCTCCCCCGGGCGGCACGGTGCAGGTGTTCGACAACGTGGGCCGCTTGGTGCTGACGCACGTGGCCGCCGCTGGCACGGCCGAAGCTACCATCAAGCCGCGCCAGCCGCTGGCCAGCGGCCTGTATTTCGTTACGTGGCAAACGGCCGACGGCCTGAAGCTAACCACCAAGGTAGCGGTGGAGTAAGCTCCGGCCCTACCCACGAAAAAGCCCCAATTACCGCTGCGGTAGTTGGAGGCCTTTTCGTGGGCAGGGCCACTAGGCGCAGCCCCCGCCACGCGTCGGCGAGGATGCCGCTGGCCAGCAAGTAGCTTCGGTCGGCAGTCAGCACCGGGCCAACTAAAAATCCAATTATCTTTATAGCACTGCAAAACAGTCGTTTAAAAAATAAATTCCAGCTGACAGAATACAAATAAATTCAAACGGCTAAGCATTTTACTCGACTCCTTGAGTTATGTGTAAACCAATACAGTTCCATAAAATGCTCCGCTGCCTGACGTTCTGGTGATTTCCTCAACAGCTTTAGCCCTAGCCCCCCCCGCCCCAACGTTAACCGGCCAACTTGCGGCGCTATTTCTTTTTAACGCAAAAGGCCCCGCCCGAATTTTCGGGCGAGGCCTTTTGCGTTAGGCGCTCCAATTTTTTGGCTTGCGCCAGGGGTAAGGCTATTGTTTCACTAGCCGGCGTACAGCCGTTTCCGAACCCTGGCGCACTTCGAGCAGGTAGACGCCGGGGCCTAGGCCAGCCGGCAGGTACAGGGGTTGCTGGGGCCCCAGGGCCACGGGTGCCAACACCAGCCGCCCCATAAGGTCGCGCAGCGCAGCGGTAGCGGCGCCCGCTTTAGGCAGCTTTACCACCACATAGTCGATGGCCGGGTTAGGAAACAGGGCGAGGCCGGGTAGCGCCTGGCTGGCCACGGCCGCCAGCGTCAGGTTGAACGAGGCCGTGCTAGTGGCCGTGCCACCGGGCGTCACCACCGTTAGCGGGCCGCTCGCGTTGGCGGCGCTGCTGGGCAATACTAGCGTGATAGTGGTGGCCGACACAACGGTGTAGGCCGGCACTGCTAGGCTGCCAATGCTAACGGCCGTGGCACCTGTGAAGTTGGTGCCGGTAATAGTGACGGTAGTGCCCGGACCGCCCGCAGTGGGCGTGAAGCTAGCAATAGTGGGCGCCACCACAGGCACCATCACCGCGAAGGGGCTTGCGCTGGTAGCCGTGCCACCGGGCGTCGTCACGGCCAGTAGGCCAGAAGTGGCGTCCGCAGGCACTGTAAACGTGATGGTAGCCGCATCTATCACCGTGAACGCGGACACCCCTACTCCGTTCATTAGCAATACGCTGGCCCCGGAAAAATTGGCACCTGTAACCGTGACCGTAGTACCAACCGGCCCGCTACCGGGCGTGAAGCTGGCAATAGTGGGCGACGCAGCCATCGGCGCGAAAGCCATGCCCCGAAACGCCGTATTTGCCCTGGCGCCGGCAATGGCCGTGGGCAGGGCAATGAGCGTAGGCGCCGCGTTGTAGCCCGTGTTGTCGGTCAGGGAAAACAGCCCGTTGGCACTAGTGGCGGCCAGCGCTACCGCCGTGCCACGGGTTAAGCCATTGAGGCCGCGTACCGCAGTTGAGGCACTGCCGGCAATAGTGCCGTTGAGTACCCAACTGCCCGCTACTAAACTCCACTTCTGAATGCCACCGGACGTGCTGCGGTCGTCTGCCACGTACACCACATCCACGCCGGGCACGGCGTCGCTCAGGTCAGCGAAGTAGAAGCCGTTGGGGCTAGAGCCGGCTGTGGCACCAGGAAAGCCAGGCAGCACCGTCACGGCTTGGCCACCGGTCGTGGCTAGGCCGTTACCCACTTGGTTCAGGCCAAAGTAAGCAGCAGAATTAGTCGAGATGTAGAGGCCGCCGTTCGCCACGTTGATGCTGCGAATATTAATGGGCGCCGTATTGAGCTGCGTAGTCATGGCGCTGCCAAACGCCTGGTACTGCACGCCCGAATTGCCGCCCACGCTATAAAAGCTGGTGCCATTGACCGTGGCCGCCGTGCGAATGCTACTGCCGCTGAAGGCAGTGCCGGTACTGGTACTGGTATCAACGGTGCCATCAGCCGCAATGAGGGCAATTACCCGCGTGATGTCGGTGGCCGCCGAGGCGGCTACGCCCGTAGTACCTGGCGCAGCGCTGTAGCCCGTGAGCACCAGGTAACGGCCATCGGCCGAGCGGGTCATGCCCAGCTCGTAGCTGTTGTTGCCGCTGGCCGTCAGGATGCGGTTGGTGCCGCTTACCGAGGTGGGCAAGGCAATGGTTTGGACCAACGTTCCACTTGGGGTGTATTCATCTAGAAATACTTCCGTAGCTGCGTTGGAGAGAGAGGCAGATCCGTCACCCACGCGGGCAACTACAACGTTGCCTGAGGCAAAGGGTGCTGCTTGGGCTATCCTGGGCCATGGTAGAAAAGCCATAACCAAAGAGGCTAGGAATCGGAATGGATAAAAATATTTCATAAAATAATTAAATAAAATGAAATAAAAGGATTATTATGACGACTGCTCATTTTCAAAGGTATAGCAATAATTTATAAAAGCTCAGTAATTTAGCCACAATATATTAGCTAAGATCAAAGCTCCTGCTTATTGGTAAATACTTATAGATTAAGCAAACATTCATTAGTTGCACTTTTTTGCGTTTAAGTAAAAACTTGTAAATCACTTTACAAGACATTATTAGTAGTGACTGGTACAGGACTCAGAACCGGGTCTGTAGAGGGTTGGGTATTGTTACGCAAATAGGGGGAAACTTCCAACTTCGTTCTCGCTAACGAATTTTGACAGTCTGGAAGGACGTGTAGGGGCCGTATAACGGATCACTGGGCTATATGCCGTCGCTACCAATCGAATAACGCTTGCGGCCAGGTATCGCCGACTCCGCCAGCGGTGGGGCTTTTGTGCCCGAGGAGCGCGCCGCTCGTTTTCGGAACCGTTGCCGCCCGATTAGCCGCCGGGGGACGGCCAACCCGCCGACCAGTGGAGACCAGCAACCGCGCAAGGGGTAAGACCCGAGCACAGCACCTGGGTAACCAACGCGGTGGGGCTTGCCGGCGTTTTGCGCCCCGTTGGCCCACGAGCCGCACCCCGTGCCCGTGCCCCCAGCGCCCGCGGCCCCTACGACGGGGCCGGTCGCCACGCCCCAACACTCTGGCCGGCGCCTTCCGGGGACATCAAGGGACAGAGCGGGACGAAAATCCGGCGGAAACCATTCTGGTCGCGCCGAACGGGAAAATCTTGAGATAGTCCCAGAGGAATTAGAAAACCTGTTTTAGCCTTTTTCTAACTATTTTTTAGTGGTTAAAAAAGTTAAATAGTCAGGTATAACTTCACTAACCTAATGCGGGCATAGGTTGCTCTAAGTTGCCAGTTGCGAGGTTTGGGGTGAGCATTATGCTGGTCTTGCTACTACGTGACGACCTATCAGACCTAGTCGACCGAAGCAACCGGACGGTCCAGATACCTACCGGCTCAGGAACGAAAATTCAATTTCAGCTATGTTCAACCAGGAGCCATGCGCGGGGGTATCAATAAGAATGAGGTGGCCGAGCGCAACAGGGGAGCACTGAGCGCTACCTTCCCAAACCCATGGAAAAGCCTCTCCCTCCGAACGGTCGCACTACGATGCGGCCGTTCGGAGGGAGCCCCGCGGCTGGCCAGCGAAAGCCGCCCGACGCTCGCCGCCCGCGCCCTTGGCATCCACGCCAAACTACTTTACCAGTGGCAGAAAGTGGCCCAGCTGCCCTTGCCCACAGGCCCAGCCGTCTGTTGGCTAGGCGCGGATCCTGCGCCTAGCCAACAGACGGCTGGCCCAGGAACTGGAGGGTTTAAAAAAAGCTGCCGCCACCTTCTCGACTACCTCGACGCCGTGAGCCAGTTGCAGTTCATTGGCCAGCAACGGCTTCGCTATTTGGTGCAGCTGCTCTGCAAAGTGCTGGCCGTCGTAGCCGCTATCGTGCCTGGTGCCAGCGCGCAGAAACCACCGCCGGGCCTGCTTGGGAAACAGCGCTGGTCGACGCGTTTGGTGGCCACCAGCGGCGCTACGGCACCCGCTGGCTGCAAGCGAACCGCGCGAGTTGGGACACCGCGCGGGTCGACAAGCCTTACGCGCAGCGTTGCGTCGCCACGGCCGCAAAGCCCTGCAGTCGAAGGCCTCCACGCCACGCACGACGGGTTCGACCCATGGCAAGCATTGCGCCCCCAACCGGCGGCTTGACCGGCCGCGCCCGGCCCAGGCCAATCGCGCGTGGGTCAGCGACATTACCGATCTGCCGCTCGCTAGCGGCCAGCGGGCCTACTGCTTTGCCTTCCAGGATGTGTGCACCAAGCAGGTGGTGGGCTGGCAAGTGCGGGCCGACACGCCCGGGGCGCGGGTTACCGCCGCTTCGCAACGGGCGTTGCTCGCGCAACGGCCCATTCCGGGCCTGGTTGTTCACTCTGGCCGGGGCGGCCGGTACACGGGCAACGCGTACAAAACACTGCTGCGCGACGCCAAGGCCTAACCCTGGGACAGCCGCGGCGAGTGCTACGGCAATGCCCAAGCCGAGGGCCCCTAGTCGCGCCTCAAAACCGAACTACTCGAACCGCGCGAGTGGCCCGTCGTTATCGACCTAGCCGACGCGCAAGCCAGCGTGGCCGACTATTTTGACTACCACAACCACAAGCGCCGCCACTCCAGTAGCGGCTATTTAAAACCTTATCTATTTCACCAACAACAACTTGTTAATATCACCTAGTTTTCCCCCGCTCAACTAGACCACTTCAACGTTCCAAAGTTGTCCTGCTTTGCTGAACCATCCTACTCGTCCACCCACACCCAGACAAGTCACCCCATCTAGAACGCCGTGGTTTACTCGCCTAACTGTCTGCCGGCGCGGGGTAGTCGAAGTATTCCCTAACAATCTGGCCGATTTTTTCGCGGGTCAGCGGCTTGGTAAGGTAGCCGGCAATGGGCAAGTTCCGCATCTGCTCGACATCCTTGGGATTGAGGGAGGTGGTGAGCATGATGATGATAACGGCCGGGTTATGGGCGAGTGGGCGCTGGGCGTATGCTTGCAGAAACTCGAACCCATTCATGCGGGGCATTTTCATGTCGAGTAAAATGAGGGCGGGGCAGGTGGGTAACGCTACCGCTGCGCAGTGGGTGTGCAGCAGATCGAGCGCTTCCAGTCCGTTGCCCGCCACTAGCACGGTGTCGGTAACGGCCATGCGCCGGAGCAGGGCCTGGTTGAGAAAGTTGGTGGTTTCGTCGTCGTCGACAAGCAGAGTGCAGCTGATGGCGGCCATAGTATCTAGGAAGGCAAGAAGGTAAAAAAAGACTACGCAGCGAGGGTGATGGCGTGGGGCAGGAACGCGAAAAAGGTAGTACCGGCCCCCAGTTGGCTGTGCACCTCGATGCGCCCGCCAGCATTCTCGACCATGCGCTTGACCATATAGAGGCCGATGCCGGTGCCCTCCACGTGGTCGTGGAAGCGCTGGAACATAGTGAACAGGCGCGGCAGGTGGGCTGGGGCGAGCCCGAGCCCATTGTCGTGCACTTCTAACACCGTATAGCCCGCCCGGACATGGGCCCGCACGTCGATATGCGGAGTGCGGTGGGGCGAGTGGTACTTGAGGGCATTGCTGAGCAGGTTATACACGATGCTGCGCAGGTTCTTCTCAGAGAAATGGATGGTGGGCAAGGCTGGAACATCAACCATCAGCTTAGCCCCGGTGGCCAGCAGCAAGGGCACCAAGTCCTGGCGCACGTCCTCAATAACGGTGGCCAGATTAACGGAGGCAGTGGCAGGGGTGTGTTCCTTTTGCAGCTTGGACACATCCGTCAGGTGGTCGATGGTGCGCTTGAAGCGCTCCACCGCGTCGAGCATGCGGATGAGGGTAGGACTCACGTTTTCCTGCTGAATCACGCCGGGCGGCAGGTCCTCCTGCAGCAGGTAGAGCAGGCCTTCGATGTTGGAAATGGGTGCTTTAAGGTCGTGCGAGGCCGTGTAGATAAAATTATCCAGGTCGATGTTGGTGCGCACGAGCTGCTCGTTCGCCACACGGAGCTCCGCGGCCAATGCCCGAGCCTGCTGGCCGCCTTCCTCTACCACGCGCCGGGCCTGCACCTGGTCGGTGACCTCGTTGGCGTACACTAGTACGCCATCGACTCCCCCCCGCGTAGTGTGGCGGGCCTGGTAGGTGAAGGTGAAGTACAGCTCCTCCAGGGGGCCGCCGTCGTAGCGGGCCAGTTGCATGGGTAATTCCTGGGCTACGAAGGTTTCGCCGGTTTCATACACGCCCCGCAAGTGCTGGTAAATAGGCGCCCCGGCGATTTCGGGCAGAGCAGCTAGCACGGGCTTGCCGAGTAGCGCGCGGCCGGGGAAAATGCGCTGGTAGGCCGGATTGACAAGCTGAAACACCAGGTCGGGGCCATCGAGAATGACGATAGGCGTTGGCGCCTCCATAAAGAGATGGTGCAGTTGCTGGCGCTCGGCTTCGCGCTGCTGGCGGGCAAGTACCTGCTCGGTGACATCGAAGGCAAAGATGGAAATGCCAGCCAGCTGGTCGTTTTCGCGGTAGGCCTGGTAAGTGAAGGTGTAGTATACCTGCTGAACCGGCCGGCCGTCGGGCGGCGCGAGGCGCATGGGCAGTTCCTGGCCGAAGAAGGTTTCGCCGGTCTGGTACACGCGGTCGAGCAGGGTCAGAAAGCCAGCCTCTTTGGTTTCGGGCAGGGCCTCGGCCACGGACTTTCCGGTGAGCTGCCGGTCGGGGAAAAGCTGCTGGTAGGCGGTGTTGACGTATTCAAAGCAGTGCTGTGGGCCCCGTAACAAGGCCACTGCGGCGGGGGTATCGGCCAGGATGTGGAAAAACGCCTCACGCTCCTGGGCCAACCTCTGGGCCACTGCCAGCACTTGGGCCTGAAGCGCCTCGGCCTGCTGCCGGTTGCGCACCCGTTCGGTGACGTTGACGGCAAAGCTCATAACGCCTTCTATTTGTCCGGCCGCGTCGAACTTGGGCTGAAAAGTGAGGTCGAAGTACTCTTCCTGCAGCTCCCCCTGGTGAAAACGGTCGGAGCGAACGAGCTCTTCGAAGGCATGCACGGGCTGGCCCGTGCGGTACACGCGGTCAAATAACTCGTGCTGTTCCTCGGGCAGCTCGGGCAGGGCCTGGCGGCGCGGCAATCCCTGCAACGGGCGGTTGGGCAGCAGCTCTTGGGTGCGGGGGTGCACCAGGGTCCAAACGTGGTTGGGGCCGGCGAAGAGGTTAATCTGCGCTGGGGCCTGACTGAAGAGGCGAAGCAGGCGGTTGCGCTGCGCTACGGCTTCGGCGCGGGCTTCCTGCTCGCGGGCTTGGCTTTCACGCAGCGCCAGCTCCACGGGCGAGCAGGGCTGGTCGGCGGTGTCGGTAAAGCTTACCAGAAGGCCTGCGCCAGAGCGGCGGGCGGCCAGGTGGTAACAGTGAACATCGCCGCCGGCCTGGTCATTGACGTTGTACTCGCGGGTCTCGCCGCTGACAAAGGCGTCGACGTGGAACTGGAAAGTGCCGTGCGCTTTGCTATGGGGCCATTGCGCATTATGAGTCACCATAGGTCGCTCGGACAGATGCAACAGTCGCTGGGCGGCGGGGTTGAGATACTCGAGGGAGAAGTCTACTAGCTCGCCCGAACCGCTGAGGTCATAAATTGGGGCATAGAAAATGACGCCGGCAAGGGAGACGGCTAGCAGGTCGCGCAGTAGCTCGTCAGGCGGAGTAATGGCATTAAGCAGCCCTAAGGAATCAGGCATAGGAAGAAGATAAGGCAACGAAAGTAGCGCTACGCGGGCAGCTAGGATAGCCCTGCGTTAGCCAACGGCTACGGGACTAATAGGGCAAGCAAGGGAAGCTTCGGCCCGCACCATGGCAAACAATTCCTCTTGTGGCTCATTTCTAAAAAGGAGTAGGATAATTCAATCATAAAGTTTAGATATTGTCCGTTTAGTAAATCGCCGGAGCATTAAGTTACTCATACCTATCTTAATCTGGGCCTTGCTGTTACGCGGATTGGTTTCGCAATCGCGCCTGGCGAGGCGTCGGCACCTGCCTAGCCAAGCGAAGGTGCGCTCCACAACCCAGCACCGGGTCAGCACCACGAAGCCTTTTTGGCTCAGCGGTTTGCGCACCACTGCCACTGGCCGCCCGGGCGCTTCGGCTGCATGGGTGGCCAGTGGACCCTGGTAGTGGTCATCGACCCAGACCGGTTGTAAGTTCGGGGCGCGGGCTTTGGCCTCGACCAGCACCGAGCCGGCCCCCACCGGGTCTTGCACACTGACCAGCTGGACCTGCACGGCCAAGGGCAGCCCTTCGGTGTTGACCACGATACGGCGCTTACGACCAGTTACTTGTTTGCCGGCATCGTCGCCGTAGCAGCCCCCCTTTTAGCGCCCGTCCGCCCGGACTGCGTATCGATGGCCCCGGCCGTGGGCTCGGCTGCGCGGGTTGGCGTACGGCCCGGCACAACTCGTCCAATAGCTAGTCCCGGGTTCCGTCCGTGCGCCAGGGCGTGTGGCAACAAGGACTAGGCGCTGCCGGCGCGGCCTTGGCAAAAAAAGACGTTGAGCAATTCCCGTTTGGGAGGCAGCGGCGGACGCCCGTAGCCACTGGTCCGCACGCAGGGCTCCACCAGAAGCCATTGTTCGTCCGTCAAACCGGTTGAATAAGCCCGGCGATTCATCCGGTAAAGGTAAATCCCTATGTTTTTACCCTATACCCTCTAAAACCGAAGACCTGAGCCAGCGTCTACCCGATGTGGGGACTTGTGAGGTGGCCAAGTTGGACGGGACAGGTGGAGGACCTAGTTTTCTTCAATTGGTTGAATGAGGCGGCTTAGTAAGGCGCACCTCGCTGAACTAGGCTACTTCGAACTCAACCAGTAGCTTACCGAGTAGGAAAGCGTACAGATGCACATCAGGTCAGACCGTGGTTAAGACAATGATAATTAAAATATTAGCTAAATCGAGGGCAGTTAGATTAGCTGGCAAGTTCCGCGCAATGCGAGCAGAGGCAGTGGACGGCGACTACGCCGTAGATACTGCTGAGGTGCTGTCTTTACAAACAAGCTACGTTTGAGCAAGCGCAGCTGCGGGGTAGCGATGGGCTCTAAAACGCAGCTCTTTAACTGCCTAGCCAGCCGGTTGGGTGGGCCAGGAGTTACGCTGCTCCGAATATAAATTTCCTTACGGCACAAAAGTGGTACCTTACATGGCAGTCAGCGGTATGCTGCCTGTAAACTTGCGCTAATTTTTGTATTATATCAATACTAAATACCTTTTATTAAATAGGACTTGCCGCTGGTCAATGAGTAAGTTCCTACCCCACCTATAATTAAGTAAGCGCTTGCCTTCGCGGCCGGTGAACTAGCCATGATGAAGGAAAGTGAAAAAAAATATCGGCGCTTAATTGAAGCCAGCCAGGACTTGTTGGCTACTGTTAATGTGGGGGGTAACATCCTCGACACCAACGAGGCAGCCGTAACGCTGACGGGGGTAGAACGCGACACCTTGCTGGGGGCGAACTTCTTTGCCTTTTTTACCGAGCCGGAATTGGTGTGGGAGGCCTACCGGGAAGTGATGGCCAGCGGGGCGGTCAGCAACGTGCCGTTCACGCTGCGGCACACCAATGGCACGCTGACCGAGGTGTTGCTTGACGCCTCCGTGAACAAGAACGACCAGGGCACCGTACTGGGCGCCAGGATAGTGGCGCGGGAAGTAGCAGAGAAAAACTGGGCCACAGAACTGGGCATTGCCAATAAAGAGCTGGCTTTCCAGCACAATGAAAAGGAAAAGCGGGCCGACGAGCTCAGCATTGCCAACGAAGAGCTGGCTTTTCAGAACGACGAAAAAGAAAAGCGGGCCCAAGAGTTAAGTGTGGCCAATACGGAACTGGCGTTTCAGAACGACGAAAAGGAAAAACGCGCCGCTGAGTTGAGCATCGCCAACGCAGAACTCGCCTTCCAAAACAACGAAAAAGAAAAACGCGCGGCCGAGCTGGGCATTGCCAATGAAGAACTGGCCTTCCAAAACGACGAGAAGGAAAAGCGCGCCGCCGAGCTCGGCATTGCCAATAAGGAGCTAGCCTTTCAAAACGATGAAAAGGAAAAGCGCGCCCAGGAACTCCTCATTGCCAACAAGGAACTGGCCTTTCAGAACGATGAGAAGGAAAAGCGGGCCCAGGAACTAGGCATTGCCAACACCGAATTGGCGTTTCAAAATGACGAGAAGGAAAAACGCGCCGCTGAGTTGAGCATCGCCAACGAGGAGCTGGCTTTTCAGAATAATGAGAAGGAAAAGCGGGCCCAGGAGTTAATCGTGGCCAATGCGGAGCTGGCCTTCCAGAACGACGAAAAGGAAAAGCGGGCCCAAGAGCTAAGTGTGGCCAACATTGAGCTGGCTTTTCAGAACGACGAGAAGGAGAAGCGGGCCGCTGAACTGGTGATTGCCAACAAGGAGCTGGCTTTTCAAAACGACGAGAAAGTGAAGCGGGCCGCCGAGCTGCGCGTAGCTAATTACGCCCGGGGGCTGATTGAGGCCAGCCGCGACCCGCTCGTTACCATCAGCCCGGAAGGCAAAATCACGGACATGAACCTGGCCACGGTCTACATCACCGGCATGGAGCGTGAGCAGCTGATTGGGTCCGATTTCTTCGCCTATTTCACCGACCCGCAGATGGCGCGCGAGGTGTACCAGGAAGTATTTGCCAAGGGCACGGTGGCCGATTCGCCCCTCACGCTCCGTCATAAAGACGGCAAGCTGACGGATGTACTCTTCAACGGGTCGGTGTATAAGAACGACGAGGGCAAGGTGCTGGGGGTAGTGATTGTGGCCCGCGACGTAACTGACCAAAAGCGCATTGCCACCGAGCTGATTGAAGCCAAATTTGCGGCCGAGCGCGCTACCGTGCGGGCCGAAGAAGCCCAAGCCAAAGCCGAAAGCGCCACCGGCATTGCCGAAAACGCGGTGAAGGCCAAGCAGCAATTTCTCAGCAACATGAGCCACGAAATTCGGACGCCCATGAATGCCATCATCGGCTTTACGAAGGTGGTGCTGAAGACGGAACTCACCGACAAGCAGCGTGAATACCTGACGGCCATCAAGCTCAGCGGCGATACGCTGATTGTCCTCATCAACGACATCCTGGACCTGGCCAAGGTGGACGCGGGCAAGATGACCTTCGAGCAAATCCCATTCAAGCTCTCGGCGTCGGTGGCGGCGATGGTACACCTGTTCGAAACCAAGATTCAGGAGAAAAACCTGACGCTGGTGATGGACTACGACGCTAAAATTCCGGAAGTGCTGGTGGGCGACCCAGTGCGGCTGCACCAAATCATTCTCAACCTGGTAAGCAACGCCGTCAAGTTTACCAGCGAAGGCACCATCACCGTGGGCGTGCGGATGCTGGTGCAGGACCCGGAAAAAGTTATCCTGGAGTTTGCCGTAACCGATACCGGCATCGGCATTGAGGAAGAAAAGCTGGGCACTGTATTCGACGATTTTCAGCAGGCCACCAGCGGCACGAGTCGCCTGTACGGCGGCACGGGCCTGGGCCTGGCCATTGTCAAAAACCTGGTGGAGCCCCAGGGCGGCACCATCCACGTAAAAAGCCGGGTGGGGGTAGGCTCGACCTTCAGCTTCATCCTAAGCTTTGGCAAAACCACCGAGAAAGCCGACGCCGAGTCGGGCCTGACCATAGCGCTGGAAACCGGGTTTCAGGACATCAAAATTCTGGTGGTGGAAGACATTGCCCTGAATCAGCTTTTGATGAAGACGCTGCTGGAAGACTTCGGCTTTGAGATGGAGGTAGCGGCCAACGGCCGAATAGCGCTCGAAAAGCTGCGCGCTACCCGCTACGACATCGTGCTCATGGACCTACAAATGCCGGTTATGAATGGCTTTGAGGCCACCGAATACATCCGTAACGAGCTGCACCTAACCGTGCCCATTATTGCGCTGACGGCCGACGTGACGACGGTAGACGTGGAGAAATGCAAGGCGGTAGGCATGAACGACTACATCTCGAAACCGATTGATGACAAGCTGCTCTACAGCAAAATCATCAAGTACCTAAAGCAAGCCGATTTCGCTCAAACCGCCGTGGCGCCGGCCGCCGGCCACCTGCAAGCTCCGCCTCAGACCTGCGTCAATTTCGACTACCTGAAACGGATAACTAAAAGCGAGGCCCGCATGGCCGAAATGATTGGCCTCTACCTACAGGAAATTCCGCAGTTGGTGCAAACCATGAAACAGGCCATTGGCGAAAAGGACTGGATTGCCCTGAAGCGCGCCACGCATTCCATCCTTCCCACCTTTGCCACGATGGGCATGGACCCAGCATTTGAGGACATCACCAAAGCCATTCAAGCCCTGGCAGTGAGCCTGATTTCCGTGGGTGATGGCGCCAGCCGAGAAACCATGACCGGCTTGCTGTCCTTATTTTCGAAGATAGAAACTGCCTGCGCCCTAGCCGCCCAGGAACTGGAGGCAAAGCTACGCGCACTCTCACGCAGCCTTACCCAGGCGTAGGCCACTGGATAGCAGGTGACGTTGCCGAGTAAATCAGGTCAACGTATGGCCTTGCTTTTTCTTCGTCTTGAAAAATGGCCTCAGGCTCGTTATTAGGCGTAGGATTCAGAAAAGCACACCTTTGGCCTTAGTTAAAAGTTTGACTCAAAGGTTAAACAGGTTGATTGCAAACATAACACTCCCACTTCAAAACAGTATTTTCAAAGGTCAGTAGGGCTGGTTTGTTCAGCGAGACGAGGTTGCGTTAGTAGTTTGGACAAAGAATGAAATGTGTTGAAACACAAGGGTTGAATCCAAAAGTTTAGCAAAATCTGCTTGATAGGGAACGCCAGACTTCACAATGGCACAAGCTTGCTTGAGCAACATATTGCAGACGGCAATTAGGGCCATCTTTCCGTTCTTGCCTTTGGCGACGAGGCGGTCATACAGTACTTTACAAGCCGCATTAGCTTTCTTGGCTGAGAAGCTGCACAGCAGCGGCGACGAGCAGAAACAAGACCTGGCCGTGGACTCGCTCGGTGGCAGCGCCTCATTCAATTACTGCGGCAACCGATGCGGCCTAACGGCTCACTCTTACGTGGACGAGACGCTGCTCGTCTTCGACTCGACCGTATCCAGTGCCGCCGACTGCGAGGCGACGCACCTGCTGGAGGGCCTGCTGCGCCACGCCGTGCGGCCCACCGACGTCCACAGCACGGCTACACGAAAGTCATCTTTGCTGTGACCCGCCTGCTGGGTATTACCTACGAGCCGCGTATCCACCAACTCGCTAATCAGCAAGCATATAGATAAGATCCGGTGGCCGCCCACCGCCAACTGGAGCAGACGCCAGCTGCCGGCGGGCGTGCCGCGGCTGGCGTACCCTAAACGGCGCTGGGCGGGTCGGTCGTCAACGCTGCCGTGGGCGTCTTGGCGAGCCCCTCGGTGCAAAAAATCGCGCGCCTATTTGGCAACTCCGAGGCGGAGAAGGAAGAGCTGTTCAAGGGCCCCCCGCTTCCGGAATACGCGTTTTAACTAACTCATAAGCAAGTTGATTGCGGCCGCGGTGCGGATAAAGAAACACAACCTGGATGCGACGGCTATATCGACTACCTATTGGCTCTACTTTGGCGAGTTAGGGAGCAGGTAGGGCTGTGATAAATTGGGGGCATGGAGTTGCCTATAACTGAAAAAAGCGGGGAATTACGTAGCGGGCCACGCCACCCGCTTTCGGCCGCGTTGGCCCGGCCAGCTCGCGCATGGCCCGCCCTGTTTCAAGGCCTTGTTTCGCGCTCGCCGAAGCACTGTGGCGCGCCGGGCCGGGCGCTTGCCCGGTCCCAGCCACGACGCCCTGCACCACTTTATCCGTGCCTCGCCTTGGGACGGGCTGGCCAGGCCGACCTTCGCCCAGCGGCGCTGCCTTTTATGCTCGGGGCCCAACGCGAAGGCCACGCAACGATTCCCTGCCTGTCCTTTGCCAGTGCCAAACTGCCACTGCCCGGAAGCTGCGGAACCTGCTCCAAGCAGACGAGGCCCTGCTGGCTGCCGTTCGCCAACGCACCGCTGATACCGCCCGAAATTCACCCCCAAACTGCTCACCTAACTTGCCAAAGCAGAAGTAGGGCCCCGGCGCCAGAATCGCCAACTTTGCTTCAGATTTGCGGGGGACTTTTGCAGCGTTCGGTGCTGGTTTCTCCTATTTTTTATTCGCCGTGGTGCTTTCTGTTTTTCGTTGGCTAGCCGTGGGGGCCCTGGCGCTGGGCCTGGGGGCCGGGGCGGCCCGTGCCCAAGGGGCGCCGCCGCCCACCTTGGGGCCCCTGCCAGCCGCGGCGCCTACCGAGCCGGGCAGCCCCCGGGCGCTGCCCGACTTCCTGGACGTGGC
Source organism: Hymenobacter coccineus (assembly GCF_001816125.1). Classification (GTDB taxonomy): domain Bacteria; phylum Bacteroidota; class Bacteroidia; order Cytophagales; family Hymenobacteraceae; genus Hymenobacter; species Hymenobacter coccineus. The sequence goes on along the minus strand of NZ_MDZA01000011.1, from coordinate 24,095 downwards.
CTACGCCCAGAGCCCGCTGCTGGGCGACTTGCGCAACCAGGTGCTGCAAAACCGCCTCGACAGCCTGCGGCGGAAAGCGCAGAACGGCGTGCAGGTGGCCGGCATCGGGGCGGCGGTGGCCTCGCCGTCCATCACGAACAGCAGCGGCGAGCAAGTGGTGGGCTACGACCAGGCCGTGAGCAACGGCGGCAACTACGCCACCTTGGCGCAGGCCACCAAGCCGGTGCTCAACCGCTTCCAGCTGCAAACCGACTACCGCATCCTGGGCAACCAGGGGTTAGTGCTGCGCAACACCGGCCGCCTCTCGACCCTGGATTTGCGCCGCTCCGTGACCGACCAGTTCCTGACGGCCTACGCCGCGCAGCTGCAATTCGACTTCAGCCGTGCCCTGCTCGGGCAGCTGCGCCAGCAAGACCAGCAGCTGCGTCAGCTCGTGAACGCGGGCGTGTTCAAGCAGACGCAGTACCTGAGCTTTTACCTGTCGGTGCGCACCCAGGAGGTGACGGTGGAGCAAAACCGCCTCGGCTACCGGCGCGAGTTGGGCACGCTGCGCTACCTGTGCGGCGTGGCCGATACGGCCCTGGTGGCGCTGGCCGTGCCCGGGGCCCCGGTGCGCCGGCCGCTGGCGGGCCTGGCCTCCATCACCCAGCGCCAGTACACGCTCGACAGCCTGCGCTACCAGCTCGACCGCCAGGCCGTGGACGCGAGCTACCGGCCCAAGCTGAGCGCGGTGCTCGACGCGGGCGTGCAGTCGTCGCAGCCCGGGCTGCTGGCCCTGGGGCACAGCACGGGCCTGGGGGCGGGATTCCTGCTGGCGCTGCCCATTTTTGACGGCCACCAGCGGCAGCTCCAGTACCAGCGCATCGACCTGGGCGAGCGGAGCCGGCGCGGCTACCGGCAGTTCCTGACGGTGCAGCGGCAGCAGCAGTACGACCAGCTGGGGGCCCTCATCCGGGCCTCGGAGGCGCTGGCGGCGCGCATCCGCGAGCAGCTGCGCATTGCCGAGGCCCTGGTGGGCGCCGCCCGCCAGCAACTGGCCACCGGCGACGTGATGATCCTGGACTACCTGAACCTGGTGACGAGCTACCGCACCCTACAATTCAGCCTCACGCAGGCCGAAACCGACCGGCTCCGCAGCCAGTACGCGCTGGATTATTTGGCGGAATAGGGGCCCTGGGGGCCCGCCGCATTCGTTTTTTCACTCTTGCCTATGCTCCGCTTCGTTCCGTTCGCCCTGCTCCTGGCCCTGGCCGCCTGCCACTCGGGGGCCCCCGAAGCCGACGCGCCCGCCGACGGCGAAGAGACCACCGTGAAGCCCCGCGCCGTGGTGACGGTGGGGGCCGTGCAGCGCGACACCGTGACCGACGTGCTGCGCCTGAGCGCCCTCTCGGCCTACCCGGCCAAGGACGTGCTGCGCGCCACCACCACCGGCTACCTGCTGGCCCCGGTGCCGGTGCCAGGCCAGCGCGTGGCGCGCGGCCAAACCATTTTCACCCTCCAAACCAAGGAGAGCCGGGTACTGCACCTCGACCAGCTCACCGGCGACCCACGCCTGCGCTTTTCGGGCATCATCCGCATCAAGGCCAGCCAGGCGGGTGTGCTGGCCACCGTGGACAAGCTAGCTGGCGACTACGTGCAGGACGGCGAGCAGCTGGCCCTGAGCTACGACCGCGCCCGCTTTGGCTTCGTGCTCGACGTGCCCGTGACGCAGCTGCGCTACGTGCGCGTGGGCCAGGCCTGCCGCATCTACCTGCCCGACGGCCGCACCCTGCCGGGCCGCGTGGCCGAGGTGCTGGCCACCGCCGACGCCGCCCTGCAAACCCAGCGTTACACCGTGCGCCCCACCGGCCCCGTGCCCGAGCTGCCCGAAAACCTGGCGGTGCAAATCGACCTCGACCGCACCGCCCCGCGCCTCACCCCCACCCTGCCGCGCGCCGCGGTGCTCTCCGACGAAACCCAAACCGAGTTCTGGGTGATGCGCCTGCTCAACGACTCGACCGCCGCGAAAGTCCCGGTGCGCGTGGGGGCCCAGCAGGCCGACCGGATTGAAATCAAGTCGCCCACCTTCGGGCCCCAGGATAAGATTCTGCTCTCCGGCAACTACGGGCTCGACGACACAGCGGCGGTGAAGGTGGAGCGGCAAGCTGTTGAGAAATGATAATTCATGCCATTTAGGGCCCCCAGGCAATCATGCTGAAACTAGGTCGTCATGCTGAAACTAGGTCGTCATGCTGAGCGCAACGAAGTGGAGCCGAAGCATCTCTCCCGTGGCAGTAATCATGATTAGTTGAGCAGTATAGATGCTTCGGCTGCGCGGACGCCAGATGAGCATGACCGTTTTGTTAACCCAATGAGCTTCTTAGCAATGGCTCATACCGCTGCGTGCCGCCCTGATCCTCAAAATTCTACCACTCTCCCCCATGCCGCGCCCCTCCTTCTTCCAAGCCTACAAGGCGCCCATTGCGGTGATGCTGGCGCTGGCCCTCGCACTGGGCGGGCTGGCCTACCGGCGGCTGAACGTGGCCCTGTTTCCGGAGGTGACGTTTCCGAAGGTGAAAGTGATTGCCGACGTGGGCCTGGCCCCCACCGACCGCGTGATGGTGACCGTGACCAAGCCCCTGGAAGACGCCATGAAGCAGGTGCCGGGCCTGCGCCTGCTGCGCTCGACCACCAGCCGCGGCTCGTGCGAAATCTCGGCCTTCCTGAACTGGGGCGTGGACGTGGTGCAGGCCCAGCAGCTCATCGAGAGCCGCCTGAACCAGGCCCGCGGCAACCTGCCGGCCAACATTAGCATCAGCGTCGAGCGCATGAACCCGGCCATTTTGCCGGTGATGGGCTACACGCTGGAGGCCCCGGGCCGCTCGCCGTTGGAGCTGCGCCGGCTGGCGCTGTTCACCATCAAGCCGTTCATCTCGCAGGTGGAGGGCGTGGCCGCGGTGCAGGTGCAGGGCGGGCGCACCAAGGAGTACCTGGTGGAGCTAATTCCCAACCAATTGGCCGCCCTCGGCCTGGGCCCCGACGACGTGCAGACGGCCCTGAATAACACCAACTTCGTGCAGAGCAACGGCTACCTGGCCGACTACCGCCGCCTCTACCTGACGGTGACGGACGCCACCATCCAGCAAAAGGAAGACCTGGAAAACGTGGTGCTGCGCAACGACAACCGCCGCGTGGTGCGCCTGGCCGACGTGGCCACGGTGAGCATCGGCGAGCAGCCCGAGTACACCCGCATCAACGCCAACGGCCACGACGCGGTGCTGATTTCGGTGCAGCGCCAGCCCGCCGCCAACGTGGTGGAAGTCAGCGCGGGCGTGGCGGCCAAGGTTAGGGCCCTGCGCGCGGGCCTGCCCAAGGGCATCACCCTGGAGCCGTACTATGACCAGGCCGATTTCGTGTCGGAAGTGGTGCGCTCGGTGCAGGATTCGCTCTGGATTGGCCTGGCGCTGGCGCTGGTGGTCACGGCGCTGTTCCTGCGCTCGTGGCGGGCCTCGCTCACGCTGGTGCTCACGCTGCCCGTGGCGCTGGCCCTCACGCTGGCCGTGCTCTACTTCGGCCTCGGCTACTCGCTGAACATCATGACCTTAGGGGCCCTGGCCGCCGCCATCGGCCTGATGATTGACGACGCCGTGGTGATGGTGGAGCAGCTGCACCGCGTGGGCGAGGAGCACCCGGGGGCCACGCCCGGCGAGGTAGTGCAGCGTTCGGTGCGCCACCTGCTGCCGTCGCTGGTGGGCTCCAGCCTCAGCACCATCGTCATTTTCCTGCCTTTCGCGCTGCTGGGCGGCGTGGCCGGGGCCTATTTCAAAGTGCTGGCCACCACGATGGTCGTGGCGCTGATTTGCTCGTTTTTCGTGGCCTGGCTGGGCCTGCCGGTGGTGTACCTGCTGCTGAGCAAGCAGCCCAAAGCGGCCCGCCCCGGGGCCCCGGCCAACGACGACTTTGGGCCCCTGGATGCCCCCGCGGACGCCACCACCGTGGCCGCCGACGACAGCCTAGAGCTGGCCACGGGCCCCGCTGCGCCCTCGGCCCCGCTGCGCGGGGCCCCGCCGCCGAAGCCACGCACCACGACATTCCGTGGGTGCGCTCGGTCATTCGCCACCCGGCCTACAGCGTGGTGGGCATCCTGGGGCTCATTGGGCTCATGGCGTTCATCATCCCGCGGCTGGCCACTGGCTTTTTGCCCGAGATGGACGAGGGCGCCATTGTGCTCGACTACAATTCGCCGGCCGGCACCAGCCTCGACGAAACCGACCGGATGCTGCGCCGCGCCGAAACCCTGATCCAGCGGGTGCCGGAGGTGGCCAGCTACTCGCGCCGCACCGGCACCCAAATGGGCTTTTTCATCACCGAGCCCAACCGGGGCGACTACCTCATCCGCCTCAAAACCAGCCGCGACCGCACCACCGAGGAGGTCATCGCCGACCTGCGCCAGCGCATCGAAACCACCGAGCCGGCGCTGGTCATTGACTTCGGCCAGGTAATTGGCGACATGCTCGGCGACCTGATGAGCACCGTGCAGCCCATCGAAATCAAGGTGTTTGGCCCCGACGCTACTCAGCGCTACGCCCTGGCCAACCAGGTGGCCGCCGTGGTGGAAAAAACGGCCGGCACGGCCGACGTGTTCAACGGCATTGTGCGCGTGGGGCCCTCCGTGGACGTGCGCCCCGACCCGCGGCGGCTCGCGCAGTTCGGCCTCACGGCCACCGCCTTCCAAACCCAGCTCCAAACCCAGCTCGGGGGCACCGTGGCCGGGAACGTGCTCAGCGGCGAGCAGCTGCTGAACATCCGCCTGCGCTACCCGGGCGCCGCCCAGGCCACCCTGGCCCAGATGCGCGCCGAGCCCGTGTTCCTGCCCAACGGCCAGCGCCGCCGCCTCGACGAGCTGGCCACCGTGGCCGTGAGCACGAGCAGCGCCGAGCTGGAGCGTGAAAACCTGCAAGCCATGACCCCTGTAACGGCCCGCCTCGACGGGCGCGACTTGGGCTCGGCGGTGCGCGAGATTCAGCAGAAAATTGCCCGCCAGGTGCCGCTGCCGCCCGGCTACTTCGTGCAGTACGGCGGCTCGTTTGCCGAGCAGCAGCAGTCGTTTCAGGAGCTGCTCACCATCCTGGGCACGGCCTGCCTGCTGGTGTTTGCCGTCGGCCTGTTCCTGTTCCGCGACCTGAAAGCCGCGGGCCTCATCCTGCTGGTGGCCATCCTGGGGCCCGCCGGTGGCAGCCTAGCCCTGTACCTCACGGGCACGCCCCTGAACGTGGGCTCCTACACCGGCCTCATCATGGTGGTGGGCATCATCGGCGAAAACGCCATCTTCACCTTCCAGCAGTTCAACGACTTCCGCGCCGAAGGGGGCCCCGTGGCGGCGGCCATCGGCTACGCCATCGCCGCCCGCCTGCGCCCCAAGCTGATGACGGCCCTGGCCGCCATCGCCGCCCTGCTGCCGCTGGCGCTGGGCATCGGCGCGGGGGCCCAGCTGCACCAGCCGCTGGCCATCGCCGTCATCGGGGGCCTATTGCTGGCCCTGCCCCTGCTGCTAGTGGTGCTGCCCAGCCTGCTGCGCCTGGCGTATGGGGGCGGGGAGCAGTCTGCTCCTGCCACCTAGTTTTGACGGGGCGCGGTCATCTCAGCAGGGCAAATAAATTCTACACTCACGCCATGAGCTTTGAGGGCCTCTCGGTGATGGTGCCAATCAGAATCAGTTGCATTTACCACCAATGGTTTCGCCGGGTGGGTAAGGGCAGTTGCTACAAACTTGCGGTCGGATAAGTCAAAAGCCGCAAGAGCCGGGTCCGTGGGAAAGGCTTCGTACTGGTTTTCCGGCGTGCGGATGAGAGTGACCGTGTGGCAGCGCTCAACATTTGTGCGATTATTATAAACCCACCGCAAGAACAAGTTGCCAGCCCGGGGCCCAACTTTAGGGGTAAGGTTACGTTCGTATTCCCGAAGAATTTCCCAATCCGCGTCGAGAACGAGAATCTCGTTTGCCATAAGCTGGTGGAGGCGGGCAATGGCACTCCGAACGCAGGCCGGCGAAGCATCGGGATGGCCATCATTAGCAACCACGCCCACGTTGGTATCCATCAAAATCGGTTCCATCTAAACCGAAGAAGCTTGGCGGCGTTTCATTTCGGCATCGAGCATGGCAGCTGCATCAGCAAAAGGGTCGCCGAAAAAGCCAACCGGCCAATTACTGATATTGCCGTAGTCGTCAAGGGCCAAGGGAGTCAATTTGGAACGGCCTGCCTCAATATCAGTAAAATAGAGTTGAGCCTTGTTGGCGTCAAATCCCTTTTGCTCATCTACACCAAATTCGGCCATACGCCGTTGCAGGCGCTGCAATAAGTGCTCGCTATGGCTTTCTAGTATAATCTGAATATTACGCCTTTTAATCGCGTCAATAAATACATCAGCCAACCCCGCCTGCACAGCCGGATGCAAATGAATTTCAGGCTGTTCTAATATCACTGTACTGCCCTCTGGCACATAAAATAATAACACTAACACAGGCAGAATTTGTGATACACCAAATCCCACATCAGTTAAAAAGACGCTCGCAGATTCAGCTGTGCGCTGGATACGCACTTCGTACTCTTTGCGATTCGGCGCAATTGGCTGGACTTTGAAGGAATAAATCAGGCCGAGTTCTTTTAGCCAATGGGCTACGTGCTCTTCAACAGTGCGCTTGGGTTGGCCTTCGCCCATATCAATAGTGGGCCCTTGATTACGAGAAGACAGTAAGGCCGCTATGGCACGTTCGCCACGGTTACCTACACTTTGAGTTTGTTCACCTGCCCAAACATATAGGCGACTAGGGTATTCTCTCAAAGGCCCTAAATAACTTATACTGCCAAACAGCCTTTCTAGCTCATAGACCCCGTAGTCGAGTAGTTTCGGCATTTCTTGATTAAAATGCCTTTGGCTATCAAAAATTAGATGCGAAAGATTGAAAGCGTTATAAAACTTGCTTGGCTCAACTGTTAAATTAGTTTTGCGGGGTTTGAAACCTTTAGAATTCCTATAATATGTATATAAATTATGCGATAATCTTATAAAATTAGCATCTACTTTTTTCTTACTTTTAATTATTTCTACTATGTTATCCCCGTGATGATAATTAAATTTTGATAACTCAACATAGTCACCATTCCTTTTGATATCTGCCTCAAAAGATATAGCTTCTGGCAATGATCCTTCCTCCAGCGTATTAAATGAATTAACTTCTGTATAATAGGTATTGTCAGGTACCCATGCAAAACCAAATTTTAATAATCCTGGATTTCGATGCATGAACAGAATATCATACATCGTCCCTAAATCCACGTATGTTTTATCATCGCCTAGATTTAAAACTCGCGACCTATCCGATGATTCTACCGTCTGCTTGAGCATTAGCAGGAATTGCAAAATGCTGGACTTACCGGATGAATTGGTGCCAAAGAAGCCGGTGAGGCTGCCGAAACGAATATCGCTGGTATCCTGCCAGGACTTGAAATTCTGGATGCGAAGGTTTTCTAGCATGGTCGCGGGGTAATTAGGTTGGCAAAACTACCTACTCAAACGCAGGGCTACGAAAACTATGATCTACAATACCCAAAAAGGCCCTCTGGCGATACCAGAGGGCCTTTTTTACACGGGCTGGGACCCTACTCCAGCACCAGCACGCGGAAGGTGTTGGGCAGGGTGCTCATGCGCGGGTGGGGCACGGCGGGCGTGGGGGCCGGGGCGGGCCCAGGTCGGCGGTGGGCAGTGAAGGCGGTGGGTGGCCGCGTCGAGGGCGAGGGTGCGGGCGCCGCGGGCGGTGGCCAGCGTCTGGGCCACGCTAAATTGCTCGGGGCCGTCTTCGTGCACCACCGTGACGGTGCCGCTGCCGTTGGAGCTGACGGCTACCTGCCGGCCTTCGTCGAACACCACGCCGTCGACGCCGCTGCCAATGGGCAACACGGCTACGGGGCGGCCAGTATCGGCGTCGAGCACCACCATCTTCTCGTTGCCGCACACGCTGAACAGGCGGCGGTGGGCGCGGTCGAGGGCCAGGCCGCTGGGCTCTTCGCCGGGGCCCACGGGCCAGCGGTGCAGCACGGCCAGGGTTTTGGCGTCGAAGGCCACGACTTCGTTTTTGTCTTCGAGGTTGACAAACACCGTGCCTTTGCCGTCGCTCACGCCCGCCTCGGGGGCCCCGCCCAGCTCGGCGGTGCCCACGGGCTGGCCGGTGGCCGCGTCGAGCACAGTGGCCGTGGTGGCGTCGTTGTTGAAGACGAACACCCGCTTCGAAAACTCGTCGTAGCACAGCGCGTCGGGCTTGGCCCCGGCGGGCACGCTGGCCGTCACGCGCAGGGTTTGGGGGTCAAAATCCACCACGGTGTTGGTTTTGCCGCAGCTGATGTAGCCGCGCCCCTGCGCCACCACGATGCCATGCACACCCGCCGTGTTGGGGATGATGCCCACTTGTTGGCCGCTGGTCAGGTCCAGCACTTCCACCTGGGTGGCGTGCGAGGCGTAAACGCGCCCGCCGGCGTGGTCCACGGCAATGTAGTCCCAGCCGCCTTCGCCGCCCACTGGCCAGGTGGTGGCCACGCGGTAGGTGGGCGCGGGGCCGGGTTGGCTGGGGGCCCCGGCGAGGGCCCCCAGCAGGGCAATTGACAGCAGCGGTTGGGTCATGGGGATTGCAGTGGTAAGCCGGCGGTTTGCAATGCGCTGTTTGGAGAAATTTCCAGGTTAGCGGACGTTTTTGGAATGAATTAAAAATTAAAAGTGAAGGATTAAAAATCTCGCAGCCTGATTTTTAATCCTTCACTTTTAACTAAGCACATAGGCACAGTTGTCCAAAAACCGCTCTGGGCCATCACACCGGCCAAACGCCCCCGGGCCCGCTACTTGGGGCGCCAGGTGAGGCACAGGCCGGGCGCGCCGCCGTAGTAGCTGGGCACGATGCCAATGTCGCGGCCGATGCCCTTGCGGCCCCAGCGGTTGCGGTGGGTAAGGTAGGCCAGGTGGGCCGACATTATGCCGAAACCCGCCCCGGCAAACACGTCGCTCTGCCAGTGCTTCTCGTTGATCATGCGCAGGGCCCCCACGCCGGTGGCGATGGTGTAGGCCCCGATGCCGTACCACGGGCTCTTATCGCGCAACTCGGTGTGCACGATGCTGGCCGCCAAAAACGCCTGGGCCGTGTGCCCCGACGGGAACGAGAGCTTGTCGGAGCCGTCGGGCCGCTCCTCTTGGGTGAGGTGCTTCACGGCGAAGGTGCTGGCCAGCATGATGGCCTCGCTCTTGGCCAGGATCAGTAGCAGGTTCACGCGGTCGTTGTGCGACTCGACGCCGGCCAGCACCACGGCGCCCAACTCCAGGTAGGGCGCAAAAATCAGGTAGTCGGCAATGCGGCTGTTCGATTTCGGAAAGACGCGGTGGATGTCGCGGTTGGCGTCTTCGTTGGTATAAAAGCCGCCCCCGTTGAACGTGTAGGCCCCGTAGCCGATCAGGATGGCCGGCACGATGCTGGCGCGCACAAGCTTGCGCTGGAAAAACGGCTTTCGCTCGGAGGAGGACACGCCGGCGGGGTTTTCATATTTGTGGGTGGTGTCGGCGGCAGCGGGTGGCGGCGCGGTGGGCAAGCCCTGGGCCTGCGCCCCGCCGGCCATGGCCCATAAAAGCAACGCGGCCGCGCTCATGCGCTGCCCTTGTTTGCGAATGGTGATAAAAGAAAACTGCATCGGATACCCTGCTAAATAAGTGCAAAATTTATGGTTGATTCTGTCGCAAACCTGTGGCTGGCCCCGGGCCCCACGGCCACGCCGTCCGCTCCAAAGCCCCTACGGCGCCGCTGGGCCCTTGGGTTTCCAAATTGTTAAGCAACCGGCTCGCCGCCGGGGCCCTACCGTCGCTTCAGCACCGGAGCGCCAGCCCGGGGCCCCACACCAAAAGCCGCGCAGGCGTGGCCAGTCCACACGGCTAAGTGGCTGGTTCGCAACGCGCGGACTCGCAGCGTCTACGCTACCGTTGGCTACGGCTGTTGGTAGAGCACGCCGCCCTTCATCACGAGCCGCACTTGGCGCAGGGCTTCCACGTGCTGGGTGGGGTCGCCGGCCACGGCCACCAGGTCGGCGAGCAAGCCGGGGGCGATGCGGCCGCGGTCGGCGAGGTGGAAAATCTGGGCGTTGCCGGCGGTGGCGGCGCGCAGCACCTGCTGCGGCGTGAGGCCGTAGTCGGTCACCAGCAGCTCCAGCTCGCGGGCGTTGTCGCCGTGCGGAAACACGCCCACGTCGCTGCCCATCACCAGCGTCACGCCGGCTTGCAGTGCCGCCTGCACGGCGCGGTGCTTGGCCAGCACTCGCTCGGGCACGGGGCCCTGGCCTCTTTTCCAGCCGCGGTACTGCGAAATGGCGTCGGTAGCGGCCACCGTGGGGCACAGGGCCACGCCACGCTGCTTCATCAGGCGGAACACCTCGGGCGTGCCGCCGTCGCCGTGCTCGATGGTTTCGACGCCGGCCAGCACGGCGCGGCGCATGCCCTCGGCGGTGCTGGCGTGGGCCACCACGCCGCGGCCCGTGGAGCGGGCGGTTTGCACAATCAGGGCGAGTTCTTCCTGCGAAAACGTGGGCGCGGCCGTGCCGCCGGGGCCCCAGCGGTAGTCGGCGTATACTTTCACGACGTCGGCCCCGCGGCCAATCTGCTCACGCACCGCTTTGATGATGCCGTCCACGCCGTCGGCTTCCTGGGCCCCCTGGGGCAGGTCGTCCACGGCGGCCAGGCGGGGGCCGTAGCTGCCGGTGGCCACCAGGGCGCGCGTGGCCACCAGCAGCCGGGGCCCCGGGATAATGCCTTCGTCGATGGCTTGCTTGAGGCCCACGTCGGCGTAACCCGCGCCCTCCGTGCCCAGGTCGCGGGCGGTGGTGAAGCCGGCCAGCAGCGTGCGCTGGGCGTGCACGGTGGCGCGGGCCACGCGCAGGGCCAGCGGCTCCTTCAGCACCTGGTCGTCCCAGGGCGTTTCGTTGTAGGGGTGCAGCAACAGGTGCGAGTGCCCCTCGATGAGGCCCGGCAGCAGCGTGAGGCCGGGCAGCTCCAGCACCCGCGCCCCGGCAGGGGCCCCCAACTGTGCCGCTGGCCCCGCAGCAGTAATTTTGCCATTTTCCACCAGCACGGCCCAGCCCGGATGCAAGTCTTGGCCGTCGAATACGGCGGCGGGCCGCAGCAGCGTGGCGGTGGGCGGCGCGGGTACCACCACGGGGCCCTGGGCGCGGGCGGTTAGGGCCCCCAGAGCCAGGAGGCAAAAAACTAAAATCCGGTGCATTATTTCCTAGTGGTTTAGGATGCTGTTTATAGCAGGTTTCAAATCAGTATACCTGCACCATACAGATAAGGGTGATTGGTTTGTTAAATGGAAATGCTATCAAACTCACAAAGAATAATTGTTTTTAACATAAATACGTTTGGCTTTTTGTGTCATTTTCATTTCATTATGATTCCCCTCTTTTTCATAAAAAATCAGATCGAGCATCTCAAGTTCAGAAGTTGCTGCTCTGAACATTTCAATATCATGTGTGGTAATTTCGCGCACAATTTCAATACCTCTGTTTTTATCAGGTTTAAGCACTGCCATTAATATTTCGTAGAGTTGATAGGTCTTTGAAGACGCCCCAATCTTGAGTTCATAATTAATTTCTCGAAGCTTATTCTCTAAAGCCTCAAGATTTTCTGTTACTCGTAAAGAATGTAGTTGCTCAATCAACTTTTTGTTTTCCTTGCTCAACCGAGCTAATTCCTCTGCTACCTGCGGACTGGCCGCTTCTGTAGCCCGCACCCACCCAACACGCGGATTAATAGCGATTTCATTGCCCAACGACGCAAACACCTCGAAAGCAAGTTCTTTAGGTGTCTCCCAAAAATTTATTACCCGATTGCTACTAACCTTTTTTTTGAAAGCATCAAGTTTACGCTTTGCTTTCGTTTCTACAAGGTGCGCGGGCCACGCCGCTTCTTTGCGGATTACAAACCCCAGGCGGGGTACGCCTTGCTCCCCAGCATAATCATATTCTTTTTCGGTGTAGCTGAGGCCGCTGGCTGGATCTTTTGAGCCGTAGCGGTGTGCTAGTATCACGAGGTAGTAATCGGAACTGTCGATGTAGCTTTTGATAGTTTCCCATTGGGTTTGGTCACCCGCGTTAAACATCTCCATACCAACGGGCAGGTGACCGAGCTGCAACACGGCCTTCACTACTGCGTCGCGGTGCTCCTTGAGGTCGTCAAAGGTAGAGCTGATGAAAACCTGGTATTTCTTGGCCATGAGTTGAATGATATGATGCGCAACGACGCAGCCCTGATAAGATGCTTCCTTCGTCAGCATGACAGACGATTATCAAAGCGTTCGTATTACCGGCTATCCACTAACGATGTTGCTGGGGGCCCTTACTCCCCCGGGTGGTACTGTCGCTCCACGTGCTTGGCCACGTCTTCGGGGTAAAACCACACGTCCTTGAACTTGCCCTGGGTGTAAAGCGGGGCCTGGTCGGTGAAGTGCGAGGCCCCGGGGCGGCTGTCCTGGCCGCCGGTAATGACCGAGCGGGCTATGACGCGGGGCCCAAATTCTACCACCGCCACGAAGCTGTTGCCCACGTAGCCGTAGCGCTTCTTGGTGTTCGGGGCCGGGCGGGCGCCGAATGCGGCCAGCGAGCCCCAGGCCGACGAGGTGAAGGCCACCGGCAGGCTGGGCCGCGCGTCGTCGTAGGTTTCGGCGATGCGGCCGGTCAGGCGTTGGTAGCGGTTCACCTCGCCCCAGGCCACGTCCCAGCGGCCAAAGTCGCGGGTCAGCTCGGCGATGGTTTCGCCCAGGGCGGCGGCTTTTTCCTCGGGCGTCACGTGGTCGATGACGAACTGTGTGAACTCGATGTAGCCCAGCGGGGCCCCGGCCGGCACGCGGGGGCGCGCCAGGCGCTGCATGCGCTCGGCCCAGTAAATGGCCAGCGTTTGGCCCACCGAGGCGGCGCCGTAGTTCATGTTCCAGGCGCGGAGCACGGGCAGGGCGGCGGCCACGCCGGCGGGCAGCGGCGAGTCGCTGGCCGCGTCGAGCAGCAGCTGGCAGTCGCGCAGGGCGGCGGGCAGCAGCTTTTCGAAGCCGGCCAGGTGCGGGTCGTTGGCGGCGGCGATGAGCGTGTCGAGGGTGAAAACCGGGCGCCGGCTCAGCACCCGCACCGCGTTGATTTCGCGGTAGTTGTCGGGCTCGGGGGCCATGTAGGCGGGGTACTTGGCCGGGTCGGGGCTGCTGCCGGGGCCCGCCACGGTGAAGGGCGTGCCGTTGCAGTTCTGAATGAAGCCGCTGGCAGGGTTGCGCACCTGCACGAGGTCTTCCACCGGGTGCAGGCCCTGCCACTCGGTGGCCTTAGTGGTGCCGTCCACGGGCTGGGCCCAGTCGGGGCCCGCGGGGCGGCGGGGCATGAAGTTGCCGTGCCAGTAGGCAATGGTGCCCTTGGCGTCGGCAAACACCGTGTTGTTGGAGGCGTTGCCGTTCAGCCGCATCACTTCCTTAAAGCTGGCGTAGTCGGTGGCCTTGGTGCGCAGGTACGACTGCTTCAAAGCCGCGCGCGGGTCGTCCATCATCTTCACCGTCACCCACTTGTCGCCTTGCTGGCCCACCACGGGGCCGTGGGGCGTGTAGTAGGTCGTGAACTTGCGGCGCACCAGTTGGCCATCCTTCAGGTAGGCCAGCGCCACGGGGGCAGTGCGCACGGGCAGCGTTTTGCCGTCGTACTGGTAATAGTATTTCCCGTCCTTTTCCGTCACCGTTTCCAGGTACTCGTCCATCGAATCGGCGTAGCTGGAGGTGTGCATCCAGCCGCACTTGGCGTTAAAACCCTGGTAGATAAAGAACTGCCCCCACGTCACGGCCCCGTAAGCGTTGAGGCCGGCAGCGCTGGTCATCTGCAATTCGGAGCGGAAGTAGAACGAGGTGTGCGGGTTAATCAGCAGCAGGGCATGACCCGAGGCACTCTTGGCTGGCGCAATGGCAAAGCCGTTCGAGCCCACCGAGCTGCGGTCGAAGGCCTCGTCGCTCCCCGCCGGGGGCCCCTGCCACGAGGTCGGCTTCTGCTGGCTGTAAAACGCCTTGATGCGCTCGGCCGGCACCACGCTCACGTTGCCCCCGATGCTGCCCTCGCTGAAGAGCAGCGGCATCCAGGGCTGGAAGCGGCGGATGCGCCGCGGGTGCACGTCGGGGTGGGTGGCCAGGTAGTAGTTGGTGCCGGCGGCGAAGGCGTTGAGCAGGCTCTTCATCCAGGCCGGGCTGCGGCCGTACACCGCCACGGCCCGCGTGCTGTCCATGAACAGCCGGGCGCGCAGGTCTTCGTAAAGCGCCGCTTCGCCGTCTACTTCGGCACGGCGGCCCAGGGCGGTGAGGTAGTTGTCCTCCACCCGCGCAAAATCTTCCTCGCACTGCGTGTACAGGGCCCCAAACACGGCGTCGGCGTCGGTTTTGCCGTTGATGTGGGGCACGCCCCAGGTGTCGCGCACCACGGTAACTTGCCGGGCCAGGAGCTTCCAACGGGCCACTTCGGCGGGCGTAAAGGCCTGCGCTTGGGCCTGGGTTAGGGCCCCCAGGGCGAGTAAGGCGGTGAGAATGAGAGTTGGTCGCATATGGATAATTTCTTAGCACGTCATGCAGAGCGCAGCGAAGCATCTTTACCGTGTCAGTAATCATAATTAATTACTGGCGCGGTAAAGATGCTTCGCTGCGCTCTGCATGACCGTCCTTTTTAGTCAAAGTCAACCCTACAAAGAAAGGCCGCCCGTGCAATACGGGCGGCCTTTCCGGGAAATGCAACGCTGGGGGCCCTAGCCGCGGCGGTTCACGGCGTTCAGGTCTTCGAAGGCCTGCTTGAGGCGCGCCACGAAAGTTTTCTCGCCTTCGCGCAACCACACGCGGGGGTCGTAGAACTTCTTGTTGGGCGAGTCGGGGCCGGTGGGGTTGCCCATCTGGCCTTGCAGGTAGCCCTCGTTCTTCACGTAGTAGTCCTTGATGCCTTCCCACAGCGCCCACTGCAAGTCGGTGTCAATGTTCATCTTAATGGCGCCGTAGCTGATGGCTTCGCGGATTTCCGCCTGGCTGGAGCCCGAGCCGCCGTGGAACACGAAATCGATGGGCAAGGCCGCCTCAATCTTGTGCTTCTCGCGTAGGAATTCCTGCGAGTTGTGCAGGATTTTCGGCTCCAGGCGCACGTTGCCGGGCTTGTACACGCCGTGCACGTTGCCGAAAGCGGCGGCCACGGTGAAGCGCGGGCTGATTTTGCTCAGCTCCTCGTAGGCGTAGGCCACTTCCGAAGGCTGGGTGTAGAGCTTGCTCGAATCGACGTCGGAGTTGTCCACGCCGTCTTCCTCGCCGCCGGTCACGCCCAGCTCAATTTCCAGCGTCATGCCCATTTTGGCCATGCGGGCCAGGTACTTGGCGCAGATTTCAATGTTCTCCTCGATCGGCTCTTCCGACAAGTCGAGCATGTGCGAGCTGTACAGCGGCTGGCCGTACTGCTCAAAATGCTTCTCGCCGGCGTCGAGCAGGCCGTCGATCCAGGGCAGCAATTTCTTGGCGGCGTGGTCGGTGTGGAGCACCACCGGCACGTCGTAGAGGGCGGCCATAGCGTGCACGTGCTGGGCCCCCGAAATGCCGCCGGCGATGCTGGCCTGCTGCTTGTCGTTGGGCACCGATTTGCCGGCGAAGAACTGGGCGCCGCCGTTCGAGAACTGAATCATGACGGGCGAGTTCAGGTCGCGGGCGGCTTCGAGCACGCCGTTCACGGTGTCGGTGCCGGTCACGTTCACCGCGGGCAGGGCGTAGCCCTCAGCCTTGGCGCGTTGGAAAAGCTGTTGCACTTCGTCGCCGTGCAGCACGCCGGCGCGCAGGCGGCCAAAAGAAGGAGTTGACATGGGATGGTCTTGAACTGAATGAGGCGGCAATTTATGGGTTTCAGCGTTTTCGGGGCCCCACCACGATTTTATTTTATAATGCACTGCCTGTTCAAACCGTGCCACTACCCCCGGTGCAGGCCAGCCCTACGACCCTGTTAGGCCCACCAGCCCCGGCAATTTCCCCGAAACAACGCCCCGATTTATTGCTAGAAAATATCTGCCCAATACCCGCCGGGCTAGTTGGGGCCCCGCGCCAAAGTCCACCGGCGGCCGGTTAGCTTCGCCCTATCTACGCGGCTTTGCTGCGCCCACGTCCTCCCCCACCGCCATGCGCTACCTGCTCACCAATTGCACCGTGTACACCGGCCACGCCGTGCTGCCCCACCACGCCGTGCTGGTTGACAACGGGCTTATCGCCGCCGTTTTGCCCGCGGCCGAGGCCCCCGCCGACGTGCCGCGGCACGACTTAGGCGGCGCCAACCTCTGCCCCGGCTTCGTCGATTTGCAGCTCTATGGCGGGGGCAGCATCCTGTTTTCCGTCGAGCCCACCGCCGCAGCCCTCGCCGACCTGCGGGCCCATACGCTGCGCCACGGCACCACCAGCTTCCTGCCCACCATGCCCACCAACGCGCCCGCCCTGATGCAGGCGGCCATCGCGGCGGTGCGCGCGGCCCTGCCCACCACGCCCGGCCTGCTGGGACTGCACCTGGAGGGCCCCTACCTCAACCCCATCAAGAAAGGCGCGCACCGCGCCGAATTTATCCAGCGGCCCGCGCCGGGGCCCCTGGCCGAGCTGCTGGCCGCCAGCGCCGGCGTGCTCCGCATCATGACGCTGGCCCCGGAAATGGCCGCGCCCGACGCCGTGGCCCAGCTGCGGGCCGCCGGCGTGGTGTGCTCGGCAGGCCATTCCGACGCGACGCTGGCCCAGGGGCAGGCGGCATTTCGGGGAGGGTTTGCGGCGGCCACGCACTTGTTCAATGCCATGTCGGGGCTGCTGCACCGGGCCCCAGGGCTGGTGGGGGCCATCCTGGACGATGAGGCGGTGGCCGCCAGCGTGGTGGCCGACGGCGTGCACGTCGACTACGCCGCCATCCGCATCGCCCACAAAATCATGGGCGAGCGGCTGTTCCTCATCACCGACGCGGTAAACGAATCGACCCACGGGGCCTACCAGTTCCGCCGCCAGGGCGACCATTTTGTGGACGCCAACGGCACGCTCGCCGGCTCGGCCCTCACGCTGCTGGCGGCCGTGCGCAACTGCGTGCAGCACGTGGGCATCGCCCTGCCCGAAGCCCTGCGCATGGCCAGCCTCTACCCCGCCCGCGTGCTAGGCTTGGCCAACCACCTGGGCCTAATCGAGCCCGGCTACCGGGCCGACCTGTGCGCGTTCGACCACGATTTCAACGCGCAAGCCACCGTGCTGCACGGCGAGCTACACCGCTGGCTGTAGCGTGGACGCTGCGAGTCCGCGCGGTCGAACGTCAGCCTTAGCAATCGTGCAACGCGCGGACTCGCAGAGTCCACGCTGCATTCAATCGGTGGGCTGGCTGAAGCGGGGGTCCTGGATGAACGTGGAATCGGTCAACGTTTTCAAAAACAGCACGATCTGCTTCTTTTCCGTGGCCGTCAGGCCCAGGGGCTGGCCGATGCCGAGGGGGCTGTTGGTGCCGTTGAGGATATTGGCGTCGAGGTTGGGGCTGCCGTACTCGATGTGCTCGTTGTAGTGGGCCAGCACGTCTTCGAGGGTGGCGAAGCGGCCGTCGTGCATGTAGGGCCCCGTGAGGGCGATGTTGCGCAGCGACGGAATGCGGAACTTGCCCTGGTCGGAGGCCAAGCCGGTGGGCACGGCGCGGCCCAGGTCGGTGAAGGTGCGGTCGAGGCCGTTGTTGACGAAGTCGTGGTTGGTTTGCAGGTCGCCGGCGTGGCAATCGGCGCAGTTGCCGCCGCGGCCCAGGGCCGTGCCGCTGGGGTGGGTGATGAACAGCTGCAAGCCGCGCACCTCATCGGCCGAGAGCACGCTACGGTCGCCGCGGCGGTAGCGGTCGTAGCGCGAGTTGCCCGATACCAGCGTGCGCACAAACTGCGCCAGCGCCTTCAGCAGATTGTCTTCCGTGAGGGCCCCCGCCCCAAAAGCTTTGGCGAACCGCGCCACGTAGGCCGGCTGGGCCTGGAGCTTGGTTACGCTGGCGGCCAGCGTCTGGTGCATCTCCACTTCGTTGGTGAGCGGGGTGTGGGCCTGCACCTCCAGGCCCGCTGAGGCGCCGTCCCAGGTCAGTAACGGGTCCCAGAGCAAGTTACTGAGCGACATGGCGCCGCGCGGGTGCCGGGCCCCGTTCACGCCCACGGCGTGGGCCAGCCCGTCGGTGAAGGCCAGCGATTGGCGGTGGCACGAGGCGCAGGAAATGCTATTGTCAACAGACAGCGTTTTTTCGTAAAACAAGTACCGGCCCAAGTCCACGCCTTCCACCGTGAGCGGGTTGTCGGCAGGCAGTAGCGGGCTGCTGGGAAAGTTACTCGGAAGCACCAGGGCGTAAGGCGTGGGCGCGGCGGTTGGGGGCGTGGGGGTGGGCGCGTCGCCCCCGCCACCGTCGCGGCTGCACGCGGCCACGGCAATTACGCCCACCAGGCCGGCGGCCACCCACCCGCGCGTTCGGCGCAGCACTTGCGAAGAAAAATGCCTCATATGGTAAAATGGCGGGGCGAAACGGCTAACTGAGTTGTCCGTTGCTCGTTGTCGGTTATTAGTCAGCTGTTAGACTTGTTCCTAAAAGCAGAAAAGAACGTCATGCAGAGCGTAGCGCACATCTTCTTAGCGCCAGTAATCAGGATTAGTGACGCGGGAAAGATGCTGCGCTACGCTCTGCATGACGTGCTATGGTTGGACTTGGGCATTTTTATTCGGAAGCAACGCTATTCCCTAACAACTGACGACGAGCAACTGACAACTCGTTAATTACTAGCCACGCGCTCCAGGGTGAACAGGCCGGCGGCGTAGTTATCAGCCACGAGGGGGGCGCTGACGCCACCCATCGCATCGGAGATTTTGCTGAAGTCGATATTCTTGCTGGGGGCCCCGGCGTTGTCGAACAGGGCCAGCACGTTCACCCGCAGGTGCACGGTGGGCGCCTGGGTGGCCGATACCGCCAGCGGGGCGGCGGCGAAGGTGATGGTGCGCTGGGTGCCGTTGTCGCCCACGTGGAAGCGCAGGCCGCCCTCGGTGGCGGCCGCCGGGTGGGGGGCCTGGGGCGAGGTGCCCTCCATTTTCAGGAATACGTAGCCCGCCGTCCAGTCCCAGTACAAGTCGTTGTTGGGGTCGAGGGCCCCGGTTTGGGCCCCGGCGGTATTGCGGGCCGCGTCCACGCCCACCACGAAGCGCAGGCCGGTATAGTCGGCCAGCGGCACGCCCGGCACCACCAAGTGCAGGGTGGCGGTTTTAGCGGCGTCCACGAGGTAGTAGCTCTCGGGCGCGGCGTAGGCGGTGCCGTCGGCGCGCAGCAGCTGCACGTTCGAGAGCAGGTACTTGAACTTGGTGACCTGGAAGGTTTGGCCGTCGGCCTTGGTGTAGCGCGTGCCGTCGAAGGCCAGCGGCGCGGTGCCCACCACGTGCGTCAGGTCCAGCGCCACGCTGCCGGTGGCGACCGTGGCGGGGTCGGCGTCTTTTTCGCAGCCAGCTGCCAGCGCCACCAGCGGCAACAACAGGGCCCAGGCCCGGAAACGGAGATTCATCGGTACAAGCAAAAAATAATAATAAGCGCCACGTTGCCAGCCCTAACCGCCGCCGGGGCCCCAAAGTGCCCGGCGGCGGGCAGGCAACGCCAGGCGGTCGTTTTCAAATATACGCCCCCTGGGAGGGCCCCGGAAAAGAAGGCCCGAAGCCGCTACACCGCGGGCCAGGCCGTGCCCGGGCACCGAGGTTTCGGGGGCACCGGCGCGCGCACGCCCAGCCGCAGCCGCTCTTCCCCCACTCCCTCACCGCACGTTGCGGGAGCCAGGCGGGGCCTTTTGAACCGAAGCGAAGGAGCCAAATAGCGGTGCTGATGGGCAAGCGGGTAGCGGCAGCGGGGGCCCTGGAGTAGCTCAAGCGGGCCGGGGACCAACAGTTTGCGGGCAAGCGCCCTATCTTGCTCCCCTCACCTTAGCCCGCCTCTCATGTCCGCTTCTGCCCGCAACATCATCGCCTGGGTTCTGCAAGTGCTGCTCGGCCTTGCCTTCATTGCCTCCGGCGTTCACAAATTTATGGACCTGCCCGGCACAGTGAGCATGTTTAGCAGCATGGGGCTGCCCGGGGCCCTGGCCTACGTGGTGGCTGGCGCCGAGGTGTTGGGCGGCATTGGCTTGCTGATTCCGCGCTTCACGCGGCTGGCAGCGGCCGGGCTGGTCATCATCATGATTGGGGCCGTGGTGATGCACGCCACCAAAATTCCCGGCGGGCTGGCGGGCGGCGTGCCGGCCATTGCGCTGCTGGCGTTGCTGCTGGTGCTCATCGTGCTGCGCCGGCCCGCCCCGCTGGCCGTCTAAACCTCCGCCGCTGGGCTTTGGTTGTAGAAGCTTACTTGCGCGCTTTTTCTGCGCACTTTTTCGCCGGGCCCCGGCCTGGCGCTTGTTTTTCTATGCAATTACTTTTTAGTTACCTCCGGCGCTATTGGGGCCTGCTGGCCCTGGCCTTGGTGCTGGCCACCGTCAACCAGGTTTTCTCGCTGCTCGACCCCTACATTTTCCGCAAGCTGGTGGACCAGTTTACGGTACGCTACCCCGACATGAACGGGATGCGCAACGTGCCGTTCGCCCCTTTTTTCCGGGAGGCCATTCCGCTGCTGGCCATGATGTTGGGCGTGGCCATGGTGTCGCGCATTGCCAAGAATTTCCAGGATTACTACGTCAACGTCATTACGCAGCGGCTGGGGGCCACCATGTATTCCGACGGCCTGCGGCACTCGCTCGACTTGCCCTACCAGGTGTTTGAAGACCAGCGCTCCGGCGAGACGCTGGGCAAGCTCCAAAAGGTGCGCCTCGACGTGGAGAAGCTGATTCAAAGCTTTGTCAACGTGCTTTTTACGGCGCTCGTGGGCATTATTTTCGTGATGTGGTACGCTATCAGTGTGTACTGGCCCATTGCGCTGGGCTATTTCCTCACCATTCCGCTGCTGGGCATTTTGAGCTTTGCGTTGAGCAAGCGCATCAAGGTGATCCAGAAGACCATTGTGGCCGAAACCACGTCGCTGGCCGGCGCCACCACCGAGAGCCTGCGCAACATCGAGCTGATCAAGAGCCTGGGCCTGGCCCAGCAGGAAACCGACCGCCTCAACGGCATCACCGGCAAAATCCTGAAGCTGGAGTTGCGCAAGGTGCGCTTTCTGCGGTCGCTGAGCTTCGTGCAGGGCACGTTCGTGAATTTGCTGCGCAACGTTATCATCTTGCTGCTGCTGTACTTACGGGTGCAGAACCACATCAGCCTGGGCGAATTTTTCTCGTTCTTCATCTACTCGTTCTCCATCTTTGGGCCGTTGCAGGAGTTTGGCACCATCATCGGCAACTACCGCGAATCGGAAGCGTCGCTGGCTAATTTCCAGAAGATCCTCGATACCCCGCGCGACGTGAAGCCCGAGCACCCGGTGGAAATCGAAAAGATTGAAACCCTGGCTTTTGAAGACGTGCGCTTCAAGCACCTGAGCGCCGACGTGCCGGCCCTGGACGGCATTTCCTTCGGCGCGAAGCTGGGCGAAACCATTGCCTTCGTGGGGCCCTCGGGCTCGGGTAAAACCACCCTCGTGAAGCTGCTCGTGGGCCTGTACCCGCCGCTGGACGGCCGCATCCGCTACAACGGCGTACCGAGCGACGAGGTAGACCTCGACGCCCTGCGCGAGCAAATCGGCTTCGTGACGCAGGACACACAGCTCTTCGCCGGCACCATCCGCGAGAACCTGCGCTTCGTGGCCCCCAATGCAACGGACGAAGAATGCCTGCGGGCCCTGCACGAAGCGGCCGCCGACACGCTGCTGGCCCGGGCCCCCCAGGGCCTCGACACGGTGCTCGGCGAGGGCGGCGTGAAGGTATCGGGCGGCGAAAAGCAGCGCCTGAGCATCGCCCGGGCCCTGCTGCGCCGCCCCACCCTGCTCGTATTCGACGAGGCCACCTCGGCCCTCGACTCGCTCACGGAAGAGGAAATCGGGCGCACGGTGCGCGAGCTGTCCGGCTCGCGCCAGCACATCACCATCCTCATCGCCCACCGCCTCAGCACCATCCTCCACGCCGACCGCATCTTCGTGCTCGAGCGCGGCCACGTGGCCGAAGCCGGCCGCCACGCCGAGCTGCTGGAAAGCAAAGGCTTGTACTACGCCATGTGGCGCCAGCAAATCGGCGAGCGGGCCCCCGCGGTGCTGGCCAAAGCATAAACGCCAAGTCGGCGCCGGTCGTTAGCACGGGTTGCCATTGGCAACCCATAAACAATTAGCCCGTCCTATTTCAACTGCGCAAACGCCAGTTGAAATAGGACGGGCTAATTGTTTATGGGTTGCCGCGCGCAATTAATCAATAAATAATTCCCTTACTTAATTACCTGCGCTTTCACGTCGAAATCGGCCTTGGGGGGCTTGGGGTCCATATCTTCCAAGGTGGCCACTACAATTTCGGTGATGGCTAGGTCGCGCGTCCACTTGTGGTTGGCGGGCACCACAAACCAGGGTGCATCGTCGGTCGAGCAGTGGGCCAGCGCGTCGCTGTACACGTCCTGGTAGTCGTTCCAGCGGGCGCGCTCCTTGAGGTCGCCGGGCTCAAATTTCCAGCGCTTGGCCGGCTCGTCGAGGCGGTCCTGGAGGCGTTCGGCCTGCTCTTCTTTGGAAATGTGGAGGAAGAATTTGAGGATGCGCGTGCCGTTGCGAATCAGCAGCTGCTCGAAGTTATTGATGTCGTCGAAGCGCTGGTAAGCAGTTTTCTTGTCTATTAGTTCGTGCACGCGGGTTATCAGCACGTCTTCGTAGTGCGAGCGGTTGAACACCCCGATGTGGCCCCGCGACGGCGCTTTGAGGTGCACGCGCCACAGAAAATCGTGCGCCAGCTCGGCCGCCGACGGGGCTTTGAACGCGGCCACTTGCACGCCGGCCGGGTTCACGCCCGTCAGCAGGCGGCCGATGGCCCCGTCCTTGCCGCCCGTGTCCATCGCCTGGAACACCAGCAACAGGCTGCGCTGGTGCTCGGCGTAGAGGTTTTCCTGAAGTTCGGCCAGGCGCTGGCGCAGGCCGGCCAGGCGCGGCAGCGCCGATTCCTTGTGGGCGTACTTGTCATCGTAGAGGCCCTTGTCGTCGGGGGAGACGTCGGCCAGCTTGAAGTGCTTGCCTTTGACGAGCACGGCGGGAGTTTCGGGGTATTTCATCCTTGTTTTACGCGAATAGTGGACGGGCCGCCGAAGGTGCAAGCCGGTGGCCCCAAAAAAATAAACGAAAAGGCCCCTGGTCTGCGTTAGGTAATCAGCGGCCCAGCTGGCCGCTGTGGGGCCCGGCGGTTTTTTTCTGGCCGGTTGTTTGCCCTCTCTTCCTTCGCCGATTTTTCCCGCTTCTTCACCGTTCGCTATGCCAACGCTCATTTCCCTTTTTCTTCGCCGCACGGCCCTGGGGCTGCTGCTGGCCTGCGCATTCGCCGGCACCGCCGGGGCCCAAACCGGGGGTGCCACCGGCATTATCCAGGAAATCACCAACGTAGTGGGCTTGCAGCCCCGCTTCGAGCTGCGCGCCACCCACGACGTGGACAACGCCGCGGCCGTGGTGTACGGCGGCAAGCGCTACCTGCTCTACAACCCCGATTTCCTGGCCGCCGTGAACCGCGCCGGCCGCACCGACTGGGCCGGCATCAGCATCCTGGCCCACGAAATGGGCCACCACCTCAACGGCCACACCCTGCGCGCCGGCGGCTCCAACCCGCAGGACGAGCTGGAGGCCGACGAATTTTCAGGCTTCGTGCTGCGCAAACTGGGCGCCAGCCTGGCCCAGGCGCAAGCTGCTTTGGCCGCCGTGGCGACGACCAGGGCTCCCGTATAAAAAGGGGGATTTCAAGCAATCCGAAGGGGGTAGTAATCCTTCGCCTCGTGGCTCAACCAGGTGCACCTTTCAGGGCCGCGAGCGAGGGATTGCTATTCCCTTCTTTTACAAGCTACCGTCCGTCGTTTGCAACACGTAAACGGGATTGCTCTGTTTGAATCACCGTTTAAATAGACTTCC
>NZ_MDZA01000010.1 GCF_001816125.1 Hymenobacter coccineus | reverse complement strand
CAGGCGCTCGTTGGCGGCGGCGCGCTCGTTGGCCAGGGCAGTGGCTTGCTTGCGCTTGTTGTCGGTGTGCTTGCCAATGGCGTAGCCCACGCCCGCGCCGGCCACGCCGCCGATGGCGCCGCCCACCACGCGGTTGCGCTTGTTAATGAGGGCCCCGCCCAAGATACCGGCAGCCCCACCAATGGCGGCGCCTTTGCCCTGCGGGCTCCACTTGCTTTGGGCCTGTGCCTGCGAGTTAAAAAAGATGCTAAATAGTAAGACCGGAACCAGGAATAACCAGCTAGTATTTTTCATGACGGGGAAGAAATAAGATGTTAGAAAGAATGAAATGGGCGATGGTAAGAATAGGCTAAATTGGGCCATGGCTCGACGTTTTACAAGCACCGTGCCAGGCGGGCGAAGGTACGCGCACCCGCCGGACTAGGTCTGAAATAGGCCGACCAACAGGGCTGCATTCGCTACTAACGGCGGCTACTGCTCGGCCACCAGCAGCTGCACGTCCACGTTGCGGCCGTGGTCGTCGGCGCACGACACTTTCACGGGCCCCGTGGGGGGGCGGAAGAATACCCGCTCAGCGGCCCCGGCGGCCCGCAGGAACTGGTCGTTCACGTACCAAAACACCTGGCGCACTTCGGGCCCCGCGGCGCAGCTTAACAGCAGTTGCTGCTGCTCGCCGCGGTTGAGGAGGTACTCGGTGTGGGGCAGGGGCGAGGTGATGGCCAGCGGGGCCGCCGTGCCGTCGTCGGCGCCGCGCACCAGGCGGCAGGCGGGGTTGTGCGGGGGCAGGCGCGGCGCGGGCAGCCCCTGCGCCGCCCGAAACGCCAGCACCTCCGGCAACGGATTGGCAAAGAGCTGCCGGCGGTAGCCGCTGGGCGGCGCGCAAGCGCGGCAGTAGCTCAGGGCCCCATCGGCCGATACCAGCACTTCTTTCACGTGCTCGCAGCGCCGCGCCGACGATAGGCCGGGCAGGTAATAATCGAGGATTTGGTGGGCGCAGTGCTCGCCCGGCACCAGGCCGCTTTCGGCACACACAAGGCGGAAATCGAGGGTGGCCGGGGGCGCGGTCCAGTGGTTGGGCGAATTGTAGGCTAGGGCGTTGAACAGGTCGAACAGCAGGGGTGTGGCCACGTCGGCTCCGGTGAGGGCCGGGCTGCCCTGGCCGCTGAAGTTGCCCACCCACACCCCGATGGTGTAGTCGCGGTTGTAGCCCAGGCTCCAGGCGTCGCGGCGGCCGTAGCTGGTGCCGGTTTTCCAGGCAATTTTGGGCAGGCGCAGGCTGTTTTCGTAGCCCAGCGGCAAATCGGGCCGCGTGCGTCGGGCCAGGATGTCGGTGACGAGGAACGCGGCGGCCGGCGAGAGCAGCTGGGCATTGGTTGCTCCGCGCCCCGGGCCCTTCTGGAGCGGTGCAAGTTTCTTGTCTACAGCACTGGGGCCCTGGGCAATGAACCGCAGCGGCGCGTATTGGCCACCGTCGGCCAATGCCGCATAAAGCCCCGTCAGCTCTTCCAGGGTGGCGCCGCAGCCGCCGAGCACGGTGCTCAGGCCCAGGCGCGGCGCGGCGCGGGCCACGGTGCGGAAGCCCGCCTGGCGCAGCTTGTCGGTGAGGGCGGGCACGCCCACGTCGGCCAGCAGGCGCACGGCGGGGATGTTGAGCGAGTACACCAGGGCCCGCTCCACGGTTACTTCGCCCTGGCAGTTTTTGTCGAAGTTTTCGGGCCGGAAGCCGTTGAAGTTGGTGGGCACGTCGGGCAGCTGCATTTTGGGCGTGGCCAGGCCCCGGTCGAAGGCCAGGCCGTAGAGCAGCGGCTTGAGGGTGCTGCCCGGCGAGCGCACGGCCCGCACACCATCCACCTGCCCGGCGCTGGCGGCGTCGGCGAAGTCGGCCGAGCCCACGTAGGCCTCCACGGCGCGGGTGCGGTTGTTCACCACCAGCACGGCGGCCTGCGTGATGCCCAGCGCGCGCAGGCGCCGCACGTAGTTGCGGGTCAGGTCTTCAGCCTTGGCCTGGGGGCCCCGGCGCAGGGTGGCGGCGATGATGGGCTGGCCCGGAAACTGCGCCACCAGCCGCCTGGCTAGGTGCGGGGCCAGTGTGGGGGCCCCGTGGCGCTGGGCGTCGAGCGGCTCGGCCAGGGCGTCGGCAATGTCCTGGGCGGGGAAGAGGTGGTCGCGCTGCATTTGCCGCAGCCAGTGGTTGCGCTTGGCCAAAATCTGGGGGTTGCTGCGGCCCAGCACGAGCAGGCGCGGCTGGTTGGGAATGACGGCCAGCGCCACGGTTTGGGCCAGCGAGAGGTAGTCAGGCGGCTGCTGGAAGTAGAGCAGCGCGGCCGATTTCACGCCCTCGATGTTGCTGCCGTAGGGCACCAAATTCAGGTAGAGCTGCAGGATTTCGGCCTTGCTGCAGTGGGCCTCCAACTGCACGGCGCGCAGCATTTCGAGCGTTTTGTTGCCGAAAGTGCGTGCCTTGGGCTCGAGCAGGCGGGCCACTTGCATGGTGATGGTGCTGGCCCCCGTGGTGCGTCCGCGCCCAAACAGGTTGCGCCCCGCCGCCTGCACGATGGCCACCGGGTTCACTCCGAAATGGTAGCGGAAATACCGGTCTTCCTTGTAGATAATGGCCCGCTGCAAAGCCGGCGTAATCTCGCGCAGCTCGGTTTTCATGCGCCACTTCTGCGTCGGGTTCAGAAAGGCGTGGAGCACCGAGCCGTCGGCCGCCGTCACCAGCGGCGAGTACTGCGGCGCGGGCGGCAGCGGAAACAGCCGGTTGAGCAGCGCGGCGGCCACGGCCAGTACCAGTAGCACCAGCCCGGCGCGGCGCAGCCTGGGGCCCCAGCTGGCCCACCCGCGCAGTTGCCCGGTTTTCATAGCGCCGGGAAAGCAACGGCCGGCATGCGCCAATCCCGCTTCAGCCAGCGGAGCACGGCGCGCCGCCAGCCGGGGTTTTGGCGAAATTGGGCCTTGCCTTCGGCCAGCGCGGGCACGTCGAGGGCCGCGGCTCGGACCTGCCAGGCGGCCAGCGGGTGGGCCCCGTCGGGCGTAAAAAGCTCGGCGAGCACGGGCCGGATTTCCTTGAGGTTCCAGTAGTGGTACACCCACGGCGCGGCCGCGCGCACCACGCCCGCCCGGGCCAGTACCACGCTGAAGGCCAGCTGCTCCATCACGTGCTTGGGGTAGAGGCGGTGGAGCTGCTCGGTGAGGGTGAGCACCTGGGCCAGCAGCGGCGCGTCGGTGGTGCGCAGGCCCAGGGCCCCGGCGTTGTACATCTGGGTATCGGGGGGGATGGGGCCCCCGGCCAGGTCCGTGCGGCCGGCGTCCTGCTGCAAAGCCTGGTTGATCTTACGGTTCAGCGAGTTGCCGTCGCGCAGCCGCCCCTCGCCCACGTGCATAAACCGCTCGCCGCGCCCCAGGGCCCCAAACACCTCGGCCAGCGGCTGCACAAAAACGGTGTCGGTATCCACGTACAGCAAGTTGCCGGCGTAGCGCGCCGCGGCGTGCAGCAACACTTCAATCTTAACGCGGTGCACGAAGTCGATTTCCCCGCGCCAGGCCTGCCATTGGGCGGGCGCAATGGGCACGTATTCCACCGCCGCCGCCTCGCCCAAAATGCGCTGGAAGTGCGCCGGGTTATCGGTATAAACCACCACCCGGGCCCCCACCGGCTGCCGCAAATACGACAAGATGCTGAACAAGGCTTCGTTCAGCACATCGGGGTTGCCGTAGGCTTGGTAAAGGAGGAAATCGGCCATGCGGTGCAAGTTACGGGTAGTTTAGACCGGCCCGGGCTGCCGGCTTTTTCGCCGGCTGCCCGGTAATCGCCAGGGGCCCCAGGCGCCGATTCAACGATTAGCGGGCAGCCGGCGGAAAAGCCGGCAGCCCGCCCGTTCAGCTACTTCACCCGCACCACGCCGGCGCCGTTGTACGAGTGGTACTCGGCGTTGTACATGGCGTCGGCGCTGATGGGGCCCAGGCGGAAGGTGCCTTTGCTGACGGCGCGGGCCAGGTAGTAGAACACCCGGGGCGTGGCGCTGGCGGTGGTGAAAATGTTCAGGCGGTCGTCGCGCACGTCGAGGTAGTCGGGGGTGGCGGCGTCCTTGGCCCAGTCCAATTCGCGCACGGCGCCGATGCGGGGGTTCTCAATTTCGAGGCCTGCGGGCAGCAGGTCGGTGATGGCCACGTTCTTCACCTCGCCGGCCGCGTCGGCAGCCTGGATGGTGATTTTTACCACCACCAAATCGTTCTGGGCAAACGTGGGGCCCCCCAGCGGCTGGCCGGTGCGGCTCAGGAACTGGCGGCGCACCTTCAGGTAGGCGTCCTCCTCGCGCACGGGCGTGGTGGGACTGATGCCGGCCAGCTCCCAGAAATAGTACAGGTTGCCCTGGCCGGCGGCGCGCAGCGTGAGGGCCCGGTTGGCCACGTTGCGCACCGTCAGGTCGGGGCCGGTGAAGGTGGCCAGCGGCTGGCTGCCGGCGGTTAGGGCCCCGGTGGCGGTGCTGCGGGCGTTCTGGCGGGCAATTTTGCCCAGGGCCAGCAGGGCGAAGGCGCTTTCCTGGGTGCTGAGCCAGCCGGCCTGCTTCACCTGGCGGCTGAGCTGGCGGGCAGGATATTTACCTGGGGGTTGTGGGGGTCGGTGGCGAGCAGGGCGTTCAGCACCAGGGCCTCGTCGCGGATGGGCGAGTAGAACGACCCGTCGAGGGCCCGGCCGGCGGCGGTTTCGCCCCCAAACTTGGTGGGCAGCAGCTCACGGAACTGGCGCTGGTTGCCGAGCACGCCCTGGGTGCAGGCGAGCAGGAACTTCGAGTCTTCGGCCAGCAGCGGGCCGTTGGCGCGGTAGTAGTTCAGGGCCACGGCGTCTTGCCGGCCGGCCAGGGCCAGCACGTACAGCGAGTAGGCAATTTCCTTCTTGGCGATGACTTTCTGGCGGGCAATGTTGCTCGCGTCGAAGTAGCGGTACTCCTCGGTTTCGCGCTTTTTGAGGCGGAACTGCAGGTAGCTGAGCACCTTGTCGAGCACCGATTTATTCACCGCGAAGTTGGCCTGCTGGGCTTCGAGCAGGAAGTGGGCGGCGTAGGCCGTGGCCCACCAGTTGTCGTAGTCGCCGCCCGGCCAGTAGCTTAGGCTGCCGTTGTAGAGCTGCATCGACTCGATTTTGCGGATGGCGGCCTGCACGTTGGCGTTGGGGTTGTAGCGCTGGGCCGCGGGCCCGGCCCCGGTTTTCTGCTGCAAGGTGGCCGCCAAATCGCCGTAGTACAGCTGCGGGAACGCGGCCGACACGGTTTGCTCCAGGCAGCCGTAGGGGTATTGCAGCAGGTAGCGCAGGTCCTTGCTGAACTCCGTCAGCGGCGAGCGGCTAATAACCACTTGGCTTTGCAGCGAGGCGGGCAGGAAATCGGTCGTCAGGTTGAGGGCCCCCGTGGTGCCGCCGGCCACCACGCCGTTGCCGGTGCGCTTCTCCAGCGGCGCCGCGGGGCGGATGGGAAGTTCGATGGTTTCGCGGAAGATTTCAGGCATTTTTCCACCATTTATTTCATCGGAAATCAGTCGCGAGCTTACTATAAGATTACCAATCTCATGGGCTGTCATTTTATAAATAAATCGGCGTTCAGCATTCGGTGGTAGTACAGCTTTGTAACCGTCAGATTCTAATTTAAGCTCGGAAAGATGAGCTAAAGAGCTTACGTGAATAGTCGGGCCACCTTTAGGACCAATCCGAAGCATCTCTGGCGCTTTGCCAAACCAGAGCTCACCTTTTATGGTAGCATTCGTCGTGTTCGTTAGCGTCACCGGCACGTCAATCGTGTCGCCGGGGCTGAGGAAACGCGGCAGCGCCGTGGAAATCACCACCGGGTCGGCCACCTTCATGGTGTGTTCGGCGGCGCCGAAAGCGTCGTCTTTGTAGGCCACGGCCATGATGCGCAGGGCCCCCGAGAACTGCGGCACGCGCACCCGGTAGCGCACCTTGCCGCTGCCGTCGGCGGTGAGGATGCCGCTCCAGTTGGCCACCAGCTTCACGCGGCGGCTGGGCACGGGTGTGGTGCGGCGGCGCAGGTCGGCGGCGTCGCCCCCGGTGCTGCTGGTGCCCAGCTCGGGCAGCAAGAAAGGGTACACGTCGTAGGCCGATACTTCGAGGGCGCGCTTCTGGTAAAAGTAGCCGTAGGGGTCGGGGGTGAGGTAGCCCTTGCGCTGCAAAATGCCCTCGTCCACCACGGCCAGCGTGACTTGGGCCCCCGGCGCGGTGCTCACCTCAATGGTCTGGAAGGTTTGGGAGCGGCTGGCGGTGGGCGCGGCCATGGCCACGACCAGGCGGGCGTCGGGCCGCTCCACGCGCAGCGGCACGAAGCCGCGCGCCACCGTGAGGGGCAGGCTGTGGTCGGTGATGGACCGGATGGCGGTGGCCGTCACGTACACGTTGGGCACGTGGTCGGCCTTGATGGGAATCTTCACACGGGCTGATTTCTGGTCGGTGTTAACGTAGAAGTGGTCGAGCACGTGGTCGCGCTCCACGGTCACGAGGATGCGGCCGGCGAAGGGCGTTTTCAACAGCAGGTTGGCCGTTTCGCCGGGCGCGTACTTGGCTTTGTCGGGCTCGATGGTCACCTCGCCTTCGTTGTTGACTTCGAAGGAGTTGGCCTGCGTGTCGCCGTAGCCGTAGGCGTAGAAGCGCTGCATCACGTAGGGCAGGGCCCCCGGCCGGCTCACGCGCACCTCGTACTCGCCCGAGTAGATGGGGGTGAAGTTCAGGGCCGTGCCGGGGCCCACCGTCAGGCTTTGGGTGAGCACGGTTTGCTCGCGCTGCTGCGAGTTGTACACGAAGCGGCCGCCCTGGCCCTCCAGCACGGTTTCCCAGAGCAGGCGCACCACGCGCACTTGCGCGGGGGCCCGGGTGGGGGCCCCGGCCGGCGTGAGGGCCAGCACCCGCAGCGGCAGCGCCTGGCGGGTGTTCACCAAATTGGGTAAGTTTTGGAGGCCGAACATCGTGGCCTGGGTGTGCACCTCGAAGGTGGCCAGGCGGTTCACCGGCCGCCCCGTTTCATCAAACACCGTGGCGAAGGCCGCGCCTTCCAGCGTACCCAGGTCCACAAAAGTGGGCACGGCGTAGGCGGCCGTGCCGCGGCCGGCGGCGTCGGTGCGTCCCTCGCGCAGGGTTTTCTCGAAGCGCGTGCCTAGGGCGGTTTCGGCCGATTCGTCGTCGCTGCTGGTGATCTTGCGGCGCAGGCCGTTGTTGATGGCGAAGCTGTAATCGTCGTAGCCCTTGGGGTTGAAGGCCTTCTGCTTCAGCGAAAACTCGACTTCGTACTTGCGGTCGGTGGCTGGGGGCCCAAACAGGTTCACGGCGGCGAGGTTGGCCGTCACGGTTTGGCCGGGGCGCAGCACGGCGGGCGCGGCCGTCACGGTCACCTTTAGGCGGTCGGGGATGAACTCCTCCACGCTGATTTGCTTGGAGGTGAGCAGCACGTCGTTGCCGGTCAGCACCTCCAGCGTGTACAGGCCCGTCATGATGGCCGGCGGCAAAATGAACCGGCTCTCAAACGCGCCCGCGCCGTTCAACTTTTGCTGCAAGCTGCTGTATTCCTTGCCGGTGGGCAGCAGCAGCCGGATTTTCATGGGCAGGCCAACAGGCGGCGTTTTCCAGGCGTCGGTGCGCACCACGGTGTTGGTGCGCACGGTGTCGCCGGGGCGGTATAGGTCGCGGTCGCCGTACAGGAAGGCCTGGTAGCGGGCCGCGTTGCTCTGCAAGCCGCCCACCTCGAAGCGTGAGGTTTCCACCTTGCTCCGGGTCAGGTCCAGGAACGAGAAGTCCGCGTCCTTCGCCGCCGTCACCATGCCCAGCGTGAAGCGCTTCATCGAGGCCGCCGAATCGAACTGCGCCACACCGGCCTGGTCGGTGGTGGCCGAGCCAATCACCTGGTTGTTGGTGCTCACCAGGTTCACCGCCACGCCGCCGATGGGCTGGGCCGTGCGGATGGAGTTGGCAAACACCACCGTGCCGCCGGTGGCGCCCTGCCGCACAATCAGGCCCACGTCCGTCACGGCCACCAGCTTGCTCACTTGCAGGTACTGGTGCTCGGTATCCGCCACTTTCACCACGTACAGCCCTTTCATAGGCCCCTGGAATTCCAGCTCCTTGAGGTCGAGCGTGAGCAGGCGCAGGCCGGCCTCCTTGGGCAGCCCATCCACCGAAACCGTGCGTTCGGACAGGACGCTGCCCAGCGTTTCGAGGTCGAAGTAGCGGTAGCTGCGGTCGATGTAATCGCCGTTTTCGTCGGTGCTCGGTTCGCGCTGGCCCTCCTCGTACTCCGGGTAGCCGTACTGCTGCTCCTGGCGCAGTAGCTGCTGGATGTTGTTGGCGTACACCTTGGCGATGGTCACCTTCACCTTGCCCACCTGGTTGATGCGCAAACCCAGGTTCCGGGCCCCCAGCGCGCTTAAATACAGCGCCTTGTCGCCGCTGGCAAATGTGATGCTCGGGTCCTCATCACCAAACGATACGGCCTGCTGAAACGCATCCCTAAGGGTGCCGCCCAGCAGCCCGCGGGTGCCGGCGGCCAGCGCCACCTGGTAGGTTTTGCCCACCTCAAAGCCGCCGCGCAGCGCAAAGCCGCTCTCCTGCGCCTCCACCGAGAAGGCCACGGCGGGCGTCACAGTCAGGGCTTTTTGCACATCGGCCGCCGCAATGGGCTGGCTCAGGTTCACGGTCACCACGGGCTGGCCGTCGAGCAGCGAGCCGGTCAGTTCGCGCACTTCCAGCGTGCTTTGGTCGGGTACCTCGGCCTGGGCCACGAGCACCGCGGTGGTGGCCTTGGTGCCGGTGGCGGGGCGCAGGCCGGGCGCAATTTCCACGGTGATGGGGGCCCCCGGGCGCACGTCCTGCGCGAAGCTCAGGCCCAGCGTCTGGTCGGGTTCGGCGCTGATGAGGTTCACGGCCAGCGGCTTGCCGTCCTGGGTCACTTTGAGGCGGGCGCGCACATCGGCGGGCCGTACGGGGTAGTTGAACACCAGGTTGGCGCGCAGCTCGGCCGTGCCCGTGGCCTTGGCCGAGCGGCCAAAAAACACCTGCGGGTCGCCCATGCGCAGGTACGGCGTGTGGAACCGGCTGCGGTTAATGGCCAGCTTTTGCTTGCCGCTGGGCAGGGCCCCGGGCTGCAGGGCGGCCGAAAACACGGTGCTGGGCCGGAACGCCTCCAAAGGCGAAAACGTCAGCTCCCGGTCGCCGGTCCACTTGAACTTGCCCCGCACTGCGGGCGTAAATTTCACGTACTGCGTGGTGTCCCAGCGGTTTTGCTGCGCCTCGTCCACCACTTTCTCATCGAAGGTGAACACCACGTTCGAGTGCGGGTCCACCTCGTCGCCGTCGGTTTGGGCCTGCGCCGCGGCCTGCTCCTGGGCAGTTTTTTTGGAGCACGAGAAAGTAGCCAACAGCAATAGCAGCGGCAGGAAGCGGAAACGGGCCAGCATGGGAGGAATGGGGTAGAAAACCGGCCGAAAAGTAATACTGAAAATAGCCTATACTGCGGAGGTTGAATGGCTAAAAACGATTTGGTAACCAACCTTTGTCATTCCGAGCGCAGCGAGAATCTGAGTTACCCACCTCGTTGTAGGTGGGTAACTCAGATTCCTCGCTGCGCTCGGAATGAAAGTTTATGCCCGCCATCCATGCTTTCCCAGGCCCACGAAGTCTTCCTCGAAGTTGCCAAGCAGCTCAGTTTCACCAAAGCCGGGCAGGCCCTGTTCGTCAGCCAGTCGGCCGTCAGCAAACAGGTGAAAGCCCTGGAAGAGCACTACCGAACGGGCCTGTTTGAGCGACTGGGTAGCAGCATCTTGCTTACGCCGGCTGGGCAGCGCCTCTACCAGAAGCTGCTGCAAGCCAAGCAGCTGCAACACGAGCTGCACCAGGAAATGAGCGCCCTGAGCCCCGACTTTGCGCCGGCGCTTCACTTGTCCATCGGGGCCAGCACCACCATTTCGCTCTATGTGCTGCCGCCGGTGGTGTCGGCGTACTTGCAGCGCCACCCCAACCGCCAGCTCAGCCTCAAAAACCGCAACTCCGACAACATCCTACGGGCCCTGCTGGCCCACGAAATCGAGCTGGGCATCGTCGAGGGCATCCACAAAGTCAGCCACGTCACCTACACGCCGCTGCTGGCCGACGACGTGGTGGCGGTGTGCGCGGCCGGCAACCCGCTCGGCAGCCGCACCCTCGAAGCCCGCGACCTGCTCAGCATCCCGTTGGCGCTGCGCGAAGACGGCTCGGGCACGCTGGCTGTGCTGGAAGAAGCCCTGCGCCACCGGGGCCTCAAGCTGGCCGCGCTGCCGGTGCGCGTGCGCCTGGGCGGCACCGAGGCCCTCAAAAACTTCGTGCGCGTCGACAGCAGCCTGGCCTTTTTGCCCCGGCAGGCGGTGGTGAAAGAGCTGGCCTCGGGCGAGCTGATGGAGGTGAAAATCAAGGACCTGCCCATGCGGCGGCACTTCAACTTTATCCAGCGCAAGGGCACGGAAAACAACGAGCCGTACCGGGATTTCCTGCTGTTCACCAAGCACTACTATGCCGATCGGGCATAGGCTATTCCAAAATTCTATCCCGTTTTGGCATGATAGGGCCCTGGGGTGCTGGTAATTTTGCTGGCACTATGCTGGTCGCTACCCCCTCCGTTCCCCGCCTGCGGGCCCTGCACTGCTCGGCTTGTGGCACCGCTTACTCGGCCTTCGAGCTGCAACGCGTGTCGGTTTGCTGCGCCGTGCCGCTCGTGGCCGACTACGCCACGGCCGAACCCCTGACGCCCGCTGAAAGCATCAACGCCGCCGACGCTTCGATGTGGCGCTACGGGGCTCTGCTGCCGCTGCTCGACGATAAATACAAGGTGACGCTGGGCGAAGGCTTCACGCCCATCCTGCCGCTGCCGCGCCTGGGGGCCCTACACGGCCTGGCGTCGTTGCTGCTCAAGGACGAAGGCCAGAACCCCACCGGCTCGTTCAAGGCGCGCGGGCTGAGCATGGCCGTGTCGAAGGCCCTGGAGTTGGGCGTGGCCGGTTGCATCATCCCCACGGCCGGCAACGCCGGGGTGGCCCTGGCCGCCTACTGCGCCCGCGCCGGCCTGCCCGCCACCGTGGTGATGCCGCGCCACACGCCTGACGCCTTCAAGGAAGAATGCTACTGGTACGGGGCCGACGTGGAACTGGTGGACGGTCTTATCAGCGACTGTGGGGCCCGCGTGCGCCAGCTCAACGCCAACGGGGCCCTGCTCGACGTCTCGACCCTGAAGGAGCCATACCGCCTTGAGGGCAAGAAAACCATGGGCTACGAAATTGCCGAGCAGCTGAACTGGCAGTTGCCCGACGTGCTGCTGTACCCCGCCGGCGGCGGCACCGGCCTCATCGGCATCTGGAAGGCGTTCCGCGAAATGCAGGCCCTGGGCTGGCTGGCCCCCGGTGCCAAGCTGCCCCGCATGGTGGCCGTGCAGGCCGAAAACTGCTGCCCCCTGCTCGAAACCTACGAAGGCCGCCAGCCCAACTGCCACGCCTACCAGGGCCGCCCCACGCTGGCCAACGGCCTAGCCGTGCCCCACCCCCTGGGCGAGGCTCTGATGCTACAGGTATTGCACGAATCGAACGGCACGGTGGTAGCCATCAGTGAGGAAGGCATGCTGGCCGGCATGCGCGAGCTGGGCCAGCAGGAGGGCCTGTTCGTGGCCCCGAGGGCGCCGCCGTATGGATGGCCGCCCGCCAGCTCTTGGCCACCGGCTGGCTGAAGCCCCACGAGCAAATCCTGCTCCTGAACACCGGCAGCGCCCAGAAGTACCTATCCAACGTGCAGGGCCGCAGCCGAGCGTAAGTAGTTATGGGGTGATTATTTGGTTGAATAAAATAAATAGAACGTCATGCAGAGCGCAGCGAAGCATCGCTACTGCTCAACTAATCCTGATTACTGCTGCGGGAGAGATGCTTCGCTGCGCTCTGCATGACGTTCTTGTGTTCAGTACAACTGCTCGATAAGACTGCTGCAGGCGCTGCCCACGATTCTCCTGGGGCCCCCGACCTTTGCGCCCGATGCGCATCCTCCACGTTCTCTCTGCCGAGTTCTTTGCCGGCTCGGCGGCCTACGCCGTGGCCCTGGCCGAGGCCCACCGGGCCCAGGGCCACGCCGTATGGCTGGTATCCGATTCCGACCAGTTGCCCACCGGGGCCCCCCAGGTGAAAACAGCCATCAGCAACCGCCGCTACGGGCAGCGGCTGCGCAACGCCCGCCTAATCCGCCAGCTGGTGCAAGCTGAGTGCATTGATGTGGTACACGCCCACTCGCGGGCCGCAAGCTGGGTGAGCTACGCCGCCCTGCGCGGCCTCAAAGTGCCCCTAGTGAGCACCGTGCACGGCCGCCAGCACCTGCACACGTCCACGTCGCTGTTCGACATTTACGGCGACAAGGTCATTGCCATTTGCGCCAACCTGCGGACGCACTTGGTGGAGGAAGTGAAGATGGAAGCCCGCAAAATCGTGGCCCTGCCCAACGGCGTGCAGTTCGGCGAAGCACTGGCCGACGAAGCATTAGGGCCCCTGCGCATCGCCTTCGTCGGCCGCTTCAACGGCGGCAAGGGCGAACGGGCGGCGGCGCTGTTGCAGCAAGTGTTTCCGCCGCTGCTGGCCGAGTTTCCCGCCCTGCGCCTGGCCCTTATCGGCGGCGAGCTGGAGCAGCTACCCGCCGCTGGCAAAGCGGCCCTGGCGCAGCTCCAGGCGCAGTTCGGCGCGCGGGTGGAAGTAGTCGGCTTCACCACCGACGTGGCTGGCTGGCTGGCCCGCACCACGCTCACCATCGGCGCGGGCCGCGTAGCCATCGAGGCGCTGGGCGCCGGCCGGCCCGTGCTGGCCTTGGGCGAGGCCAGCTACGCGGGCCTCGTGGCGGAGGCCAATTTTGCCGACGCTGCGGCCTCCAACTTCGGCGACATCTCGGCTCGGGTGGCGCGTCGGGCGTGGATTTTGGGGCCCTGCTGGCCGATGCGCGCGCGTTTCTGGCGCGGCCGCAACCGGTGCCGGGGGACCTGCAGCAGCTCGTGCGCACGCACTACGACCTGGGCCGCGTGGCCGCCGAAGTGCTGGCCGTGTACCAGTCGGCCCGGATGCAAAAGGCCGTGCCCGCCTTTATGCCGGTGCTCATGTACCACAAAATCCCCGACGCGCCGCCGGCCACCAAGCACCAGATTTACGTCACGAAGGACAACTTTGCCAAGCACCTGGCCTTCTTCAAAAGCCGCCGCTTCACGCCCATTACTTTCGCCGAATACCTGCAATTTGCCCGCGGCGAGCGGCCGCTGGCTGAGTTCCCGCGGCGGCCGCTCATCCTCACCTTCGACGACGGCTACCTCGACAACTACACCAACCTGCTGCCCCTCATGCAGCAGTACGGCTACCGCGGCGTGCTCTATTTGCTCGGCGATTTCGACGTGCGCTACAACCAGTGGGAGCTTGCCGCCGACCCTGCCGAGCCCCGCGCCGAGCTCATGGACGAGGCCCAGAAGCGCGCCTTTGTGGCCGCCGGCTGGGAAATAGGGGCCCATACCATGGCGCACCCGCACCTGCCGGCCCTGCCGCTGCCGGCCGCCACCGCCGAAATCCAGCGCAGCAAAGCCAGCCTGGAAACCGTGCTGCACACCGAAATCGTCAGCTTCGCCTATCCCTACGGCGACCTCAACGACGACCTGAAAGCGGCCGTGCAGGCCGCCGGTTTCGCCCTCGCAGTGGCCACCGACACCGGCGGCCTGCACCTGGAGGACGACCGCATGCAGGTATTCCGCATCAACGTATTCCCGCACGAAACCACAGTCAGCCTGTTCAAGAAAACCGCCTCCTGGTACCGCAAATACTACCGCCGCAAACGCGGCAAATAGGGCCCCGCCGCCAACAAAAAAGCACGGCCGCCCTTCCGTCAGGAAGCGCGGCCGCGCTGGTAGGGCCACTAAGCCCAGTATTAGTCAGTGCGCCGGGGCCTTAATTGGGCTGCACTTTGGACTGCTCCTCGGGGGTAGCATGGTGCTTTTCGCCGGTCGTGATGGCCTTGGCGTAGGCAAAAGCCCGCACGAGCACGTTGCCCGGCGTGTCCCAGTACTCGCCATTTTCAATGGTTACCTTGATGAGGGCGATATTGGGGTCTTCGGCACCTTTGGGGAAAAAGCCGCGGAAGTCTTCGCGCCACAGCTGCTTGATTTTGCCGTGGTCCTCCACTATTTCGGCTTTGCCGGCGATGGTCACATAGGTTGCCTTATCGGGGTCGGCGTACCCCAGGCCTACCTGGCTGTTGTGGCGGATTTCAGTGATTTTTTGGGCGTCTTTCTCCGAGAAAAACCAGAGCGACTCGTCGCTGTCCGACTGGCAGGTGTACATCGGCCGGCCGTGGAGGCGGTTGCGGGCGTCGAGGGTGGTCAGGGTGGTGTACTTTACTTCTTTGACCTTGTCGAGAAGCTTATTAATATCTTGGGTTACGGCAACTTGCTCAGCCATGATAAGGGAGAAATGTGGGTGGAGGAATTGCTGTTGTTACGGGCAATCCCAATCCTTGAGTTGTTCTTTTGGCTCAGAATAAGTACAAATCCTCTCAAATAAATAATAAGCGCTACCGTCCCATAGCCGCTTTTTTATTCACTAAGTAAGCGCCTGTTAATCCTTTGCCGGGCCCTATAGTTCAGCCAGTACCCGTACCACGTCCTCGTCGCTCAGGCCTGCTAGCTCCACTTTTTTGAACGGGGTGGTGTGGCCGGCCAGTAGCGTCACGTCGCGCTTGGTCAGGCCGAAAGTGGCGGCCAGCAGCACTTGCAGCGCGGCGTTGGCCTGGCCGTCGTGGGCCGGGGCCGCCAGGCGGGCGGTTACGGCGCCGCCGGAGCCCACCAGCAGCTGGTTGGTGCGGCTGCCAGGCTTGGCTTTGAGGTGCAGGATGGCCATGGTGCCGGCAAAAGTGCACCGGCTGGCGCGGGCGTGCTAAAAAAGCCCGGCGCTGTAAGGCCTGGCTGTGCGTCTAAGCAGCCAACCAGGCCGTATCGTGCGGGCTGGGCATTGGTGACCAGAACATACTTGCCTTGAATCTTCTTTTTTGCGTTATGAATCAGTTGTTTAAAATGGCCACCGGGCTGCTACTGGCCGGGCCGGCTGCGGCCGTGGCCCAAACGCCCGTCACTCCACTTACCGCTTCGGCGCTGCGGGTAGGCGATAGGGCCCCCGATTTCCAGGGCCAAGACGCGGCCGGCCGCCCCGTAGCCCTGAAGCAGCTACTGCGGCGCGGCCCGGTGGTGCTGTACTTCTACCGCGGGCAGTGGTGCCCGTATTGCAACAAGGAGCTGAGCCAGCTCCAGGATTCGCTGCAAGTGCTCACGGCCAAGGGCGCGCAGGTGGTGGTGGTAACGCCCGAAACCCAGGACAACATCGGCAAAACCGTGGCCAAGACCAAAGCGTCCTTCCCCATCGTGCACGACCAGGATTTTGCCATCATGAAAGCCTACCGCACGGCCTTCACCGTGGACGAGGCCACGGCCCAGAAGTACCAAGGCTTCGGCGTCGATTTGAAGCAGGCCAACGGGGCCGCCGTCAACGTGCTGCCCGTGCCCGCCACCTACGTCATCGGCCAGGACGGCACCATCCGGTTTGCCTACTTCAACCCCGATTACCGCCGCCGGGTATCCGTGCGCCAGGTAGCGCAGGCCCTGTAGGGCCCCTGCTTTGCCTGGGCCGCCGCGGGCGCTATGCAGTGGGCTGGGACTGATGGCCCAGCCGCGCCTGGCCAAACGGGCACTCGGCCAGCACTATGCAGCGGGCGCAAGCGGGGGCCTGGTAGAAGCAGCACTTCTGGCCGTGGAACATGAGGGCCTCGTGGTGGTCGTACACCTGCTGGGCGTCCCAGTCCGGTGGCAGCAGGTTGGCCAGCAGCACGTGGGCGGCCTTCTCGTCCACCTTCGGGCCGATGAGGGCCAGGCGCTGGGCTACGCGGTGGTGGTGGCTATCGACGGGCATGGCCGGCCGCCGCAAGTCGCTAAAGAGGAGCGTGGCGGCGCTGGTTTTGGGCCCCACGCCGGGCAGCGTTTCCAGCCAGGTGCGCGCCTCCGGAATGCCCAGTTCGCCTAGGAAGCGCAGGTCGCCGCAGGGGCCCCCGTCGCAGCGGTTGCTCACTTCGCGCAGCACGGCTTGCAGGCGCGGGGCCTTTTGCTCGGGCCAGGTGCAGGCCCGGATGGCGTGCTGCACGGCGTCGGTGGGGGCGTCGCGCACGGCGTCCCAGTCGGCAAACGTGGCGCGCAGCTCCTGGTAAGCGCGGTGCGAATCGGCATTTTTGGTGCGGTGCGAGAGCAGGGCGCTCATCAGCTCGCTCAGCGGGTCTTTGGTGCTGAAAAACCGGAACGGGGCCCCGTACTCGGCGCAGAGCTGGCCGTGCACGCGCAGGGCCTTGGCCTGGCGCGCGGCAAAGGCTTCGGCGGTTTCGGGCGGGGCGGCGGGGGCTTTCATGCCCGGGGTACGCACCGGGGCCGGGCGCGGGTTGCCTCCGTTGGGGCCCCGGCGCAAAAAAGGCCGCCCAGTGGGCGGCCTTTATTCTCAAAACGTAAGCTACTGCCGCGCTTAGCGCTGGCCCGGCGTGCCGTTGTAGATGGCAATGGCCTGGCGCTGCGAACTGGCCTGCTTGCCTTGCAGCACAATGGGCACGATGAGGATGGGAATGCCCGCGTAGAGCAGCGGCGAAATGCTCTGCTGGCCGTTGGTGCCGCGCAACGATTGCAGCACGCCGGCCAGCAGCAGGCCGCCGCCCACCACGTAGGCCGCCGTGATGGCCGTTTGGTAGTGGCGGCCCTGGGCCAGTAGCTCTTGGGCCCCGGCGTTGTCGCGGGTGGCCAGGGCCAGGTTGCGGTAGTTCAGGTTCTGGATGGGGCCGTTGTCTTTGCTGAAGTACTCGGTTTTGGTGGTGCGGTAGCCGCCGTAGGGCGAGCCGTAGCCCCCGCCGGGGTAGCCGCCAAAGCCGCCCATGCCGTAGCCACCTAGGCCGTAGCCCCCCATGCCGTAGCCGCCGTAGCCGGGGTTGTAGTTGCTGCTGAGGGTAGAGTACAGGCTGATGCGGCCGGTGCGGTCGCGCCGGAACGTGGTTTCGCGCGAGGAACCGGGCAGTGACGTGCGCACGTAGTGGCCGCTTTCGTCTTCGTAAAAGCCCACGTCGGCAAAGTCAATTTTGCGCTGGCCGTCGAGCAGCAGGTAGCTGTGCCCAAAAATGGGGCTGTGCTGCTCCACGTTGTACACGTTATACACCATGCCGTTTTTCAGGCCCACCTGGAAGCGGGTGGGGCGCGTGGTGCCGCCCGGCAGCTGGCCGGCGGGCGTGGGCGCGTACACCGGGGCGGGGGCCGCAATG
>NZ_MDZA01000009.1 GCF_001816125.1 Hymenobacter coccineus | reverse complement strand
CGCCAGGGCTCCCAGCACGGCGGCGCGCAGCAGCAGCAGCGCCAGTGCTCGGGCTTCAGGTTGCGCAGGCGGCGGTTAGCGCCCGCGGCCAGCCAGCGCAAGCTGCCCACCGCTACCTCAGGCCCCGGCCGCCGGTTCCAGAGGTAGATGGCCAGCGGCACCAAGAGGCCCAGCAAAGCCAGCAGCGCAGCAGGGGAGGTGAGGGTGAGCAAATTCTCTTATGTTATGAGTTTTGGCTGTTCAGCTGTCATTCCGAACAGAGAGGAATCTGGACTGGAAAGTAGTCCAGATTCCTCTCTTCGTTCGGAATGACAATATTCAACTGGCGCGCTTTCGCAAAAACTCGCGCAGGGCCCCGTCGAGCGGCGCGGCAGTGTTCAGCAGGTGGTAGTCGAAGCCCTGGCGGCGGGCGGCCTGGGCCGTGTCCGTCAGCCAGGCTTGCAGCTGCGCCTGGTAGGC
The DNA here is from genome assembly GCF_001816125.1 of Hymenobacter coccineus. Lineage (GTDB taxonomy): Bacteria > Bacteroidota > Bacteroidia > Cytophagales > Hymenobacteraceae > Hymenobacter > Hymenobacter coccineus. Next base: position 16,933 of record NZ_MDZA01000009.1, on the reverse strand, counting down.
GGCGCGCTGCTGGTCGGCGTCGATTTGCAGGGTTTGGCCGGTTTCGAGGTCGCGCAGCGTCACGGCGCCGCGGTAGTTGAAGTTCAGTTCGTTGTCGGCCACCAAGTGCAGCAGCAGCACGTCGCCGCTCACCGCGCGCAGGCGCTTGAGCAGGTGGTTGATTTCGCCGTCTTCCTCGTACAAGTCGCTCACGCACACCGTCAGGGCCCGTTGGCGGCGGGCGGTGAGGGGCGCCAGCGTGGCCGCGTCGGGAAAAGTGCCGGTGGCGTCGGCCGTTTCGAGGGCGTGGTAGAGGCGGGGCAGCTGGCGGCTATCGGACCGGGGCGGCAGGTGGCGCAAGCCGCTGGGGCTGAGAATGGTCAGGCCCACGGCATCGCCCTGGTGCTGGGCCAGGTAGGCCAGGGCCCCCAGCAGTAGCCGGCCGTAGTCGAGCTTGGTGAGGCCGTTGGCGTCGCGGTGGTTCATGCTGGCGCTGGCGTCGAGCAGCAGGTGCACGGTCAGGCTGGTGTCCACCTCCGATTCGCGCAGGTAGTACCGGTCCGAGCGGGCCGCCAGGCGCCAGTCCAGCCGCCGTAAGTCGTCGCCCGGCTGGTAGGGCCGGTACTGGCTGAACTCCATGCCCACGCCGTGCCGCCGGCTGGCGTGGGCCCCCGCAAGGAAGCCCTCAGCCGCTTGTTTGGCGGCCAGCGGCAGGTTGCGCAAGGCGTGCAGGAGTTCGGGGCTGAGCATCTTTTTGGTGCTTGGTAATCGTCTGTCATTGCGAGCGCAACGAAGTGGAGCGCGGCAATATTTCCTGGTCTTAAGCGACCAGCCCGGCAATGCGATAAGCCTTCTTTACTAAGTAGTGGTTTTAGATTTGTCGCTTCATCAGGCGAGTCGCTGAGAGAGGACGGATTGCCGCGCTCCACTTCGTTGCGCTCGCAATGACAGACGATTACCAAGCACTACCTCACACCTGTACCGCTTTTAGCAGCGCTTCCACCGCGTCGTCGGGCGTCAGGTTCTCGGCTTCGGCGTTGAAGTTCAGCAGCACGCGGTGGCGCAGCACGGGCGGGGCCAGGGCCCGGATGTCGTCCAGCGTGGCGGCGAAGCGGCCTTGCAGCAGGGCCCGCGCCTTGGCGCAAAGGATGAGTGCCTGGCCCGCCCGGGGCCCCGCGCCCCAGCGGCCGTAGTCCTGGATGAACTTCACCTCCGACGTGGCCGGGCGGGTGGCGCGCACCAGCCGGTTCACGAAGCTGAGCAGCTCGGGGCTGAGGCCCACCTGGCGCACCAGCTGCTGGAGCTGCCGTACGTCGTCGCCCCCCAGCACGGGCTGTACCTGGGCCCCGGCGGTGCCGGTGGTGCCGCTCAGCACGGCCATCTCCTCCTGCTCAGTGGGGTAGCCAATGCGCACGTACAGCAGGAAGCGGTCGAGCTGGGCCTCGGGCAGCGGGTAGGTGCCGCTCTGCTCAATCGGGTTTTGGGTGGCCAGCAGGAAGAACGGCTTGGGCAGCGCGTGCTCCTGGCCGGCGTAGGTCACGTGGCCTTCCTGCATGGCCTCCAGCAGGGCGGCCTGGGTTTTGGGCGGGGTGCGGTTAATTTCGTCGGCCAGCACCAGGCTGGCGAAAATGGGCCCCGGGTTGAACTTGAACGAGCGGTGCCCGGTGCCGTGGTCCTCCTCCAAAACCTCGGTGCCGAGGATGTCGGTGGGCATCAAATCGGGGGTGAACTGGATGCGGCGAAACGGCAAATCGGTGGCCGCGGCCAGGGTGCGCACCAGCAGGGTTTTGGCCAGGCCGGGCACGCCCTCCAGCAGGGCGTGGCCGCCGGCCAGCAGCGCCACTAGCACCTCGTCGAGCACCGCCGCCTGCCCCACGATGACTTTGCCAATCTCGGCCTTTAGCACCGGCAGTTTGGCCAGCAACGTGTTAACGTCTTGTTCGGTCATGTAAAAAGATTCAAAAGCGAAGGAACAGGCGCGGATAGAAAGAAGAACGGGGGAAATCTATAGGAACTTATCCCTGGCAGCAAGCACAAGGCCAAATAGCAAACTAAAGCCACCACAAACCATTCGCGATGTAGCGCTCAGCAGGAAAAAAGTAGATAGACAGGGAAAGCAGCAGGCAAACAATTAAGAATAAAAGGCCACTTAAGCGAAAAGGTGCTCTGCTATTGTAGGCTTGTAAAGCTTTTGAGGCAGTTATAACAGGAAGCTAAATAGCCGCGAAGGGTACAGCTATGCGCCAAAGTTGACTGGTACTGTCTAAGGGCATAGTCAAATCAGGTCAGGGCGTACAGCAGAATGTTGACCCCGAACTTGGTGTTGTCTTCGGCCAAAAAGCGCTTGTTGCGGAAGTCGTAGTCCCACTCGCAGCCGTAGTCCTTGTTGGAGTACAGCACGCCCAGGCGGCCCTTGATTTCGACGCCTTTGAGGTAGTCGTGCACGAGGTCGTCGCCCCAGCCGTTCAGCTCGAAGCCCGTGTTTGGGGGCCCGTCCTTGAACTGGAAAAACTGCGAGTAGATGGGGTGGGTTTTGGGGATTTTCTTCAGGGCCTGGGGCCCAAAGCACACGCGCATCTGCTCCTCGAAGGAGCGCGCAAACAGGCCATCGATGTCGTGGTTGCAATCGTCCACAAACACGAAGCCGCCGTTGCGCACGTACTGGGTGAAGTTCTTCTTTTCGGCTGCCGAAAACTGCACCAGCCGGTGCCCGCTCAGGTAGCAAAACGGGTAGCCGAACAGCGCGGGGCTGTCGAGGGCCACCACTTTTTCCTTGGCTTCGACGGGCACTTTGGTGTACTGCACCAGCGAGTGCAGCAGGTTGGCGGGCATGCGCTCGTCCACCGCGTCCCAATCGCCGGAGTGGTAGCTGAGGCGCACAAACGTGAAGGGAACCGGCATGCAGGAAAAAAAGGCGAACGGATAAACTTCCCAAATGAAACCAGAAAAATGCCAGGGTTGCGCCACCGCCCGGCATTTTAGGGCCCCCAGCCCGAAAAATTACCGCCGGGGCCCCGGGCGGGCCGGCGGCGGTGCAGCCACTGGCGCGGGCCCACCCGGGGCCCCGGCACAACTTTCGGGGGCGGGCTGCGTTGGCGCTTGTGGCCGCCGGTGGGGCCTGCTCTCGCGTCATCCATCCCCCTCATTATTCTATTTCGAACCGATTATGAAACTGCTAGCTTTCCCCCTCGCCGCCGCCCTGGCGGTAACATTTGCTCCCAAGGCCCAGGCCCAGTTCGGCGTCAAGGCCGGCATCAACGCGGCCGAAATGCGCGGCCGCGACGGCGAGTCGTCGTCGTACAAAACGTACTACCACGTCGGCCTCATCTTTCAGGGCAAAATCGCGGGGCCCCTGTCCATCCAGCCCGAAATCCAGTACTCGCAGCAGGGCGGCAACCTCAAGGGCGCCTTCACCGACTACGACACCAAGCTGCACTATTTCTCGGTGCCGGTGCTGCTCAAGCTCACGCTGGGCCCCGTGTTCGTGGAAGCCGGCCCGCAGTTCGGCCTGCTCGTGGACGCGACCCGCAACGGCCAGGTGGAAATCAGCGGCACCAACGGCTCGGCGGCCTACGCCAACGTCGACGGCCAAAATGTGAAGGACCAGTACAAGAAAACCGACCTCAGCGTGGCCGGCGGCGTGGGCCTCAAGCTTGGCAGCCTCACCGTGGGCGGCCGCCTCGTGGCGGGCCTCAACGACATCAACGACGCCCGCAACCTCACCGGCATCAACGACCCCAAGCTGCAAAACCGCGTGTTCCAAGCCTATGTCGGCCTCCAGTTCGGGAAGTAATTTTTGTAGCGTGGACGTTGCGAGTCCGCGCGGTTGGACGATGTAGCGTGGACTTTGTAGTCCGCGGCTCTGCCCGGTCGCTGCCCGATAATCGGCAGAACGAAGCGAGAGCTGCGGACTACAAAGTCCGCGCTACAGCCGTTTACACGGCATCCGACAGGCTGGTGAAGGTGAAATCGCGGATTTTGAGCGGGGGCACCAGGCAGCCGGCCAGGCGCTGAGGCCGGCCGATGGCCTCCAGGTTGTTGAGCATGATGATGGGGCTCTCGTTGAAGCGCATGTTTTTGATGGGGAATTTGATGGCGCCGTTCTCAATGTAGAACGTGCCGTCGCGCGTGAGGCCGGTGTAGAGCAGCGTCTGCGGGTCGACCTCGCGGATGTACCACAAACGGGTGATTAAGATACCCTTAGTGGTGCTCTTGATGAGCTCGGCGGTACTTTGCGTGCCGCCGCTCATGATGAAACCGCTGGGAAATGCCGTGGCGGGCACGTTGTTCTTTTGGGCCCAGTAGCGCGAGTAGAGCATGTTTTTCACCACGCCTTTTTCCACCCAGCTCATGCGCTGCGTGGGCAGGCCGTCGCCGTCGAAGGCGTTGCCGGGCACCTCCGCGTTCATGGGGTCGGAGTAAATGTTGACCTTCTCATCGAACAGCTTCTCGCCCTTGCGGTTGCCGCCGCCCTTCTTGGTGAGGAAGCTGCGCCCCTCGTCGGCCTCGCGGGCGCCCATGCCGTAGAGCATGCCGCCGAGCAGCGAAAGGTCGTCGCCGGCCATCAGCGCGGCCGGCTCCAGGATGACGGTGTACTTGCCCGGCTCAATGGCCTTGGCGTTGAGCGAGCCGGCGGCTTTGTCGGCCGCGCGCTGCGTCAACGCCTTGGTGTTCAGCTTGACCGCGTCGGTCACGTCGGCAATGGCGTAGCCCGAGCCGCGGCCGTCGGCGGTGCGCACCGTCACCGAAAAGTCGGTGTTGGTGGACTGCTGGTAGGCATCGAGCCCCTTGTTGTTGCGCAGGGCCCGGAAGCTGGTACCGCCGTCGAGGAAGCCCGCGGCGGTCAGGTTTTTGGCCACGCACAGGTTGATGCTGTCGGCCGCGGCCTGGGCGCGGGCGGCGGGCGAGAGCACCGTGGGCGCCGCCGAGGGCGGCTGGAGGTAGGTTTGGGCCCCAGCAGGGGCACGTACTCGGGGCTTTCGGGGGCGAGGCGGGCAATTTCCTCGGCCCGCTGCACGCAGCGCTTCAGCGTGGCCTCGTCGAACTCGTTGCAGGTGGCCACGCCGCTGCGCTTGCCGAAGCGCGCCTCCACGGCCAGCGAAATCGTGTCCTGGGCGCCGGCCGTGCTCACGCCGTTGCGGGCGTAGCGGATGTTGCCGCTCGTGCGCCCGTTCAGCGAGGCCTCGCACTCGTCGGCCGTGCTGTAGCCCAGCACTTGCTTGAGCAAGGCCTGGGCGTCGGTTTGGGAAAGGATGGGCATGATTTTTTGAATGTGAAAATCTGAAAATGAGAAGAATATGCAAATGATGTGGCCGAATGAAAGGGCGTTTGGGGGCCCTAATTCTCCACATCCTTCACCTCTTCCGCATTAAAAATTACCCAATCTTCCGGGCCGTGTTGATGACGTTCACGCCGTTGAAGCGGGTGGTGGCCGAGCCGTGGCTCACGGCCGAAATCTGGGCCGGCTGGCCCTTGCCGTCGAAGAACGTGCCGAACAAGCGGTAGTCCGACTGGTCGCACACCGAGTGGCAGGCGCCCCAGAATTCCTGGGTGTTCGATTGGTAGGCCACGTCTTCCAGGGGCCCCGCAATCTTCCCTTTCTCGATGGCGTAGAACATCTGCCCGCCAAACTGAAAGTTAAACCGCTGCTGATCGATGGAAAAAGAACCCGCGCCGGCAATGTAAATGCCCTTGTCTACGCCCTTAATCATGTCGTCCACGCTCAGCTTGGCCGTGCCGGGTTGCAAGCTCACGTTGGGCATGCGCTGGAACTGCACCGAGCTCCACGAGTCGGCGTAGCAGCAGCCGTCGGAAGCCTTCTGGCCCACGATGTGCGCCTGGTCGCGGATCTTCTCGTAGTTCACCAGCTTGCCTTCCTTGATGAGGTCCCAATGGCCGGTTTTTACGCCTTCGTCGTCGTAGCCCACGGCCCCCACGGAGCCGGGTTGCAGCTTGTCGGCCACGATGTTGACCTGCTTCGAGCCGTAGGGCAGGTTCTTGGCTTTCCACTCCAGCGTGGCGAAGCTAGTGCCGGCGTAGTTGGCCTCGTAGCCCAACACGCGGTCGAGTTCGAGCGGGTGGCCCACGCTCTCGTGGATGGTGAGGCCCAGGTGGCCGGGGTCGAGCACGAGGTCGTACTTACCGGGCGTCACCGACTTCATGGTGAGTTTTTGCTTCGCCTGCTTGCCGGCCAGGGCGGCGTCGGCCAGCAGGTCGTAGCGCTGCTTGTAGCCCACCAGCTCGGTGCCGGCGGGGCCCGTCACCTGCTCGCTGGCGCTCGGGGTGAGGTACTCGTAGCCCAGGCCCATGGGCGAGCTGAGGGCCTCGCGCGAGCGGAACTTGCCCGAGGCCTTGTCGATGGCCGTGACGGAGAACGTGGGCCAAATCCGGTGCACGTCCTGGTCGATGTACGAGCCGTCGGTGCTGGCGAAGTACTTCTGCTCGTTCACCTGGAACAGGCTGGTGCCGATGTAGCTGGCGCCCGCGTCCAGGGCCTTGGCGTTGGCTTCCAGCAGCAAGTCCACCTTCTGCTTGATGGGCACCTCGAAGGCATTCTGTTGGATGGGCGTTTTCCAGCTCACTTCACCGTAGCCGGCCTGGGCGGCCAGTTGCACGGGCTCCTTCTGCACCAGGTGGTTGGCCTTGGCAATGGCCACGGCCAGCTGGGCGGTGGCGGCAATGCTGTCGGTGGTCACCACGCTGGTCGAGGCGAAGCCCCAGCAGCCCGCCACCAGCACCCGGATGCCCACACCGTAGCTCTCGGTGCTCACGATGTTCTGCACCTGCTTCTCGCGGGTGAACACGTACTGGTTGAGGTAGCGGCCGATGCGCACGTCGGCGTAGTTGGCGCCGGCGCTCTTGGCGGCGTTCAGGGCCGCATCGGCCAGGCGTTTTTTCTGGGCCACGTCGGCCCCCGGCTCCAGCAAGCGGGCGGGGTCGACGCGGGCGTGGCCGAAGCCGGGCAGGCTGGGCAAAAACAGGGCCCCGGCGGCAAGGCCGCTCAAGCCCACAAAGTCGCGTCTCTTCATGGCGGTAAAGAAAAGATAGAAAAAGTGCTATTTAGTGAAGGGGGCGCAAAAAGCTAAAAAAAACGTCCTGCCCGGGGCCCCAGGCAAGACGTTTGGCATGTAGCGCCACTGTAGCGCGGACTCTGTAGTCCGCGGCGCTCGCTTCGTCCTGCCGATTATCGAACAGCGACCGGGCAGCGCCGCGGACTACAAAGTCCGCGCTACAGTCGTTTTACACAGCATCCGACAGGCTGGTGAAGGTGAAGTCGCGGATTTTCAGCGGCGGCACCAGGTTGCCGGCCAGGCGCACGGGCTTGCCGATGGCCTCCAGGTTATTCAGCATGATGACCGGGCTCTCGTTGAAGCGGAAGTTTTTCACCGGAAACTTGATTTGGCCGTTTTCGATGTAGAAGGTTCCGTCGCGCGTCAAGCCCGTGAACAGCAGCGTTTGCGGATCGACGGGGCGGATGTACCACAGGCGCGTGACGAGGATGCCCTTGGCGGTGCTTTTGATGAGGTCGGCGGTGCTTTGGGTGCCGCCTGCCATCACCCAGCCGTTGGGGCGGGGCAGGTCGGGAATGCCGGCCTTTTGGGCCCAGAAGCGGGTGGAGTAGAGGTTTTTCACCACGCCCTTTTCAATCCAGGTGGTGCGCTGCTGCGGGCGCCCGTCGCCGCTGAACGTCAGGTCGCTGATGTCCGGGTTCAGCGGGTCGGAATAAATCGTGACGCGCTCATCAAATAGCTTTTCGCCCTTGCGGTTGCCGCCGCCCTTTTTGCTGAGAAAGCTGCGGCCTTCGTCGGCGTTGCGGGCATCGAGGCTCTGCATGAGCGCGCCGAGCAGCGAAGTATCCACGTTGGACAGCAGCGCGTTGGGCTCCAGAATCACGGTGTATTTGCCGGGCTCAATGGCGCGGGCTTTCACGGACGATGCGGCTTTGTCGGCGGCAATCTTCGTGAAGCGGGCCGCGTCCATCTTCGCCGCATCGATGTAGTCGCCCGAGGCGTAGCCCGAGCCGGTGCCGTCCGGCGTGCGCACCGTCACCGAGAACGTGACGTTGGAAACCTGCTGGTACGCCTCCAGTCCTTTGGAATTGCGCTTGGCCACGAAGCCCACCGAGTCGTTCAAAAACGCGGCGGAACTGAGCTTCTTCTGGTCGCAGAGCGCCATACTGGCCCCGATTTGCGTGGCCCGGTAGTCGGGGGTGATGGCGGCCGTGGCGGCGGCGAAAGCGCGGCCGCCGTCGAGGTAGGTTTGGGGCCCCAGCAGGGGCATGTACTCGGGGCTTTCGGGCGCGAGGCGGGCAATTTCCTCGGCCCGCTGTACGCAGCGGCGCAGGGTGGCCTCGTCAAACTCGTTGCAGGTGGCCACGCCGCTGCGCTTGCCGAAGCGGCTTTCTACAGCCAGGGAAATATTATCGTTCGCGCCGGCGGTGCTGATGGAGTTGCGCGCCGAGCGCACGTTGCCGCCCGTGTCACCGTTAAGCGTGGCATCGCACTCGTCGGCGGTGCTGAAGCTGAGGACTTTTTTGAGAATAGTTTGGGCGTCGTCTTTGGAAAGCATGGCCAGGAGATAATAAGCTAATTCGTTGAAGAAAATCAGAACGTTGTGCTGGGCTTGTCGCAGCAGCTCTACCGCGTGCGCAACCCAATTGCTGCCACGAAGCGGGAGAGCTGCTGCGACAAGCCCAGCACGACCGTTCAAGCGTTACCCAATTTTCCGGGCCGTGTTAATCACGTTCACGCCGTTAAAGCGCGTGGTGGCCGAGCCGTGGCTCACCGCCGAACTCTGCGAGGGCTGCCCTTTGCCGTCATTGAAAGCCCCGAAGAAGCGGAAGTCGCTCTCGTCGCAGGTGGCGGCGCAGCTGTTCCAGAATTCCTGGGTGTTGGCCTGGTAGGCCACGTCCTCCAGCATTTCGGTGATTTTGCCCTTCTCGATGGCGTAAAACACCTGCCCGCCGAACTGGAAGTTGAAGCGCTGCTGGTCGATGGAAAAGGAGCCGTTGCCGGCGATGTAAATGCCCTTGTCCACCTTGCTTACCAGCTCGTCCACGCTCAGCTTGGCCTTGCCGGGCTGCAAGCTCACGTTGGGCATGCGCTGGAACTGCACGTCCTGCCACGACTGCGAGTAGCAGCAGCCGTCCGATTCCTTCTGGCCCACCATGTGCGCCTGGTCACGAATCTTTTCGTAATCCACCAGCCGGCCTTCTTTGATGAGGTCCCAGCGCTTGGTTTTCACGCCTTCGTCGTCGTAGCCCACCGCGCCGAGTGTGCCCGGCTGCGTTTTATCGGCCACAATGTTCACCACTTTCGAGCCGTAGGGCAGGCCCTTGGCTTTCCACTCCAAGGTGGCGAACGAGGTGCCCGCGAAGTTGGCCTCGTAGCCCAGCACGCGGTCCAGCTCCAGCGGGTGGCCCACAGATTCGTGGATGGTCAGGCCCAGGTGGTGCGGGTCGAGCACGAGGTCGTACTTGCCGGGCACCACGCTTTTAGCGGTCAGCTTCTGCTTCACCTGCTTGGCGGCGGCGGCCACGTCTTCCAGCATGTCGTAGCTGTACTTGTAGCCCACAATATCGGAGCCCGTGGGGCCGGCCACTTTGTCGGCCGCTTTGGGCGTGAGGTACTCGTAGCCCATGCCTACGGGCGAGCTCAGGGCCTGCCGCGAGCGGAACTTGCCGCTGGCCCGGTCGATGGCCGTGACGCCGAACGAGGGGTAAATGCGGTGAATGTCCTGGTCGATGTACGAGCCGTCGGTGCTGGCAAAGTACTTCTGCTCGTTCACCTGCGACAAAATCGAATTCACGAACGACACGCCCAAATCCAGGGCCTTCGCGTTCACGCCCAGCAGCAAATCCACCTTGTCCTTGATGGGCACCTCAAATGCGTTCTGCTTAATGGGGGCCTTCCAGCTCACCTCGCCGAAGCCGGCCTGCGGGGCCAGCTGCACCTTTCCCTTCTGCACTTTGCTGTTGGCCTTGGCGATTTGCACGGCCAGCTGCGCGGCCTTCGCAATGCCCGCCTCGGTCACGGTGTTGGTGGAGGCGAAGCCCCAGGTGCCGTTGGCAATCACGCGCACGCCCACGCCGTAGCTCTCGGTGCTGGCAATGCCTTGCACCTGCTTCTCGCGCGTGAAAATGCTTTGGTTGAGGTAGCGGCCAATGCGCACGTCGGCGTAGGTCGCGCCGGCGGCCTTGGCGGCGTTGAGGCCGGCATCGGCGAGGCGCTTTTTCTGGGCGGTGTCGGCGCCGGGCTCCAGCAGGCGGGCGGGGTCCACCAGGGCGCCGCCGAGGCTGGGGAAGCTGGGAAGAAACAGGGCCCCGGCCGCCAGGCCGGTCAGTCCCACAAAGTCGCGTCTTTTCATGGTATGCAGGGAAGGAGTATTCAGTTGTTTTAGAACGTCATGCTTATCTAGCGTCCGCGCAGCCGAAGCAGCTCTACTGCGGAAGTAATTAATTAGTATTGAGGTAGAGATGCTTCGGCTGCGCGGACGCTAGATAAGCATGACGACCTTTCTTGTTGGCAATGTTGCTACACCGCATCCGACAAACTCGTGAAGGTGAAGTCCCGGATTTTGAGCGGCGGCACCAGGTTGCCGCCCAACCGGACCGGCTTGCCCAGCGCCTCCAGGTTGTTGAGCATGATGACCGGGCTCTCATTGAAGCGGAAGTTCTTGACCGGAAATTTGATGGCCCCGTTCTCGATGTAGAACGTGCCGTCGCGCGTCAGGCCCGTGTAAAGCAGCGTTTGCGGGTCCACGGCTCGGATGTAGTAGAGGCGCGTGACGAGGATGCCCTTGGCGGTGCTTTTGATGAGGTCGGCGGTGCTTTGGGTGCCGCCTGCCATCATCCAGCCACCGGGCGGCGGGATGTCGGGCACGCCCGATTTCTGGGCCCAGAAGCGCGAGGTGTAGAGGTTTTTCACCACGCCTTTTTCCACCCACGTCACTTTCTGCTGCGGGCGGCCGTCGCCCGCAAAGGTCAGGTCGGGCACGTCGGGGTTCGTGGGGTCGGAGGAGATGGTGACCCGCTCGTCGAAGACCTTTTCGCCCTTCTTGTTGCCGCCGCCTTTCTTGCTGAGGAAGCTGCGGCCTTCGTCGGCGTTGCGGGCGTCCATGGCGTTCATCATGTTGTTAAGCAAATCGATGGCCGCGGCGGGCTCCAGAATCACGGTGTACTTGCCCGGCTCAATGGCCTTGGCGTTCACCGAGGAGGCCGCTTTATCGGCCGCCACCCGCGTGAGGCGGGCGGCGTCAAACTTCGCCAAATCGGTGTAGTTGGCAATGGCGTAGCCCGAGCCAGTGCCGTCGGCCGTGCGCACGGTGATGGAGAAATCCACGCTGCTGCGCTGCTGGTAAGCCTCTAGGCCCTTCGAGTTGCGCTTGGCCACGAAGCCGGCTGAGTCGTTGAAAAAACCGGCGGAGCTGAGCTTCTTCTGTTCGCAGAGCGCCATGCTGGCCCCAATTTGCTCGGCCCGGTAGTCGGGGGTGATGGCGGCCGTGCGCGCCGTAAACGAGCCCGGCGACGTGAGGTAGGTTTGGGGCCCCAGCAGGGGCACGTACTCGGGGCTTTCGGGCGCGAGGCGGGCAATTTCCTCGGCCCGCTGCACGCAGCGGCGCAGGCTGGCCTCGTCAAACTCGTTGCAAGTGGCCAGGCCACTGCGCTTGCCAAAGCGCGCCTGCACCGACAAAGCCACGTTTTCGGCCGCGCCGGCCGTGCTAATGGAGTTGCGCGCCGAGCGCACGTTGCCGCCCGTGCTGCCGTTGAGCGTGGCCTCACACTCGTCGGCGGTGCTGAAGCTGAGGACTTTCTTGAGGATTGTTTGGGCGTCGTCTTTGGAGAGCATGGCCTGGAATTGATTTGCTGATTTTGGTTTTTCTCAGAACGTCACGCTCACCTGGCGTTCCTTTTGGGCAGGTCATTAGCCGATTTTCCGGGCCGTATTAATCACGTTCACGCCGTTAAAGCGCGTGGTGGCCGAGCCGTGGCTCACGGCTGAAGCCTGGCTCGGCTGGCCCTTGCCGTCGAAAAAGGAGCCGAACAGTCGGTAGTCGGATTCGTCGCACACGGCGGCGCAGGAGTTCCAGAATTCCTGGGTGTTGGCCTGGTAAGCCACGTCCTCCAGCATTTCGGTGATTTTGCCCTTCTCGATGGCGTAAAACACCTGCCCGCCAAACTGGAAGTTGTAGCGCTGCTGGTCAATAGAATAGGAGCCGCGCCCGGCGATGTAGATGCCCTTGTCCACGTTCTTGATGAGCTCATCCACGCTCAGTTTGGCCTTGCCGGGCTGCAAGCTCACGTTGGGCATGCGCTGGAACTGCACCGAATCCCAGGAATCGGCGTAGCAGCAGCCGTCCGATTCGGTTTGTCCGACGATGTGGGCCTGGTCGCGGATTTTCTCGTAATCCACCAGCCGGCCTTCTTTGATGAGGTCCCAGCGCTTGGTTTTCACGCCCTCGTCGTCGTAGCCCACCGCGCCCAGCGAGCCGGGTTGCAGCTTGTCGGCCACGATGTTGACCTGCTTTGAGCCGTAGGGCAGGCCCTTGGCTTTCCACTCCAAAGTAGCGAAACTGGTGCCGGCGTAGTTGGCCTCGTAGCCCAGCACGCGGTCGAGTTCGAGCGGGTGGCCCACGCTCTCGTGGATGGTGAGGCCCAGGTGGTTGGGTTCGAGCACGAGGTCGTACTTGCCGGGCACTACGCTCTTGGCGGTCAGCTTCTGCTTTACTTGTTTGGCCGCCAAAGCCGCGTCGGCGAGGATGTCGTAGCTGTTGCGGTAGCCGATCAGGCCCGTGCCGGCGGCCCCGGCAACCTGGTCCGCCGCCTTGGGCGTGAGGTACTCGTAGCCCAGGCCCATCGGGGCGCTCAGCGCGTCGCGCGAGCGGAACTTGCCGGTGGCCTTGTCGATGGCCGTGACGGAGAACGTGGGCCAGATGCGGTGCACGTCCTGGTCGATGTACGAGCCGTCGGTGCTGGCAAAATACTTCTGCTCATTGATTTGGAACAGCGACGAGTTCACAAACGACGCGCCGTTGTCTAAGGCGGCAGCGTTGGCCGCCAGCAGCAGTTCCACCTTTTGCTTGATGGGCACCTCGAAAGCGTTTTGCTGGATGGGCGTTTTCCAGCTCACTTCGCCGTAGCCTTTTTGCGGGGCCAGGCGCACCTGCTCCTTTTGCACTTTGCTGTTGGCCTTGGCCATTTGCACGGCCAGCTGGGCTGCTTTGGCCAGGCCCGCTTCGCTCACGTTGTTGGTGGCGGCAAAGCCCCAGGTGCCGCTGGCCAGCACGCGCACGCCGGCCCCGAAGCTCTCGCCGCTGGCCAGGTTCTGCACCTGCTTTTCGCGCGTGAACACGCTTTGGTTGAGGTAGCGGCCGATGCGCACGTCGGCGTAGGTAGCGCCGGCGGCTTTGGCGGCGTTGAGGCCGGCGTCGGCCAGGCGCTTTTTCTGGGCCACGTCCAGGCCCGGTTCCAGTAGGCGGGCGGGGTCGACGGGCGTGCCGCCAAGGGAAGGGAAATTAGGCAAGAACAGGGCCCCAGTGGCCAGGCCGGTGAGGCCCACAAAGTCGCGTCTTTTCACAGAATGAAGCAGAAATGAATGAGGCTGCCGCCGCAAAGTAGGACGCAAATGCGATTTTATTGCGCGCTTTTTTGCTGAGGACCCCTAAAAAGAGGGGCCCTGGGTGGCAGGGTTGCACGGCAGCGGGCCCGGGCCCAAAAAAATCCCCGGCCTGGGCAGGTCGGGGATTTTTGAGTGGAACGTGGACGCTGCGAATCTACAGGGCAGCCCGGTAGCCGTTCAGCGGTAATCGGCAGGACGAAGCGAGTGCCGCGAACTACAACTGAGGGTCAGCGCAGCTAAAGTTCGCGCTACAGCGCTACGGTTCGGGGCCCTAGGCCCGGGCCAGCACCACGTCGGCAAAGTCGCCGTCGTCGAAGGTGGCCACCACGCGCAGGCCGGCGGCGGCGGCCATGGCGGCAATTTGCGGGTGGGTGAACTTGTAGGAGTTTTCGGTGTGGATGACCTCCCAGGCCGCAAACGGCACGGCCTGGTCCAGGGCCCCCAGGCGCACGGTCTGGGCGCGGGTGCTCACCAGGTACGAGCGCACGGCGCCGGTCAGCGGGTCGTAGTCGGTGTAGTGCTGCCAGGCGGCGAGGTCGAAGTCAGCGGCCAGCTCGCGGTTGAGGCGCGTGAGCAGGTTCAGGTTGAAGGCCGCCGTCACGCCCTGCGCGTCATCGTAGGCCGCCCGGATGCGGCGCGGGTCCTTCTGCAGGTCGAAGCCGATGAGCAGGCGGTCGGCCGCGGCCAGCGGGGCCGCCAGCTGCGCCAGGAAAGCCGCTCGCTCGGTGGGCGCAAAGTTGCCGATGTTCGAGCCCAGGAACAGCACTGCCTTGCGGCCCGGCCGCGCCGCCAGCTGGGCCAGGGCCGTGGCGTAGTCGGTGGCCACGGGCGTGGTGCGCAGCCCCGGCAGCTCGGCGGCCAGGCTGGCCGCCAGCCCCGCCAGGGCCCCGGCCGAAATGTCCACCGGCACGTAGCTAAAGTCGTCGGACGTGGCCAGCAATTCGCGCAGCAGCAGCTTGGTTTTCAGGCCGTCGCCAGCGCCCAGCTCCACCAGCGCCAGGGGGCCCGGCGCGTCGGCGGGGTCCAGGGCAGCGGCGATGGCCGGGCCGTGGGTGGCAAAAATCCCGTACTCGGCCCGGGTGGGGTAATACTCGGGCAGGCCCATTATCTGCTGGAACAGCTCACTGCCCGCGTCGTCGTAGAAGTACATCGACGAGAGCGTTTTGGGGGCCCGGCGTAGGCCCTCGGCCACGTGGGCAGCGAGGTCGGACGTGGCTAGGAGCGGGGCGGTGGCGGAAGAGGTCATGCGTTGGTGCGTGCGTATTGGGTGCTTGGGGGCGAATGCTTGGTGCTTGGGTTTCAGTGCCTGGTGTGCGGTGCCTGGTGCCCGACGTTCATCTACGGCTTTCCGCCGCATTAGGTCTAAGCGCTCGGTATCAAGCACCAAGCACCCGCCCCCAGCCCCAAAAGCTACCGCGCCAGCCGGATGCCGGTGAACTGCCAGCGCTTATCGGCGTGGAAAAAGTTGCGGTAGCTGAGGCGGCCGTGGCTGCGCGGTGTGGCGCACGAGGCCCCGCGCAGCACCAGCTGGTTCACCATAAACTTGCCGTTGTACTCGCCCAGGGGCCCCGCCGAGCGGCGGTAGCCCGGGTAGGCGTGGTAGGCCGAGTACGTCCACTGCCAGCACTCGCCCAGCAGCTGGTGGCAGGCGGTGGGGTCGGCGCCGGCGGGCACGGGCGCGGGGTCGAGGCGGGGGCTTTCGAGCCAGGTGCCGCCGTCGGCCGGCGTGGCCCCGAAGCGGCGGGCGGCCACTTCCCACTCCTGCTCGGTGGGCAGGCGGGCCCCCGCCCACTGGGCGTAGGCATCGGCCTCGTAAAAGCTGACGTGCGTGACGGGCGCGGCCAGCTCCAGCGGCCGCAGGCCGTGGTGCGTGAAGCGCAGCCATTGGCCATCAGCACTTCTCACCCAGTACAGCGGGGCCTGCCAGCCCGCGGCCTGGGCCAGGTCCCAGCCCTCGCCCAGCCAGTGGCGGAAGTCGCGGTAGCCGCCGGCCTCCACAAACTCCAGGTACTCGGCGTTGGTCACCAAGCGGTTTTGCAGCTCGAAGTCGGGCACCAGTGCCGCGTGCACCGGCAGCTCGTTGTCGAAGCAAAAGCCTTCGCCCTGAAACCCGACCGGAAACACGCCGCCCGGCACCGGCAGCCAGGCCGCGGGCGGCGCCAGGGCCCCCGCGTCGGCGGGGGCGGGGCCGGGCGTGTAGGCGGGGTTGAGGGGGCTGGTGCTGAGGATGAACTTGATGTCGGTGGCCAGCAACTCTTGGTGCTGCTGCTCGTGCTGGAGGCCAATCTCGACCAGCTCCCGGGCGGCGGGCGGCAGGGCGGCTTCGTTGGCCAGCAGCGCCAGTAAGTGGGCGTCCACGTGGGCGCGGTAGGCCAGCACCTCGGCCAGGGCCGGGCGCGTGAGGGTGCCGCGCTCGGCCCGGTTCACGCGCGAGCCCAGCGAGTTGTAGTAGGAGTTGAACAGGTAGGCAAACTCGGCGTGGAACACCTCGTAGCCCGGGGCGTAGGGCCCCAGCAGCATGGTTTCCCAAAACCAGGTGGTGTGGGCCAGGTGCCACTTGGGCGGGCTCACGTCGAGGTTGGGCTGCACCACGGTGTCTTCGGGCAGCAGCGGCCGGCACAGGGCCTCCGACTGGTCGCGCACGGCGCGGTAGCGGTCGGCCAGGGCCCCGGCCGGGGCAGCAACAGGGGCAGGGGCGGGCGCGGGGGCAGTCAGCGGCAAACTCATACGGTTGGGGAAGCAAAAAAGGGAGTTAGGCCCTTCAACCGCCGAGCCGCGTGCTTGGTTGCACAGCCCGCGCCGGCGCCCCTCGCGCATTTCCCGTAGGGTTCTGGAATAAATACGTAGAGCTCCTCCGTACAAGGTGGTATTTTAAGCTCATTCCGGGGCGATTTGCAACTATGTCACAGTGCAATACGATACTCTGTCTTCCTAGCCAGCTAACTCAGCTGCCTTGCAATAGCTCTATCCTTTCCTTTAATTCTACCAGCCATGAAAGCAGCTAACATGCCCGAAAACAACACCCCGCGCCCGGCCAACCGCACCGGCACCAAGAGCCGCCGTGGCTTTGCCGCCATGAGCCCCGAAACCCAGCGCCGCATCGCCAGCGAAGGCGGCAAAGCCTCGCACGCTAGCGGCCGTGGCCACCGCTTCACGGCCGAAGAAGCCCGCGATGCTGGCCGCAAAGGCGGCCTCGTGAGCCGCCGCCCCGCCAAAAACGGCCCGACCGATTACAAGGCCGCCGCTTAAGGAGGCCAGCATTGATACCTGCGGGGGCCGCGCGCCCGGTGCGCGTTGGCGCGCTGGCGGCGGCGGCCCCCGCATCTTTGCGCCATGCT
>NZ_MDZA01000008.1 GCF_001816125.1 Hymenobacter coccineus | reverse complement strand
CGCGCCGGGGCCTGGCGGGCGAAGCCGTCGGTGCGGGTATCGGAGTCAAAATTGGCGAAGCTGCCCGCCTTGGGCCGGGCCGTGGGGGCCCCGGGCAGGCCAGGGGCCCCCGCCAGATCGTCGCGGTCAGCGGGCGTCACGGCGGGCAGGTTGTCTTCGGGGCGCAGCCAGCGCGAGGCCCCGGCGGGCTTGCCGGCCCGCAGCGGCCGGATGGGCGCGAAGTTTACGTCGCCGTCGAAGTCCAGCGAGGGCGCAATGTTGTGCAGCCCCAGGCTCTGCTTCACGGCCGAGCGCACCACGGCGTACACCGTTTTCTCGTCCTCGAACTTGATTTCCGTCTTGGTTGGGTGCACATTGATGTCGATGGCCTTGGGGTCGAGCTCCAGAAACAGCACGTAAAACGGGTGCGCGTCGCGCGGGAGCAGGCCCTCGTAGGCCGCCAGCACGGCGTGATTGAGGTAGGCCGAGCGGATGAAGCGGTTGTTGACGAAGAAAAACTGGTCGCCCCGGCTTTTCTTGGCCGACTCGGGCTTGCCCACGTAACCGCGTACGGCGATGAAGGGCGTCACTTCCTCGCAGTTGGCCAGTTGTTCCTTGTAGCCGTTGCCCAGCAGCTGCACGATGCGCTGGCTGAGCTTGCCAGCCGGCAGCCCAAATACCTCCAAGTCGTTCTGAAACAGCGAGAAGCCCACCTGCGGGTTAGCCAGCGCCACGTGCTGAAACTCATCGAGCACGTGGCGCATCTCCACGGCGTTGCTCTTGAGGAAGTTGCGGCGGGCAGGCACGTTGAAAAACAGGTTTTTCACGGCGATACTCGTGCCGTCGGGGCAGGCCGTGGGCTGCTGGCTGGTCACCTGCGAGCCCTCCACGAGCAGCAACGAGCCGGTTTCCTGCGCGGGCTGCTTGGTGCGGATTTCGACCTGGGCCACGGCCGCAATGCTGGCCAGGGCCTCGCCCCGGAAGCCCAGCGTGCGGATGCGGAACAAGTCTTCGGTGCTACGGATTTTGCTGGTGGCGTGGCGCTCCAGGCTCATGCGGGCGTCGGTGGGGCTCATGCCCGTGCCGTTGTCCACCACCTGCACGAGCTGCTTACCGGCCTCTTTCACAATGAGTTGCACCTGGGTGGCGCCGGCATCCACGGCGTTTTCCAGCAGCTCCTTCACCACCGAGGCGGGGCGCTGCACTACTTCGCCGGCCGCAATCTGGTTGGCAAGGTACTCGGGAAGCAGGCGGATGATGTCGGGCATGGAGCGGGGCCGGCGGGGGCCAGCGGGTAAACAAAGGAGCGGGCAAATTAGCCGCAAGGGCCCTGCAAAAAGCCGGCGGGTGGCGCAAATCAAGGCAATACAGCGCCAAGGTCAATCCAGCCCCCCGTGGTTTCTGCGTACCTTCGCGGGTAAACGGCGGCACGCCAACGGCCCGTTGCGGAGCAATTTTTGCCCCGTTTGGGTTGGGCGGGTGGCGGGTTTGGAACGGCCAAACCTCGCCCGTCGGTTCCGCAGCTTTCCACGACAAAAGTACGGCCCCCGGGGCCCGGTTTTCCTTTGAAGTTTTCCCTCCGCCCCCCGGGCCTGCTCCGTAGCACGATTTGGCCAGCCTTCGCGGTGCTGCTGCTGGCGGCGGGCACGCTGCTCTCGTTCGCCAGCCTGCGGAAGCTGCCCGCCGACCCGCTGCCCAACTCCCCGCTCGAAATGGCGTGGGTCGACAGCGTGTTCAACTCCCTCACGCCCGACCAGCGCCTGGGCCAGTTCTTCATGGTGGCCGCCTACTCGAACCGCGAGAAGGCCCACGGCGAACGCATCGAGCGGCTGGTGCGCAACCAGGGCGTGGGCGGGGTAATGTTTTTGCAAGGGGGGCCCAAGCGCCAGGCCTTGCTCACCAACCGCCTGCAGGCCGCTGCCAAGGTGCCGCTGCTCATCGCCACCGACGCCGAATGGGGCCTCGACATGCGCCTCGACTCGTCGGCCCACTTTGCCAAGGAAATGACGCTGGGGGCCCTCGACGACCCGCAGTACGTGTACCAGATGGGCCAGGCCATTGCCCGCAAGCTGCGCGCGCTGGGCGTGCACATCAGCTTCGCGCCGGTGCTCGACGTGAACTCGAACCCCAACAACCCGGTGATTGGCAACCGCGCGTTTGGCGAGAACCAGGACCGGGTAGCGGCGCTGGGCGTGCAGTACATCAAGGGCTTGCAGGACAGCCGGGTGATGGCCGTGGCCAAGCACTTCCCCGGGCACGGCGACACCGACACCGACTCGCACGTGGCCCTGCCGGTCGTCAACACCGACATGGCCCGCCTAACGAAGGTGGACTTGGTGCCCTTCCAGCAGGCATTTGATATCGGGGTGATGGGCACAATGGTGGCCCACCTTTACATCCCACTTTTTGACACGACGAACGCCAAAACCACCACCCTTTCGCACGCCTTGGTCACGGACTTGCTGAAAGACAAAATGGGCTTTAAGGGTCTGGTATTCACCGATGCGTTGAACATGCGCAGCGTGAGCAAGCTGTATAAAGACGGCGAGCTGGACGCCATGGCCCTGGCCGCGGGCAACGACGTACTCTTGTTTTCGGAAGACGTACCGGCGGCCCTCACCCGCATCAAGGAGGCCGTGGCGGCCGGCAAATTGCAGCAGGCCGACCTGGACCTGCGGGTGAAGAAAATTCTGCGGGCCAAGTATTGGGCGGGGCTGAACAACTACCGCCCCGCCAACCTGGCCACCCTGCACGACAGCCTGAACCAGCCCAGCACGCGGGTACTGGCCCAGCGCATTTTCGAGCACGCCACCACCGTGGTGAAAAACGACGACAAGCTCCTCCCCTTCCAGCGGCTTGATACCCTGCGCATTGCGGCCATCACCATCGGCACGCCGGCCGAGGGGCCCTACGCCACCATCTTCAATAAGTACCAGGCCGGCCCGGTGTACGCCGTGGCCGACCGCTATGCGCCCGATTCCACATTTGCCCGCTTGCTGCCGCGCCTCCAGCCCTACAACGTGGTGGTGGTGAGCCTGCACCAGATGAACAACACCCCCGGCCACAGCTACGGCCTGGGCGACGGGGCCCTAAAATTCCTGAAGCAGCTGGAGGCCACCAAGGGCATCAAAACGGTGGTGGTGGCTATGGGCAACGCCTATGGCCTCAAGTACTTGGAGGGGGCCCGCACGCTGGTCTGCGCCTACGAGGACCACTACGCGGCCCAGCTGGTGGTGCCGCAGGTGCTGTTCGGGGCCCTGCCGGCGCGGGGCAAGCTGCCCGTCACGGTGTCGCCCACCCTGCCGCTGGGCACCGGCCTGGCCACGCCCGACCTGCACCGCCTGCGCTACGCTACCCCCGAAAGCGAGGGCCTCGACTCGCGCGTGCTGGCCGGCATCGACAACATTGCCCTTGAAAGCCAGACCTACGCCGCTGCCCCCGGCTGCCAGGTGCTGGTGGCCAAAAACGGCACCGTGGTGTTCGACCAGAGCTACGGCTACGCCACCTACGACCAGTCGCAGCCCATCACCAGCAGCACGCTGTACGATTTAGCGTCCGTTACCAAAGTGGCCGGCACCTTGCAGGCCATCATGTACCTCAAGGACCAGGGCCGGCTGAATTTGGATGAAAAGGTATCCACCTACCTGCCCGAAATGCAGCGCACCAACAAGCGCGACATGACCGTGCGCGACGTGCTGCTGCACCAGGCGGGCCTCAAGCCGGGCATTCCCACCTGGGAGCGCACCGTGCGCGACAGCAAGCTGAAACCAACCTTTTACGCCGACCAGAAATCGGCCGATTTCCCGAACGAGGTGGCCCCCGGCGAGTACAGCCTCAAGGCCGCCGACGACTCGGTGTGGACCTGGACGCTGCGCTCGGGGCTACTGCCCAAGGTGCGCGGCAAGTACCCGGTGGAGTATTCCGACCTCAGCTTTCTCATGATGAAGCGCCTGAGCGAGAAGCTATTGAAGCAACCCATCGACGCCTTTCTGCAAGCCAACTTCTACCGGCCCCTGGGCTTGGCCAACCTCACCTACAACCCCCTCGCGCGCTTCCCTAAAAGCTGCATTGCCCCTACCGAAAACGACACGTATTACCGCCACGCGCAGCTGCAAGGCACCGTGCACGACCAGATGGCGGCCCTGGTGGGCGGCGTAGGTGGCCACGCCGGCCTTTTCGCCACCGCCAACGACCTAGCCGTGCTGATGCAGATGAATCTGCAAAACGGCAACTACGGCGGCACCCGCTACTTCCAGACGCCGGTGGTGTCGGAGTTTGCCCGGCCCCAGGTATCGGGCAACAAGCGCGGCCTGGGCTGGGACCACGGCGACCCCAGCAAGCCCCAGGGCCCCACCAGCAACCTGGCCCCGGCCAATACCTTCGGCCACACCGGCTTTACCGGCACCTGCGTCTGGATGGACCCCGACAACCAGATCCTTTACATCTTCCTCTCCAACCGCGTGTACCCCGACGCCGGCAACAACAAGCTGCGCCAGTACAACATCCGCACCCGCATCCAGGAAGTGATTTACAAGGCCCTGGCCGCCGGCCAGGTAGCCGTAGCTAAACCTGCGAAAGGCCTAGGCGCAACTGGGAGTACGGCGGGCAGCGAGTAGGCACTAACCGGCTTGGTTTGGCAGCGTTTAGCATAAATTGCTAGCGGATCATTCAGGTGAAAACCGGCGCGGGCTACGGATTAGGGCCCCGCTACGAGCACTAAGGTCCGCCCGGGGCCCCGGGCACAAAACGCTACCATGCGCGCCTTGCTAATCGTCCTGTTGTTATTGGCGGTGCCGGCAACGGCCCAGGTGACCATTCATGGTACCGTCCGCGATTCTCTGACGGGCAAGCCGTTGCCTTTTGCCAGCGTTTTTCTGCTGAATACCACTTACGGCGTTACGGCGGACCAGCAGGGGGCCTACGTGTTGCCCGGCATCCAGCGTGGGCGCTACGACGTGTCGGCTAGCTACTTGGGCTACCGGCTGCGGCAGCGGCCGTTATTGGTGGCCGATGCAACTAGTTTAACCTTGAACTTTGGCCTGCTGCCCGCACCGGCGCCTTTGGGTGAAGTGGTGGTACGCCCCGTTAACCGGTTGGCTGACTACCAGCTGTTCTTAAGATTATTTCTTGGCACCTCCTCGTTCGCTCAACTGTGCCGTGTGCGCGACCCGGGCGACATCCGCGTCATTTTCGACCCGGACCGGCGGCGTCTAACGGCCCGCGCCACGCGCCCTGTGCAGGTTGACAATGGGGCCCTGGGGTACCGGCTTACCTATTATGACCTGGACTTTCGGGCGGATATCACCGACGAAACGGTGACAATTCTCACCGTCAGCCGGGTTGCTTTTCAGTCTTTGCCCCCCCTCAATGCCGACGGGCAGCGCCGCTGGGAAGCCAACCGGCAAAAGGCCTACCGGGGCTCTTATCTGCACTTTTTGCGCAGTGCCTACGCGGGCCAACTCGCCGAGGAAGGCTTCCTGCTGCAACGGCTGCAACGCCGTCCCAACCGCCGCCGCGCGGCCACCGACAGCCTGGTGCGGCGGTGGCAGGCCGCTGGCCGGAACCACGGCAGCTTGCCCGACTCAGTGTGGCGCCTTCTGGGGCAATCCAAAGTGCTTTCGCTCGTGTACAAACCCCGGCTGCCGCTGGACAGTGTGCGCACCGCCACCGCAGGGCGGGTATGGCTACGCTTCCGCGACCTGCTGGCTGTGACGTACGAGAATGCCCGGCCCGACCCTAATTTTCACGCCCCCGGCGCCATCACCGGCCACCCGTTGCCAAGCCACCAAGAATCAATCCTGCAACTGCGCCCCCCGCCTGCCGTTGAGCTGGCCCCCAACGCCGTGCCCGTCGCCCCCTTGTCGTTGGTAACCGAAGGCTACTGGAGCTTCGAGAAGATGGCGGAGCTTTTACCGCTGGACTACTTCCCACCAGAATAGTCCGGCCCTTGATTGCGCGAGCGTGGCTACCGCTATTGTCCCATTTCCTCCTTAATAAATCGGCACCGCTTGTGGCCCTGTTTGCCAGTGACATCAAGATGATAAATGCCGGGAACTAGATTAATCAAATTCAGACTGTTCAAACCCATCACTGCTTGCCCCGTTAGCACCGGTTGCCCCATTACATCCAGCACGCGGTAAGCGTCGCCGGTCCCCGCGCAGAAACTTAAGTGGTCGTGGGCAGGATTGGGAAACACACCGGCCGTCATTGCGCCTGCCTGCACCGCCACCACTGGCGAGTGGGTACCGGTGCCATCCACATCTACTTGGCGCAACCGGTAGTATGCCGAGCCATTGATTGCGCTGGCCCCGTCGAGCCACGTGTACTCCTGAGCTACAGTACTGTTGCCGAGACCTGGCAGCATCTTCAACACTGTAAAGACTTGCCCATCAATACTACGATGTACTTCAAAATGGTGATTATTGTGCTCCGTAGCCGTAGTCCAGCGCAGCCGTACCCCGGCCGCTTCCCGGCGGGCCGTGAAGCTGGTAAGGCCAACGGGTAGTGGATTATTGCCAGGGCCCCCAGCAGCCTCGGTACTCGCCAGCACAAAATCGCTGAATGAGTTGAAGGCCAGGGTGGATGTGATGCTACCGGCCGGGGCCCCCGAGCCCGTGCCACCCAGGTCGAGCCAGTTGCCAGCGTTGTCGCTCTTGGCAATGCGCAGCTTGGCGGGCGCATCCACTTGGTCGTCCGCATCATAATTGAGCGTGACGATACCTTGGGCGAAATTGGTCGCGCTGCCGTTCGTCACGGTGAAGTACCGCACCCTTGACACCCGTTGCAAGCTGCCCGCCGCCGCGGGCATGGCCCGCACCGTGGGGGCCCGGTTGAACTGCTGGGCCGTGTAAATAGTAGGGTTGGCGTCGGTTTGCTCGGCCCGGAGGGTGAGCGGGCGGTAAGCCGTGCCGCTGCCAATGGGGAAAAACAGGTCGGTGGCCGTGTTGGCCGTGGCCAGCACCCGGCTCAAGGGGCCATTCACGAAGCTGGTGGCGCTACCGCCGCTCGTAGTAGCCGAGGCCCCCAGCGTCAGGCTATTGCGGTAGTAGTCAGCAGGCCTTGGGTCAGGGCCAGGTTGGCATTGATTTGCACCGGGCGTTGCAGTGTGAGGCCAGCGGCGTTGTTCAGCGTCAGGCTGACGGTGGCGCCCATCGTGATGGTGCCGGTGCCGGAGATACTTTGCGCCGCACTGCCGGCAATATTAAGCGTACTCGCCTGGGGAGCATTGCCGTTATTGGTGTCAACCGCCGGCATCGTCATGTTGCCGCCGTTTAGCACAAGGTTGCCCAGCAATTCAATGCTTTGGATGTTGAAAGGATGCGTGCCCGCTGTGATGGTTAGGTCATTCACAATTTTCAACGTGCCCGCACCGAACGTAGCGGTTGGCGACGTCCGGTTCGTGTTAATCAATATGTGGCCAAAGGTGCGATTGCTTACGCCAAGTGTGCCCGACGTCGCCGAAAACACGAACGTACTACCCGGGTTAAAAGCAGCCATGGACCACGTTTTGCCCCCAAAGGCAGTACCACCGCTGAATTGTTCGAAAGTGGCGCCACTGCGAAACACCGCCGAGCCCGCACCGGTTGAGAGCTCGCCGAAAGGGAAACCAATGAATTTTGAGCCGCACAGCAGATAGCTGCCGCTCAGAAATTCGAGGGCCCCGGGCGTATTAGAAAGCAGTTGGTGTCCGCTGCCGGTGCTGCCCAGGCCCGAGAGTTCGATGCGACCGGCAATGCTGGCCTTCACGTTTGAGGCCAGTTGCACTTTTAGCGCGGCGCTGCTTAACGTGCCCACAATCTGCACCTTTGCCCCCGCCCCTACCTGGAGCCCAATTGTGGGTGGTACGGCTCCGATGTTCAGCGTGCGGGGTCCGTCGTTGTTCAGGGTTGCCTGCACACTGTTGATAAAAGCCAGCTGCCCAATGGTTTGAGAAGTAGCAAAATCAAGCGTTACGCTGGTATTTGGCGTCAGGGCCCCGTCAAAGACTAAAGCATCATCAGCCGCCAAGTTTGTGCGGATCGGGCTCCAGTTACTACCGTCGGCCCAACTAGTACTTCCGGCAACAGGCTGCCAGGTATAATGTGCCTGTCCAAAACTATTAAAACAAATAAATACTAAGCATAACGACCTTAAAATATTTTTAATTGTGATAAAATACGTGCGCTGCGCAGAATTAAAATCCATCTAAATTCATAATTTGAGTCATATGAGCCCTAAAGTTATTTGAAATCAATAATATAATTTGCCCTTTTATACATAATCACTTAGATCATTACAACTAAAATAAAAAGTCTTTCTTAGGCGCAAATCAATCTTCGATTAACCCCTTATTTCAACGCTTCCCAGACGTTATCCTTCGGAAAGCTATCTGGCACGTACAGGCTGCCTATCACGATCTTTTTTATTGTTTTTTTACTGGCTACGGGTACCGCCACGGTACGGGCACCGGCTTGCCATACGGCAATGGTGCGGTGGATTTTTTGGGTGGTACCGTCGGCGAAGGTCACCAGCAGGTCGATGGGCACGGGCTTGGTGCCTTTGGCCTCCACAGTGATAGCAGTGCCGCTGGTGGCCGGGGCCACGCGGGCGATGGCCAGGTCGGGGTAGCCGTCATCGAAAAACCAGCGTTGCCAGAACCAGTTCAGGTTTTGGCCCGCCCCCGCGTTCATCGAATTGAAAAAATCGTGGGGCATGGGGTGCTTGCCGTGCCAGTTGCGAACGTAAGTGTGCAGGGCCCTGGTGAACAAATCGTCGCCCAGCAAGTCCTTCACGAAGAGGTAGCCCAGCCCCGGCTTGGGGTACGAATTCAGGAAAAACGCCTGGTCGGTTTGCTGGCTGCTGAGCGTGACGATGGGCGGATCGACCTCGGTGCCGGCGGCGGCATCATAAGGCTCCATGCCGTAAGCGTCCACCAGCGTGGGGTCAATCATGCTGGAAATCAGCCACTCGCCGATGGTGGCCCAGCCCTCGTCCATCCAGCCGTACTTGGTTTCGTTGATGCCCATATAGAACGGGAACATCGTGTGGAAAATCTCGTGGTCGGTGAGGGTAATGGCCTCCTGGCGGGTGGCGCTGGGGTTGTCGTTCACCATCATGGGGTACTCCATTTGGTCGCGGCCGTCGAACACCGTTTCGTGGCTGTAGGGGAAGGGCCACTTCGGAAACGTGTAGCTCATGGCCAGCACCGTGCGGCGGGCAATGTCTATTACGTCGCGGTAGTCGCGGTGCTGGGGCGAGTACACGGCGTCGACGCGGGTGCGGCGCTGGGTTTTGGGGTCCACCACGGGGCTGGCGGCCTGCCACACGTAGTGGTCGGCAGTGGCAAACACAAAGTCCGGCACGTCGCGGGCCTCGAAGCGCCAGGCGTTCTGGGCGGCGGGGTTGGTGATGTCGCGGCGGCGCACGTCGGTGCTGTCGATGATGGTGGTCACGCCCTCGCTTTGCTCGGCGCGGTGCAGGCGGTCGATGTACTTTTTACTTAGGACCTCACCGGGGTTCACGAGGTCACCGGTGGCCCAGACCACGTAGTTGCGCGGCACGGTGATGGATGCCTTGAACGTGCAGAAATCGTTGTAGAACTCCGCCACGCCGGTGTAGGGCCAGCGGTTCCAGCCGTCGAGGTCGTCGTACACGGTAATGCGCGGGAAGAAGTAGGCCACGAAGGCCGCCCCCGGCTCCACCTCGCCGGTGCGGTTGTGCGAGCCTTGGTTGAGCGTGTAGGCGTAGGTGATGGCCACCTTTAGGCTTTGCCGCGGCAGCAACGAGGCCCCCAACGGCACCACCAGGTTGGTAGCGTCGATGGCCAGCTGACGCACGTCGAGGCGCTGGCCGTTGAGGGCCATTTGCTGGATTTGCACGCCGTCGCCGATGTCTTCGGGCGCGATGCGGTTCACGCGGGGGGCCCCTTCCTGGTAGAGGTTGGGGTAGAGCTTGAACCAGATTTGACGCAGCGTGTCGGGGCTATTGTTTTGGTACACAATATCTACCGTGCCCGAGAGGCGGCGCGACGAGGGGTTGTACTCCACGTCGATGTTGTAGGCAGCCGTATTTTGCCAGTACTTGGGGCCCGGGGCCCCGGTGGCGGCGCGGGTGCCGCGGGCGTAAGCGGCCTGCAAATTGCGGGCGATGGGCAGCGCGGGCTGGGCCCAACCGGCCAACGCCAGCGGGGCCAATACCCCGGCCAGCAAGGCGCTACGGAGAAGAAACGGGGTTTTCAAACGGCAAAAAATTGCGAGGTAACGAAAACAAAACATGCGCAAAGCAAGGTGCCGCCGCTTGAATAAGGTTTTTTTATCCTGGGCCGGTGCAACACTCAGCCCCTTGGTCCGACTAACTACGTAGAACCGTTTGCAAAATCCCACCCGTAGGGGCCCCGGCAACATCTGCCGCGCCCGGCGGTTACCACCCGCGCTTCTTTTTTCCCTTTTATGAACATCGGCATCGTCTGCTACCCCACTTACGGGGGCTCCGGCGTGGTGGCCACTGAGCTAGGCAAGGCCCTGGCCCAGCGCGGCCACCGCGTCCACTTCATCACCTACAGCCAGCCGGTGCGGCTCGACTTCTTCAACGAGAACCTGTTTTACCACGAGGTATACGTGCCCGCGTACCCGCTGTTCCAGTTTCCGCCCTACGAATCGGCCCTGGCCAGCAAAATGGTCGACATTGTGCAGAACGAAAAGCTCGACGTGCTGCACGTGCACTACGCCATCCCGCACGCCTCGGCGGCCTTCCTGGCCAAGCAGATTTTGCGCTCGCGGGGCATCGCCGCGCCGGTCGTCACCACACTGCACGGCACTGATATTACGCTTGTGGGCAAGGACGCCAGCTACGAGCCGGTGGTCACGTTCAGCATCAACCAGAGCGACGGCGTGACGGCCGTATCGGCCGATTTGCGGCGCGAAACCTACGAGTCGTTTCCCATTGATAAAGAGGTGGAAGTAATTCCCAACTTCATCGACCTCGTGCGCTTTCGCAAGCAGGACAAAAGCCACTTCCGGGCCGCTATTGCGCCCGAGGGCGAGAAGCTGCTCATCCACACCAGCAACTTCCGGGCAGTGAAGCGCGTGGAAGACGTGCTGCGCATCTTCGCCGGCGTGCGGGCCGAGATTCCGGCCAAGCTACTGCTGGTGGGCGACGGCCCCGACCGCTCGCGCATGGAGAAGCTGGCCCGGGAGCTCGATTGCCAGCGCGACATTCGCTTCCTAGGCAAGCTGGAGGCCGTGGAGGAAGTGCTGAGCGTAGGCGACTTGTTCCTGATGCCCTCTGAGAATGAAAGCTTTGGCCTAGCCGCCCTGGAAGCCATGGCCTGCGAGATGCCCGTGGTGAGCACCAACGCCGGCGGCATTCCCGAGTTAAACGTTCACGGCGTGACTGGCATGGTGAGCAACATCGGTGACGTGGCCGACATGGTAAAAAACGCCCTCTACGTGCTCGACGACGCCAACCTGCCGCGCTTCAAAGCCGCCGCCCGCGCCCGCGCCGAGGAGTTTGCCGTCGGCAACATCGTGCCGCTCTACGAGGACTGCTACCGCCGCGCCATCGCCGCCACCCTGGCCGCGGTTTGAATGTAGCGCGGACTTTGTAGTCCGCGGCTCTGAACAGTCGCCCCACGATTAGTCGGGAGGACGAAGCGAAAGCCGCGGACTACAAAGTCCACGCTACAGGAAAATGCCCGCTATTTCCTGCCAGCTGTGCACGCGGCGGTAGCCCGTTTTGTGCACGTTGTGCGGGGCATTGAACAGGATGCCTTCACCCCGGAAGTTGTCGAAGTTGTAGGCATTATCGTCGATGAGGAAGTCGGCGTTGATGATGCTTTTATCGCCGCAGAACACGTAGTTCGACCACGGGATGAAGGCGAAGTGCTGCTGCAACCAGTTGTACTTGTCGAGAAATGAGTTAGCGAATTCCATTGCCGCCGTGGCAATAAACAGCTCGTAGCGCTCCGACATCCGGCGCAGCACGTCCTGGCTGTCGGCCATCACCGGCAGGTCTTTAAAAAAGCCGGGGGCGTTGGGGTAGGCGCGCAGGGCTGCTTGGTGCTCGGGCGCTACGGCATCGGCCGCGTTGCGGCCGTGCAACGATTCTAAGGTCAGTTCACGCTGAAAATCACGGCCGTACCACTCCTGAAAACGGGCAATGGAGTCAGCCATTACCTCGTCCATGTCGACGGCAATGCGGGTCTTTTTTTCCATAAATGGCGGGGCTTGGGGCCCCGGGCTAAGCGGTTAGAACAGGCCGAACGCCTCGTGCTTCACAGCGGCCAGGGCCTGGGCGGTGGGCTCGGCGGCGTCGGTCATCAGGCCTTCGAGGATGCGCTTGGCCAGCTCGGTGCCGCGGGCCTGGCCGGGGTTGGGCAGCCCGTGGAAAGCGCGGTTCACCATCGTGAGCACGTTTTCCTTGGCTTCCTTCACCAGCACCCACGCATCGGCCGACACGTAGAGCTGCTGCGAGAGGTTGTGGTCGTACTCGGCTCGGATTTCTTGTTGCAGCAGGCGATGGTAGTCGGGGGCCGACTGGCCGGCGCTGCTCAGGCGCACAAGCACGTTGTTGGGCGAAATGCGCTCCAGCATCAGCACCACCCGCTCGTAGGCTTGCAGGCGCAGAGGCAGCGTTTCCTTGCTGCTGGCCAGCCGCAGCTCGATGAGGCGGCGCTGCTGGTCTTTGTCCAGGTACTGCTTGAAGAGTAGGTAGATGGCCCCGGCCACGACGAGCGCGGGCAGAATAATTTTGAGCAGTTCGAACAAGTAGGCGGAAGAATCCATGGGGCAGTGCCGGGCTCCAGCCGGGCAGAAAGTGGACGCAGCACCGGCAGGGGCCCCAGGCGGGGCGGGCCGGCAGGCCGCGCTGGAGCCGGCCGCTGGCAAAACTACGCCGTGAACCGCCGCCCGCCCAGCGCTGTTTACTTTGCACGGGGCCCCAGCTCGGGCCGGTGTATATTTGTTATTGTTCTAATTAACCCAAACTCGTCTTTCCTATGGCCAGCGTTGCTACCCTCGCCCCCATCACCCTCACCGACCGCGCCGTGGTCGAGGTTAAAAATATCATCATGGAGAAAAACGTGCCCGACGACTACGGCCTGCGCATCGGCGTGCAGGGCGGCGGCTGCTCGGGCATGAGCTACTTGCTGGGCTTCGACAAGGCCAAGGAGCAGGACGAAATCTACGACCTTGACGGCCTCAAGCTCATCATGGACAAGAAGCACGCCATGTACGTGCTCGGCATGGAGGTCGATTTTCAGGACGGCCTCAACGCCCGCGGCTTCGTGTTCAACAACCCCCAGGCCAAAAGCACCTGCGGCTGCGGCTCGTCGTTCTCGGCCTAGTACTGCTGATGCTGACCGATTAACTGTGATGTCGCTGACTTAAACCTGTTTGGTATGAGCGTTCAATTCGTGTTGGATGCGGCCGGCAAGCAAACGGCCGTACTGGTGCCCATCCGGGAGTGGGAGCGCATTCAGAAAAACCTGCAAAAGCCAGCCGCTGCTAAAAAAGCGGTGGCCTCAGGCCAAGCAGATAAGGAGCGCTTTAAAGAGGAGTTTCGCGAAGCCGTGCGTGAGATGCAGCTTGTAAAAGCAGGCAAACAACAAGGGCGACCGGTGGAAGAATTGTTAGCCGAATTGCGTGAGCTGCCAAATCAAGACGCTTGATTGCTTTGACCGGCAAGCCAAGCGACTGGCCAGAAAACATTCGTCTCTCAGCAATGATTTGGGGCAATTGGTCGCCGCGCTACGTATCGACCCAACCCAAGGCACCAGCTTGGGCCACGGCTGCTACAAGATTCGCCTGCGCATTGCCAGCAAAGACAAGGGCAAAAGCGGGGGTGTCCGGGTTATTACCTGCGTCGTATCCGTAGCGGCCGAAGTTTATTTGTTGTCCATTTATGACAAGTCGGAGCAAGCAAGTATTTCCGATGCGGAACTGCTGGCCCTTGCCAGTGAAATTCCAACCATCAACTCCTGAAAAGTCCTTGCAATGCTCGCAGGGCTTTTTACTTCCTTTAAAAAACTCGGTATGGACGTGAAATATTTGTCGGACGACAAGGGGAAAATAACCGGCGTCTTCCTTTCCATCGAAGACTGGGAGCAACTGCAGAAGCAGTACAATATCTCCCTCACGGCCGCTGGGGGCCCCAATGCCCAGCTGCAAAATGGCCTCAGCGCCGCCCTCGCCAAGGCCAAGCCTAGCGCGGAAGACGAAGCATAGGCGTGGTACACCACTCATAAAAAGGCCCGGTTCGTCCGGGCTTTTTTATGTCCACTTCCCAACGGCTCAGAACTGCAGCCGCTGGCCCTGCACCGGGTACACCAGCCGCAACCCCAGCGCATTAGCCGCGGCCAGCTGCCGGGCAATGGTGGCTTCGTTGGCAGCGGGTGGCTTGCGGTGGGTGATGACGATGGGCACGGCGCGCATGGCCCCGGGGCCCACCAGCTGGCCCAGCGCGGCCAGCTCCTGCATCAGCCGGGCAGGCGTGAGGTGGCCGAATAGCAGCTTTTCGGGCTGCTCGTTGGCGTAGGAGGTTTCGATGAACAGGGCCTTGAGCTGGCCGGCCCGCACCAGGGGCCCTATGGCTTGCCACAGGGCTTGCAGCTGGTGGCTTTGCTCCAGCTCGTCGGCCCCGGTATCGCCCAGGTACAGCAGGTAATCGTCATGGCTGCGCAGCAGGAAGGCGGCGCTTTCGTAGGGCCGGGCGTGGCTGAGCGGGAAGGTGCGCACACGCAGGGCGGTTTCGGGCAGGGCCACTTCGGGCCCGGCGCCAGGGCCTGGAGGCGGTATTTACCCAGGGCGGGCAGGGCCCCGAAGTGGCCGAAGTTGGGCCAGGCGCGCCAGTTGAAGTAGTCGTTTTGCAGGGTGGCCAGGCAGCTGGGCAGGCCGTAAATCGTTTTGGGGGCATCGTCGGGCGCGTTCAGCAGCAGCCCGGCCACGTGGTCGAGGTGGGCGTGCGAGATGAGGTAGGCCTTAATGTAAGTTTTCAGTACAGCGTCGGCGTCCACCGCAAATACCTGGTTGGCCACAGCTTTGTCGAGGCCGGTGTGCAGGCTGCCCGCGTCGAGGCACACGTAGGCCGTGCTGCCGGTGGGCGCCACCAGGTAGGCCGAGAGGTTGCCCTCATCGAGCCCGCCACGCACGCCCAGCGGCACCACGTCGAAGGCCGGCTTGGGGCCCTGCGCCGGGGCCGCCAGCGGCAACAGCCCCAGCAACAAGCCCGCGCCGGCCCGCCCAAAGCAGCGACTTATTACAGCCATCGCCTTAACTAAAATTGTACGCATACCCGATTTCCTGCAAGTCGGCGGCGAGCATCGTCCAGGCGTCCAGCTCTTCGTTGAGGTCCAGCACCATTTTTTTGGTCAGCACCTCGTGTTGGTACACGGGCGCTACGGCGGCGGGCGTGAGGGGCCGGCGGTCGGTTTCGTCGAGGTAGTATTCGGTGGCCCACTCGGCGTAGGTGGCGGGCTGGTTGTCGAAGATGGCGAGCAGGTCTTCCGAGCCGTCGTCTTCGCTGGCCACGGTGCCGGTTTGCCAGCCGCCGGCGGGCGTGTACCAGAGGCAAAACGTGGTGCCGATGGAAGCCACCGGCTCGCCCGCCATGAAATCGGCGAAGGCAGTCGGCAGGCCATCGGTCACCTGGGCCTTGGCGGGCTGGTCGTACTCGTGCAAAAAGCCGTTTATCACGCAGCCTTCGGGGCGGAACAAAACCAGCATTTGGTCGCCTTCGCCGTCGCGCATTTCGAGCAGCTCCTCGTTTTCACCCCAGTTAGGGTTGTAGGAATAGTAGCGGTATTCCCAGTCTGGCGAGTTGATGGCGTCGAGCACGGCCAGGGCTTGACAAAGGCGCTGAAGGGCGGGCGCCGCGGGCAGGGCCGCGAAGTTGGTTGTCGAAATCATGCGGGAAAAGCCAGCGTTAGTACGTCTTGTTCATGTCCTCCGGCACTACCACCACGTAGTCGGCCAGGCTCACGTTTTCCTTGGCCAGTCGATCCAGTTGAGCTTGGGTGGCGACGCTGAGGGTGCGCACTTTCAGCGCGGGGGCCCCTTGGCGGAGGTAGGCCACGATGCCGTCGTGGTGGTCGGAGTGGTAGCTGCCATTGAGGTGCAGCAGGGTTTGGCCGGGCTGGCGGCTGGTGCGGATGAAGTAAGCCATGGTGGCGTCCTTCAGGGCCTGGGCCTGGATGATGGTTTGGGCCCCGCCGCCGTGGGGGCTGCCAGCGCCACCCCCGAACATGGCGGCCATGTTTTTGTAGCCGGGCAGCTCGTAATCCACTTTCAGCGGCAGCGGGGCCAGCAAGGCCCGGTCGGCGGCGGGCAGCTTGTCGAGGGCGGTGAGGCTGCCGCGGGCCACCTGCTGGGCAAACGGCCGCGGGGCGTTGGTGCCGATGACCGGGATGCCGCGGGCCTGCGCGAATTGCAGCAGCGGGCGGTAGTCGGTGCCGTAGTTGGGCCAGGGGCGCGCCTGGCGCTCGAAGGCCGAATCGGGCAGGGTGCCGGCGGCGTACTGGGCCACCAGCGGCTGCACGTCGCGCTCGAACATTTCCATCCCCAGCACCAGCTTGCCAGGGCCCTTAAGGCGCTGCAAGTCCTTGGCTACCTGGAGCTCTAGCCAGTGCGCCAAGGGGTCGTTGTGCTGCTCGCCGAAGAGCACCACGTCGGCCTGGGCCAGGTCGGCGAGCATCTGGTCGTAATCGGCGGTTTTGCCATCGGCGGCGAAGAGGCGGTAGGCGGGCCGGTCGCCGAGTGTGAAGCTGCACAGGGCGAGCAAGCAGACGATTTTTAGCGCAAGGTTTCGCAAGGTTCAGGGGAGGTTTCGCGGAGGATGGGGGCACGGGGCCCGTTGGGGTACGAACAGCGGGGCCCCAAAGTCGGTTGCGAAAACCGGAATAACTGCTCTTAGATCGTTTTGCTTGCCTGGCGTCCGAGCAGTCGAGGCCGTCATGCTGAGCGCAGCCGAAGCATCTCTACCGCAGCAGTAAAATGATTACTTGCGCGGTAGAGATGCTTCGGCTGCGCTCAGCATGACGGCCTCGACTATTGGATGGATTACCGTATTTCCTATCGTCCCTACTACCCTTTGTAGAACATCCACTTGCCCAGCTCTTTGTACGTTACTTTTTTGCCGTACATGAGGATGCCCACGCGGTAAATGCGGGCGGCCACCCACGTCACGGCCACGAAGCCGATGATGAGCAGGGCCCCCGAGAGCAGCAGCTGCCACAGCGGCACGCCGAAGGGCAGGCGCATCACCATGGCGATGGGCGAGGTAAAGGGAATCATCGAAAGCCAGAACGCCAGGGGCCCGTTGGGGTCGCCGTTGATGATAACGTTGATGCTCACGATGTAGCTGAGGATGAGCGGGATGGTAACCGGAAACATAAACTGCTGGGCATCGGTCTGGTCGTCCACGGCCGAGCCGATGGCCGCGAACATGGCCGAGTACAGCAGGTAGCCGCCCAGGAAAAAGAACAAAAACCCGCCGATGATGCTGCCAATCGGCAACCCATCCAGCACCTTCCAGATGCTGGGGGCCCCGGCGCCCGGCGCAGCAATGGGCAGCCCGTCGGCATCGGCGGCCGCGGCGGCGCTGCTGGGGCGCGCGTCGATGGTGGCGGGGGC
>NZ_MDZA01000007.1 GCF_001816125.1 Hymenobacter coccineus | reverse complement strand
CGGTCAGCGTCAGTAAGCGCAGCCAACATCTGCTGCACTCGAGAATCAGGACTCATATCAGGTTCTTTTTCTTTCGCCCCTTAGGGGCAGGTGTGTACTGGCTTATTTGCTCACTGCTGACGAATACCGAACCGGCTATTTCTAGTGTTTTGAGCCTCCCTGCCTTCACGAGCTTGTTGATGGCCTGGCGGGACACTCCTTTCCTGCGAGCTGCCTCGGCTTGACTTATCCAGTCTTGGTTTGGAGTTTCCTCAGTCATAGACAAAATTTAATAGGTTGACATTGTCAACCTATTTCATTACCTTGCGGCCGCAATAAGTATCAAACTTATCTTTAACATTGGCAAATCCACTAATGAAAACTGCCTTGCAACAAGAACTGACCTTTACGGCTCCGGCTATACAAACTGATATAGAAGGCTTTAACCCATTTTACGAAACGGATTTTGGTCGCGCTTACCTGGCCGATTCACTGGAATTATTGAAGGCCGTACCATCCGACTCTGTAAATCTGGTGGTCACGTCTCCCCCCTATGCTCTCCACTTCAAAAAAGAGTATGGCAATGTAACCAAGCAGGAATATGTACAGTGGTTCCTAGTGTTTGCGAAGGAGATTAAGCGGATTCTAACCGACGATGGCAGCTTTGTTTTAAACATTGGGGGAAGCTTCAACAAGGGCGAACCAACTCGGTCGCTTTATCACTACAAGCTCTTGATTGAGCTGGTGGACACCCTTGGTTTTAATCTCGCGCAGGAGCTCTTCTGGTACAACCCGGCGAAAATGCCCGTCCCGGCCGAATGGGTGACTATTCGACGTATCAGAGTGAAAGATTCGGTCGAGAATGTCTTTTGGCTCAGCAAGACCGCGTGGCCTAAAGCCAGCAATCGCAGGGTGCTCCGGCCATATGGGGACGATATGCTACGCCTCAATAAGAAGGGGTTGAGCAAGACGGTACGTCCTTCGGGTCACAACATCAACGAGAGCTTCACCAGTGTAGACGCTGGGGGTTCCATTCCCCCAAATGTCATCGAGGAGCCCCTATCGGAAGACGTGGTTGTAGATGGAATGCTCAAGTTTGGCAACAACTCAGCGAACGACCCATATACCAAGTTGTGCAAGGAAAACGGGCTGAAAATTCATCCAGCACGCTTCCCGGCCGCTTTACCAGAGTTCTTTATCAAGCTCCTGACAGAAGAGGGTGACATAGTGCTTGACCCGTTTGCCGGCTCAAATACAACGGGAGCTGTGGCTGAACGCTTGGGTCGTCGGTGGATTAGCTCGGATAATAGCGAGCCGTATCTGGAGGCCAGTAAGTTCCGGTTCGCTAAAGTGTAACTACTGAATAGATTAGGGCTAAACAGAGAGGGGGAAACCGCAGCTTGGCGGTTTCCCCCTCTCTGTTTAGCCCTAATCTATTTACCAAAGACGCGCTGCCAAAATCCCTTGCGGGCCGGCTCAGCCATACGGGCGGCAATTCCTTCAACTAGCTGGGTCAGCTGCTCTACCTGCACCTGCAAGTCGCGGGGGCTGGCTGGCAGCTGCGATTGGGTGAGCTGGCCCTGACAGAAGGAACGCATGTCCTCATTCACAAACTGGCCGATGGTCTTGCCGGCGCGCTGGGCGGTTTTCTCCACGATGGCCCGCGTTTCCATATCCACCCCCCGAATGGCCCAAAGGCCCGTATCCGGGGCTTTTCGGGGCCTCCCTCCCTTCGCTTTGGGTTTTGTTGTGTTTTGTTCCGGTTCTGTTGCCGCCGTTTCAGCAGGTGCTAAACTTAACTCGGCTTCTGTTGCCGCCGTTTCGGGAAGTGTTATACTTAGCTCGGGTTCTGTTGCGGCTCCTGCGGCGGGAGTTACACTTAACTCCGGTTTTGTTGCTCCCTTTGGCTGCTTCATCGGGTTTTGTTAAACGTTTAGTTTAACAGCTAATGTAGCGCGTTTCAGCCGATTGGGTTTAGTGCAACAAAACCTTAGGTTTAGTTTGTGAAACCTAACTTACTGCCTGTCAACTCTCTTTGAAAGATGACATTCTACCGGCCTGGCTCCTGGCGCATTCGCTCCGCGATTTGCCTCAGCCGCTCGTCGGCCGTTCCATCGTCCGCTGCGGGCCGTTCGGGCGCGGCCTGTGGGTTTTGCAAGGGAGCCGTAGCCGCTGGCAACCCCTCAAACGAAAAGCGTTTGGCGGGGCGGTCGTAGTAAATATCAAAGTGGTTCGGCCCGTCCCTTATCGCCCCATCGTCGGAGAGTCGTATCGAGGGCGGAAAGTCAAAGTGCTCGCGCAGCTCGGCCGCGTCGATGGGGTCCGTAAAGGTGTAATGCAGCTCGCCCCCCTGGTCGAACCAAAACCCGCTCTCGTGCCACCAGTGCGACGGGCGGTTGCCTTTGGCCAGCAGAAAATCAATGACCGGCCGCAAGTGGTCGGTGCGCGGGTCGTGGCCGGGGCCGTGCTCGGCTCCCTGGGCGGCTAGCTGTATTTTGGGCATGGTAGGCAAATAGGATTTTGGGCAAGGTCGCGGGCGGGTGTTTTCCCCTCTTGTTCCTTGGAAAAGCCACTTAACATAAAAACTGTTCCCGGACACTTCTCGAAATAAGTACGAGTTTTGTCCTGACTTTTCTACTGCCTTGATGTGGTATATTTCCAAGTTGAAGGGCATCTTAGGATGCGGAAATAGCGCATGTTAAGGGCGCTTTCACCTACCATTGACTACCCCATTTTATGCGAATTTTATTTGTCGCCTTGTTAACCATCGGGCTGCTTGGCCACAGCGAGCTGGGTTGGTCACAGGCAACTGCTCCCTTAGTAATCACCGATGTAAACGTGATTACCATGAACCAAAACACCGTGTTACGCCGGCAGACGGTTCTCATCGAACGGGGGCGAATCAAGGCCATCGGGGCGACTGGCCGAGTTAAACTACCGACGGGGGCTGTGCGGCTCGATGGCAGAGGCAAATACCTGCTACCCGGCCTGGTAGACATGCACGCGCATTTGCCGGGCAAGGAGGGCACCTTGCATCCGTTGGACACGTATTTTCGGCTGCAACTCGCGGCCGGTGTGGTGGGTTTGCGCAGCATGCGGGGCGATTCCAGCCACTTGCACTGGCGCGACAGCCTGCGCCGCACCGCTGCCCTGGCCCCCCGCCTTTACTTAGGCGCGCCCGTATTCAACCGCGACAAAAGCTATTCCGCCCTAAAAGGCCGCGTCTTGCTGGCGCGCTACCAAGCCAGCGGCTACGACTTTGCCAAATACCTCGGCGGCCTGACGGTCCCGCAATACGACTCGCTGCTGACCGATGCTCACCGGCTGGGGTTCAAAGTGGCGGGACATGCGCCCGCCAGCGGGGTGGGCGGGGCCGTCGCCGCCCGGATGGCCTCCATCGAGCACATTGAGGCCTTTATCCAGGCCTACCAGCAGGATTCGGTTCAATTACAGCAACTGGCCCGGCAAATGGCGGCCGACCGTATTTTCACCTGCCCTGATTTGTATTGGTACAAAGTCAATTGGCTTCAGTACCCGCTCGACTATTTACAAAAATTGCCGGGCGTGGCTTACGTCAGTGCACCGGTGCGCCAGGAGTGGCAGGAATGGTGGACGGCCCAAAACCAGCAGCTCCCTCCGGTGGCTCGCCCCCAGTTCACGGCATTTCTACGGACTTATGGCCAAGCGTTTCGCATCATGCATAAGGCTGGGGTCCAGTTTCTGATTAGCCCCGGTGATGGCCCGTTTGTGATACCTGGTTACAGCATGGCCCAAGAATTGGGCTTGCTCGTAAAACTGGGCCTGAGCCCCTACGAGGCGCTACGGGCGGCGACCTACAATGCGGCCGTCTGGCTGGGCGAGCAAGACCAACGCGGCACCCTGGCACCCGGCAAAGCCGCGGACTTGGTGTTGCTTGATGCCAACCCCCTAGAAAACATTGCCAACATCGGCCTCGTGCGCGGGGTAGTGCTGAACGGGCGCTGGGTACCCGTGGCCCAATTGCTGCCTACCCAACCCTAAAAGTGTAGATATACCTAGTCCTGTTTAACTTCCCACCATGAAAGCACTATTCCCACTGGTTTTGACCCTTTTACTGCTTCAACTCAGCGCCTTTTCCTCTAAGGAGAATACTCCCCCTAAAACGTCACAGAAGATGTTATTGGGGACCTGGAAGTTAGCTAAATACGTGCACAAAGCCCGTTCGTCAGCGGGCACCCTTGTCAGGAATGATAGCACCATTATTTCGCAGCATAACAACACGTATTTGGTTACATTCAATGCTGATGGAACGGTAGAAAGGCCTTCTGAGACAGGTGATAAGGAAACGTACGCCTACAATTCGCCAACTATTGTTTTCTATTATAACGGGGTTGCTTCGCCGCCGAATGTCACTTCTTCAATCAAGGAACTGACACCTAATAAATTAAGGATTGCTTACCGTAAAAAGCAGCAGGGTACAATCTTGTACGACGACTTCTTTTACGTGCGTTCAACGACCGTTCACAACATGTAAAACGGCTTGTCGGATACTTCCCGGGATAAGTGCGGTTTGAGCTTTCTCCGGGGCGTGGCCAACGTG
Organism: Hymenobacter coccineus; assembly: GCF_001816125.1. Taxonomy (GTDB): domain Bacteria; phylum Bacteroidota; class Bacteroidia; order Cytophagales; family Hymenobacteraceae; genus Hymenobacter; species Hymenobacter coccineus. The sequence continues at coordinate 13,154 of NZ_MDZA01000007.1, read as the reverse complement.
GCACTTGCCGGTTTGGGCCTTCTTCCAACGGGGCGGATTTACACGGTAAGCCCTACACCCGTCCGTAGTGCTGGCGCAGCTGCGCGCTGCACTCGGCCAGACTCAGCTCGCCGGCCACGTAACGCCGGTATAGCCGCTGGACAAACGGACTCAGCGGGGGCAGCCCCTGGGCCGCTTTGAGGGCTTCCACTTCATCGAGTAGCGCCTGGCGTTGCGCCGGGGTCTGCTCGGCGGGGCCAAAACGTTCAGCTGGTGCCATGCTTAAACAAATAGGGGAAAACCGCCGACTCGGCGCGTGGAGCTGGTCTAGCAAGGAGGGGGTAAAATTACCCTAAGCCCCGCCCGGCAGGCCGTTTTGCAATTGCAAAAAGAAGGCAGCAACGGGCGATTAGAGCGGCGGCAGCGGCAAAGTTTCGTCTATCACGGTATAGGGCACGTAGGGCGGCAAATTATTCATGTCCTCCATCAGCACCGCCATTTCCGCCGCGTAAGGGTACACCTGGCCGGGCTGCTCGGGCGGCAGCGGGCGCACGTCGGCCGCTGGGGCAATATCGGGCCGGTACCAGCGCATCAGCTCGTCGTGTACCTGCACCTGGTCAATCTCGCCCGCGACGTAGCGCAATTGCAGCTGCGCCATTTCTTGTGAGGGCACCGCCCGGTCGCTGGCTCCGATGCAGATGGCCCACCGCACTGTTTCCCACCGCTGCTCTGGGGTCTGTTCTTCCTCGTTAAATTGGGGGCTATAACTCATGCGGGGGGTATAAATCGAGGCCTGTTAGTAGACTATAAGATACGAAAATCGGCCCGCATTATCTCAAAAAAGCCGTTTTAAGGCTACGAGCATCGTGTATTTGGGGCGCTGCCTGGGCGGGGTTTCAAATACGCGACGCTAGCCCGCTTTGCTTACCGTCGGAGGCCGCGCACACGCCGCTGCTCTGGTGCGGGGGGCTCCGGTACGGCCGGCTGCTGGGCTGGTCCTGGCTCCTGGGCAGCCTGCGCGGGAGCGGCAACGGCCAGCGCCGGGCGCTGCTCCGGGGTCAGCTGCTGCACGGCGGCTTGCTGCTCGGGCGCGGCTTGCTGCACCACCTGGCGCTGCTGCGCGGCCTGCTGCTCCCGGCTGGCCTGCACCAGCAGCGCGGCGCACTGCTCCGGGGTGCCGTGCTGCATGATGTGGGCATAGCGGAAGGTTTCGGTCAGGGGACGCTCGTAGGCAAACGCCTGGTCAAACGCCTGCTCTACCCGCTCCGAATACTGCTTGCGCTCGAAGCCTCCCATCACCACCCCGCGCTGCGTGTCTTTGTGGTTAGTGAGCGGGCTCAGGTGGTACGGGTTCTTCCGGTCCAGCTCGCCGGCCTGCTTGCGTTCGTTGTAGCGGGCAAGGTTCTCCGTCCGGCTGACCAGGACGTGAATGTGCGTCTGGTCGCCGGGCTTGGCCTGGCCCCTGGCCACGTCGCCCACCTGCACCGCCCGGTCGGCCGGGCCGGTGGTGCGCTCGTGCTCCACCTTAGCGAAGTACACCAGGTCGCGGCCTTCGATGCCCTTCCCAAAGTTGGCGGCGTACTGCTCCATCGCCGCCCGCGTGTAGTCGCGCAGCTTCTCCGGGTCGCTGCCAATGTGGCGCAGCTCAGCTTGACTCGGGGCGAGTATCACCTGGTAATACTTGTCCGCGTCGCGGTTCAAATTGCGCTTGTTGCGGTCGAGGGTCTGCGTGACTTCAGCGGCGGGCACGTCTTCGCGGTCAAAGCTGAACCACTGCCCTTGCACCTCTTTTTCGAGGTAGGCCACGAGGCCCCCGCTGCTGCCCGACCGCTGGGAAAGGCCCTTGCCGGAACTGGGAATTTTGGCAACCATTAGGCGGGCTGGCTGGGGGGTGTGGGGGTCGGCGGCTTGGGCTTCGCCCTCATGGCGGGAATCATCAGCTCGGGCCGAAACGCCAGCTGCACGATGGCCAACAACTTCGACTTTAGCAGGGCAAGGGCCGGGTCTTCGGGGTTGATGCTGGCGCCCATCGCGGGGGCATCGCCTAGGAACTCCGGGTTCAGCTGGTCCGGGAGCATCCCCTTGGAAAGCACCCGAACTAACCACCGCATCATATCCTCCTCCTGGCTTTCGCTCAGCCCGTCCGGGGTACTTGAAGCGGGCGTACTCAGCACCTGGTGGGCCTGCACTTGGGCCAGAATCGGTTTAAGAAACGTCTTTTCCTGCTCCCGGATAAATCCAATCGTGGCCTTGTTCAGCTTGTCAATCTTTTCCCCTAGCATGGCCAGGCTGCTGGTCAGGTCCGGGCCGGTGGGCTCGCGGGGGTCGGCCTTGGTCACCCGGAAGTACTGCACCATCGCGGCCAGCAGTTCGGGGTTACTCAGCTGGTACTCCTTGGCCAGTTGCCGAAAGGCGTCATACGCCGGCTCGTCGGCGGCTATCGTTTTGACCTTTGACGTCATAAAAAACTTTAAATTATTGTTGATTATCAGTTATTTAAATACGTAAAAAGTTTTTATGACGTTGCTTGCAAACCACTTGTAAAACATAACTTACTGGCTAACAATTTATTGTTAGCGAGCGGAACGGTATGAAGGATGGCGCAGCCGACCGGAATAGCGTTCCTGCTCGCTTTTTATCAGAACGAGGTCGTTAGGGTACGCTCGCACCGTTGAAGGGTTCCGTTCGCGCTGGTTGGTCCGTTTTGGCTGGTAGAACAAGAGGGAAGAAAGCACCACCTACCGTGTAACAAAGTAACACGACCTCCCCCCCCTCCTGTGAGCGGATAAACCGACCTCTCACAAGTCGGCTGGTGGCCTCTAGTGGCTTCCCTTTCCGGCTAACTCTGAGGTTTCGTAAGCTAAATCTGAGGTTTCATAAGCCTCCATCAGAACAACTTTTTACCATTTGCTCGGGTCGTCTTCTTCGTCCGTGGTCGTGGCAAGTGGGGCTGCTTCGGTGCTGGTTGATTTTGCAATTGCAAAATCCTGGGGCGATTCGACGGGCTCCTTTTTTGCAATTGCAATAACCTCGGGCTGCTCCGCTGGGGCTGGTGTGCCGCCCACGACGGCCCGCACCTGGGCTTTGATGGCCCCGAAATTCTGGGCAACCTCGGCCGGACTGGCTTCCTGGAACGGAGCAATTTTTACGGCCTTGCTCGGCTCGGCTTTGAAGGTGGCGCGGAACTCCGGCCGGCCGCTCTCCACCACCAGTCCCGCGAACTCGCCCACCCCGAACCGCATCACCTGCTGGGCCTCCAGCTTGTCGCGCTGCTGGACGCTCACCGACTCGCTGGTGCTCGTGGTGCGGGTACTCGGCTTGAAAATATTGAGCGGGCTGCTCTTGCTGGTGCCCTCCGTCGTGGACCGATACGTCTTGTCGATTTTGCCGAACATCTTGCTCACCCGCTCGGCCGTGGCCGTGTTCGTGGTGCGGCCCCAAAACTGGTTTCCAAGGTTGGCCAGAATCATCTCGGATTCCTGCCGACTTGTCAGGGCTTCCATCTGGGCCACGTCCTGCACCGCGTACACGGTGGCCACTTTGTTGCTGCGGGCCGTGGCCGGAATCTGAGCGAAGTTGGGAATAAAGAGGGTCGGCGCTTCGTCGAGCAGCACCAGGCTCGGCAAGCGGCCCTGCTGGTTCATCCGCTTGATGGCCGTGGCCACGATGAGGGAAATGAGCGGGGAAAAGGTCGTGCTCAGGGTCGGGTCGTTGCCCACCACCAACACGCCCGGCGTGTCGGCGTGGTTCAGGTCGAGCGGCACCTGGTCGCCGCTCATCACCCAAAAAATCTCCGGGGTATTGAGCACGGCTAGGTAATTCTGAATGGTCGAGAATACCCCGGCTATCGTGTTTTCCGATTTGCTGGCACTGGCAATCGAGGCAATGAGGCCGCGCACTTCCTCGTCCTGCTGCAAGGTGGCCAGCAGCTGCGCCGCGTCGCTTTCGAGTATCATGCTCACGGCGGCGGGCAAACTGCACTGCTCCGGGTGGTTGCGGCGCAAGTACCAGATGCAGCCGGCCAGCAGCACCTCGCCCGACTGAATCCAGAAATTGCGCTGCTGCGCGGCTTTCGCGTCGAGGTTGGTGATGATGGTGGCCGCGGCCTCGCGGGCAAAGCTGGCGGTGGCCAGCAGCGCGGGAGCCAGCGGGTTTACCCGGTGGCTCCGGGTAAGGTCAGTGAAGTTGACAAAGTAGGGCGTTACCGGGCTGCCCTGGTAGCTGCCGGCTACTTCCTCGGCCAGCGTGGGAAACTTGAAGTCATAGACCACGCCCGTTAGGCCCAACGCGCCCGCTTGCTGAAGAATGGGCTCAATAATCGACTTGCTTTTGCCGCTGCCCGCGCCGCCGGCAATGAAGGTGCCCCGGAACGGGTTCCCAAGCCGCACGTTGGGGCCGCTGGTGGTGCGCAGCACGAAATTCAGCGGCTGGTCCCCGCCTCCGGGCTGCGCGGTCGGCTCGGGGCTGGAAAAGGCCCGAAATACGTTGTAGCCAAGCCAGGCCAGCACCGCCCACGTAAGCAGCCCGCCCAACCCAAACACCCCGCCCGCGACGGTGGCCAGCAGAAACAGGGTGGCGAAGCGCACGAAGGACACCGTCCAATCGTCCGGGGCTTGGCGCAACCGGATGGCTTGGTACAAACCCCGCGACACCGGGGGCGATGCTTGGTGCAACACCAGGGCCGCGAGATGAGCTATCACCGCGTAAACCAGGGCCGCTATCAAATGGCCCACCCAAAAGGAAATTGTCGTCATGCCGGCAAGGTAAAACGGCTGGCGCTACGGTGCGGCTTCCGGGTACAACAGGCCAAAAACAAGGCAGTAAACCAGGGCACAAGGCCGCACAAATAAGCACAACAATAGTCGGTTATACCATTGATTACCAATAATATACAGTTTTTAAAATGCGCGCAAATTACTGGCTTCTAGGACTTTGCTGTTTTTGTTTGGGCTGCGCCGCTCGGGCCGGTCGCCCACCAGAACACCCCTAAATGCCTTTTTCCCTCACGCGAAACACAAGTTGTGATTATTTGAGCTATTTGTTCTATTTGTAGGGCTCATAACTAATTGATTTTCAGCATCCCACAAGCACAAAAGGAAACCATTGATTCGTGAAAGGAAACCTTTGATTCGTGAAAAGACACTTTTGATTCGTCAAAAGGAAACCTTTGATTCGTGAAAGGGAAACCTTTGATTCGTGAAAAGACATTGCAAAAGGAAACGGTTACTAATTGTAGTTACCTTTGGTCTGTAACCAGGTAACCAGCAGCTTTTGACACTATGAAACAGGCCCTAGAAGTCCGTCATCACAACGCCATCACAACGGCCCGCTACGAGTATAGCGAGCTGCAAATGGACCTGTTTTTTTACCTACTCTCGCAGCTCCGGAAGGATGACACAACCGGGCTATATGAGATTGTAGTAAAGGACCTTAGCGAAATTACCGGCAAGAAATATGCATACAACTACCTGCGCAAAGCAACGGAAGGAATGGGCTCCCGAATGTTTGAGGTCATGACGGAAAAGAGCTATAAGCAGCTCTGGATGTTTCAGCACATTGAGTACATGACTGGGGAAGGTCGGATTGAAATGAAGCTGTCCGAATCCATCCGGCCCTATCTGTTCGACCTCAAAAACAACTTCACTAGCTTCGAGCTGCTCTCAGCATTACGCCTCACAAGCAAGCACGCCAAACGCATCTACACGCTTTGCAGCCAGTGGAAAGACGTGGGCGAAACCAAGAAATTTGACCTGCTGGAATTCAAGAAAATGCTGGGCCTAGTCGATGCGAAGGGCAACGAGGAATACACCAAGGTCACCATGCTCAAAACCAAAGTGCTGGATATTGCAGTCAGGCAAATCAACGAGCACACGGACCTTAGCATCAGCTACACCCTGGAAAAAAAGGGCCGCGCCTTCAAAAACGTGGTTTTCACGGTAAAGCCGCAAGTTGTGGACGTGGTGGCCACGTTGCCCGACTTGGGAGCTACTGCTAATCCACTACCGGGAGTGGCCTCGCATCAGGTCGAAAACGCTGGCCGGCTACTCGCGCAGTTGAGCATCACCACGCCTGACCTGGTGGCGCAAATCCTAGCCAGCTCGGCGCACGTCGCCGCTTGCAACAAGTTCGCCCACGACCTGAAAACCGGCAAATACACTAAATCGCACTCCCTCTCGGGCCTGCTGCTTACTATTCTTGGAATCAAGAAAGCCAGCAATGGGCCGCTGTTTGATAAGCCCACTAAAGCCCGATAAGGATAAACCTATAGGTCGAGCTTCTGCTGGGAAGGTGGACCTGTAGATATGGTAATAGTCTTTTGCTGGCCTGATTTCAACCACTCGATGGCTTGCTCTAGAGAATCCGTCCAATCAGCGTTTGGTGTTTTGGCTACCGGCTGAAAGGTGTTAAGGCATCCTTCTTCAGAGGGATGAGGCAGCAACCATTTGGCAACAGTGTACATGTATGTTTCCCACCGTCCGGTAGAAGGAAACATGCTAACTGCCAGTAAGTCAAAGTCTCCAAATCTGTAAGGTCGGGTTTTCTTCTCTCCCTTTTTTCCTCCCCTAGTTCGTTGCGTTTCCACGACAAACATATCCTTACCTAGATTTTTCTTTGCCTCTAGTGGCTGGCCAGCTTCGCTCCGCTGCAATTTTATCTGCACGGTCACTTCCTCGCCTGCGTCGCTGCGAAGCAGATAATCATAAGGCATGTCTCCATTGAAGGAAACATCACTCCAACCGTTGAGGCCTGGCAGCACTACTACCCCGTAAACCAAGTCGGCCAGACTGCCTCGCAGCATCCGCCAAGGCATTCCATTTTGCTCTTTCATCTTCTGAAGAGCTGACAAAATCTCGTCGCTCGTCAGTTTAAGATGGGCCTCCATTGGGTGGATGCCATACTCTGCTTTGAGTTGGTTGTAAACTTCTAACCGGTCAGCGTCAGTAAGCGCAGCCAACATCTGCTGCACTCGAGAATCAGGACTCATATCAGGTTCTTTTTCTTTCGCCCCTTAGGGGCAGGTGTGTACTTGGCTTATTTGCTCACTGCTGACGAATACCGAACCGGCTATTTCTAGTGGGCGCACGTTCAGCGACATCGTCCGGGACCACCCGCGGGCCAACGGCAAAAAGGGCTTCACGGTGCGCGAAGTGTGCCGGGCGCTGCGCATCAGCGCGGCCTCGCTGCAAGCAATGCACGCGAACCCGGCCCGGCTCAAGCTAAAGCAGGTGCGGGCCTTGGCCGCCCTGATGCAGGAACCCGGGCTGCTGGTGCTGGCCGACATCATGGCGGACGTGGGGCCCCGCAAAGAACAGCGCACCTAGTGACGCGCCCAGCCCAGCCGCTCCCGGGCCGCTGCCGGTCACCAGGCGCCGGCAACGGCCGTTTCGTTCCCGTCCCAGCGGTTTAAGGCGCGTCAACGTCCCGCCCGCGGCCCGTCGCCGGGCCACCGGGGCGGCGGCGCAGCGGTCTCCGCGCCGGGACTGGCCGCGCCGGGCCCCCGACCAAAGGGGACGGCCGGTAAAGGCTCTACAGGAGGCGCCCGACCGCCGGGCTCCCGGGCGCGGGCCCCCGCCGGGGACGCCCGGGGGCAGTGGGAGCCGCCGGGCAGGTCCCCGCACTGGGCCTGCACGACCTGTTCGGCCAGCGGGCAGGCGCCCGTCGTACGCTGCAGCAATTCCCACAGGAGGGGGCCGCAGCGGGGGGCCGGGGAGCGGGCCGGTTCGACGAGCGCGCCCACGCCGAACGCCCCGGTGCGCACGACGTGCTGGGCCAGCGCCAGCGCGGGCCGGCCGAAGAGCGGCGGGTCGAGCAGCGGAAGAGCATCAACTGGGCCAAGTGGAACAAGCGCGGATGCAGCGGGCTTTTGCGGCGGCTAGATTGTAACGACGCTACCCCACTTTGGGAATGGTAGCCGGTTCCCACCCTTCGCTTACCGCATCGAGATAGCTGATTTTGGCAGGGTCGAAAGCTTCCAGCGCCTGGGTGACCCACTGCTCATCGACCGTATCCTGGTACATAAGCAGGTGCACCGTGGCCGTCTGGTCGGGGTTGAGGCGCAGCAGCCGGCCGATGCGCTGGGCCGCCTTGCGCTCGTTGCCGAAGGCGTGCCAGATGATGCCCACCCGCAGATTCGGGATGCTGATGCCCTCCGAGAGCTGGGCCACGCAGGCCAGGCGCTGGATGTCGCCCGCGTTAAACAAGTCCAGGTTGGCTTGGCTGTGCTTGTTCTTGGAGTGGTACGTGTGGGCCGCCTGCGCTTCGGCCTGCTGCTGGGTGCAGGTGAAGAGCAAGACCTTGTCCGCCTGTTGGTCGGCCAGGTAGCGCATGTAGTGGCCCTTGCCGGGGTAGCTCATCAGCGCCTGCATGCGCAGGATGCGCAGCGTTTCGACCGGGAGCGGGTCCTGGGCGGCGTTGGCCAGGCGCTTGCTCCAGTAGGCATAGTTCTCGCGTTCGCTGGTGGTGAACTGGCTGCCGGACTTGGTGGTGAGTACGTAGTCGCGCTTAGTGCGCAGCGGCAGCCGGTGCACGACCAGGCGGTAGTCGTTGAGCAGGCCGGCGAGTACCGCCTCGTCGGTGGTGTAGTCTACCAGGATGGGGCAGTAAGTGGCCACAAGCCGGCCCTTTTCGCTGTGCGCCTGCGCGGGCGGCGTGCCCGTCAGTCCCAGAATGCTGCGCTTTTTGGCCGCGTGGGCCTTGAGGCCCGGCTCGTGCGAGTCCTTCAGGGCGTGGCACTCGTCCAAGTAGAGCTTCTGGTACGTACCGGCGGCAAGGGCCTTGCCTAGTGAACGGTAAGTGGTGAACTTGATGTGGTCGAGTAGGTGCGCCAACCCGAACTTATTGGCTTCGTGGGGCCAGGAATCCAGAATGGCTTGCGTGGGGGCCGCCACTAGAAAGGGCTTGCCAATCGCCTGGTCGGGGAGCTTGCCAGCCGCCAGCAGGCGGTCCATGTCGCGCAGGCCGACGAGGGTTTTGCCCAGGCCCATGGTCAGGGCAATGCCGGCCAGACGACGCCCCTGAACAGTGGCCAGCACTTGGTCCTGCAAGGCTTGCTTGCGGGCGGCTGCGTGGCTAATAGCTTCGGGCGAGGAAGGCATACGAAAAGGAAAAAAGCGGCCGTAAGAGTTAGCAGGGGCGTTTTGCTTCCGCGAAGGTATGCGGCAGTGTAATCACTGGGATGAAGGTTGGTTGATTGCCAACCGGGCAGAAGGCTCTTTAAGCACTGCCACAGCCCCTCTACGGGTCGGCGGCTGAGTGCCCGGTTAACCTTCACATTCTCGCCCATTATAGCGTGGAAGCGTGGCTTAGCCGAGCTAAGTAGCGGGTGAAATTTCAAATTTCACCCGCACCTACAACTACCATTTGTGGCGTAGCGCTAACTGGCTATAAGCGGAAGGTTTGATACTTTCCTAGAGGTGGCCGGCCTTGTACTTCACGAACGCCTGCCCAACGATGGCAACCTGATTGGTCGGCAACAGGGGCACTAGCAGGTTATGGAGCAGGGCCATTGTACCCGTAAACAGGCAGCCCGTGGGGTAGTCCACCAGCAACGGGTAATGCGCTAAGACAGGTCGATTCTGTACGCGCGCACAATGCGGGGCGGGAGCAATAACAGCGGGCAATAATCCCTGGCCTTGTTGGCTGGTAAGCTTAGGGAAGGAGTTGTTGAAGTAGGCGCTCGACCACCGGACTACCGGGCGCGGGTCCCCCGCCGGGAATGCCCGGGGGCAGGGGGGGGGCCGCCGGGCAAGTCCCAGCGCTGGGCCTGCACCACCTGCTCGGCCAGCGGGTGAAGCTGGGTAAGGCGTCGTAACAGCGCGCCGAGGCGGGGCCCGCAACCGGGGGGCGGCGCGCTGGCCAGCTCGGTGAGCGCGCCCACGGCTAATTCACTGGTCTGCCACACGTACTGGGCCAACGCCAGCGCCGGCCCGCCGTAGAGGGGTGGGTCGAGCACCGGCAATTCGGGGGCGCGGCCCAGGTACTGGACCAGTTGGGTCAGGTCGGGGCGGGCGAGCGCCACCTGCGCCCCGGTGAGCAGCAGCGGCGGGCGACACTCGGCCAGCGTGCGGGCAAAGGCGCGTTCGGGTAAGGTCGGAAAGTGGTGCTGCAAGCGGGCTTGTAGGTAGTGCAGGGCCTGGGCCCGTTGCGTTGCCGTGGCCTGCGCGTAGGGCAGGAGCGGAACCGTGGGGGAAAACATAGCGCAGCGATAAGAGAAAGGGGAGAGCGCACACGGGGGCTCGCCGCTGGGTAATCCGCAGCGGCAAGGATTTCGCCGGGGTCGGGCAGCCGTTAGGGCCGCGAAGACCCGGCGGCCGGGGCGGGGCGGTCGCGCAGCTGCGCGTCTTCCAGCCAGGTCCGCAGGAGTTGCTGGGCTTCGGCCTGCAGGGCCTGGCGGCGCGCGTGCAACGCCTCCCGGAGCGCGTCCGTGAAGGGGGCCCCCGTGGCGGAGGCGAGCACAACCGTTACCTGTCGGGTGTGCGCGTGGAGGGTGACGGCGGTCAGCCCGGTGAGTTCCAATGCGGCGAGTTGGCGCAGTTGGCGCTTGGCCTGCTTCTGGGCGCGGCGCAGCAGCTTAAGGTCGCGGCGGTGACTCATCGGGACTGACGGCTAAGGAGGGAAGCAAACGTCAACGCGTCCGGTGGCTGGAACTGCGCGGCGGCCCGGCGGTCGAACGTGCCGGCCCAGCGGTCGGCTCGATCGGGAAAGAAGGCGCCGGGTACCCAGCGCAGGGCGGGCCGGCGCCGGCGGGAGCGGTGGCCGCGGAAGCGGGTCGAACGCAACTGACGCAACGTGGCGAGGTCGCGGCACTGATGAGCAGCTTCGGCTTGTCGGCGAACGATTTCGGCTAAGACTTTCGCGCCCCAACGGGTGAGGCGAGCGATAGCGTCGCTTTCGTGCACGAAATGGTTGGCCCGGAGTTGCTCCGCTGCGCGGAAAAAAGGGTTGCCAATGAGGGGCAACAGGACCTGCTGGCGTAGCGCGCCAAGCACAGGTTGCCCGGTTACATGCGTTTCCACGTAATTTTGGGGTAAGGTTTGTGAGAACCCAACTGCAGTGCCTGCGTGAACAGGTGCTCTATGGGAGGTCAGTCGTTTGCCGCGACTGGCCTCTTTTGCTTACTACAAGGCGAACATTTCACTTGGGGTGTGACAAAGGTATATACAATGTATATACCAAGCAAATATTATTCAAACTCCTTTAATGAGCCCATACATATTTTTGCCCTATGGATAAGCCAAAGGCTACTCGTGGGCGTCAGTTGAACATCAAAGCGAACGACGAGGAAAAAGCTTTATTAGAGAAAGTAGCAAAAACACGTGGACTAAGTTCTTCTGGCCTTGTCCGGATGCTAGTTGCTGATGAAGCACGGCGTCTGGGCATTTTGTAAGGCACCCAAATGGAAACAAAAAAGCCTGGCCAATCGGCCAGGCTTTTTTGTTTCCATGATCCGCACAGGATAACTCCTTTTCTTATCGTGTCGTGTAGGCACCTCGGAGGCTACGTGGTTAGGTACCGAAACTGCCATCACTACCTGCACCGTGTATCTACCAGACCACGACCGGCACGTCCTAACCCGACGCGAGCCAAGACGATAGGTCATACCCTAGACCGCGCCGGGTCAGGTTGTAGATCGCCTGGTCGGTAGCACAAGCCGCGCCCCCAGCGGCAACGAACGCTTGCAGGTCCGTCGTGTCGCGATTGCTCACGCCCTAGCGCCGGATTTGGCCGGCGCTCACCAGCTTCTTCATCGCTTCCATCGTTTCAGCAAACGGGACGTTGCCGCACCAGTGGAGCAAGTACAGGTCGAGCCGGTCGGTACCCAGCCGCTTTAGGCTAGACTCGCACGCTTGCGTCAGCCGCCGGCGGGAGGCATTTTGCGAATAGGCTTTGCTTACCAAGAACACTTGTTCGCACAGGCCGTGCAGCGCTTCCCCAACCAGCCGCTCAGGCTCGCCGCCGGCATACAGCTCCGCCGTGTCGATAAGCGTAAGGCCCAGTTCAACGCCGGCGCGCAAGGACCGCTAGCTCGTCGGCGCGGTGGGCTGGCCTTTCGGCCATCGTCCAAGTGCCTTGGCCAAGTGATAGTACTTAAGCACCGTCCGAAAAACGAATGGAGTTTATACCTCGTTTCAACGCATGAAGAGACGCATCGGTTATAGGGCCTTTATTGGACGGTTTTGCAAAGGACCTTTTCAGCGCGTGAAGACACTTTTTTCGGGCGTTTCTAGCTGACCTTTAATGGAGTACCTTCAAGGCATGACAACCGTCGCCCTTTACGCCCGCGTCTCGACCAAGGATAAGGGTCAGAGCATGGAGAATCAGCTGCCTGAACTGCGGCGTTTTGCGCAGGCCCATGGTTATACCATCTACAAAGAATACGTGGAGCACGAATCGGGCGGCACGGGGAAGCGCTCCGAGTTTCAGGTCTTGTTTGCCGATGCCCACCAGCGGCGCTTTGATACGGTGCTGTTCTGGAGTTTGGACCGCTTCAGCCGCGAGGGCGCGCTACCCACCTTGCAGTACCTGAATCAACTGCAAGGCTGGGGCGTGGGCTACAAGTCGCTCACCGAGCAATACCTCGATTCGGTCGGGCTCTTTCAGGACGCGATTATCTCCCTTCTGGCCACCCTTGCTAAGCAGGAGCGCATCCGGCTGAGTGAGCGCACTAAAGCCGGCATGGCCCCGCGCCGGGCGGAAGGGGTGCGGATGGGCCCACCCGCAAAAAGCGCGGCGGTCATTGCCCAACTACAGGAACTGAAAAAGGGCGGCCTATCTAATTACGCCATCAGCAAACGGCTGGGGCTGTCAGCAAGCACCGTAGCCAAATACCTAGTCGCGTAAGGGAGTTTTGAACCCTTAGTGAACCCTTTACGCTAACGCAGGAAGCGCCTAAAAACCTGCTCACAATGCACTAAACAGCAATTGCTGCCATCGGCGCCTTCAACCTACCCTCCCGGTTGAACCCTTTATGAACCCTTTAACACGTAGCCGGTACCCACCCCGGTGGTGCCCGAGCGCTGCAAATAATTTAGGTGGTCCAACTCGTTGAGATAACGCGTCGCCGTCGATTTACTGACGCCTAGAGCCTGTTATGAACTTGCGGCGTGTCGGGCGAGCATGATGCAGGCGAAGACGACGAAATGGAGTTGCTGCAAGCTGACGCTGAGTCGCTCGTA
>NZ_MDZA01000006.1 GCF_001816125.1 Hymenobacter coccineus | reverse complement strand
CCACCGCCGGGACCTTGCCTTGGGCCCCCAAGAAACTCCGAAGGCAGCACAGGCAAGGCCCCGGCGGTGCCAGCACAGCTTGGCGGTACAAGCCTTTTGCTATTTTAAAATCGTAACTGTGCCGGTTTGGCGGAGGAACTGGCCGGCTTCGTCGGTTTGCTCGAAGCGCCACACGTACACGCCGTTCACGGGCGCGTGGCCGTTGATGGTGCCGTCCCAGGTAGTGGCGCGGTCGGTAGCGCGGAATACCTGCTGGCCGTTACGGTCCACGACGATGAGTACGAAGTTATTCAGAAACAGGCCTTTTACTTCGAACACGTCGTTTAGCCCGTCGCCGTTGGGCGTGAAGGCATTGGGCAGCAGCAGGCGGGCGCGGCGCGGCACCTGCGCCACGCTGGAGTAGCTGAACGTGCCCGCCGGGATGCCGGCCCCGCTGATTTGCAAGCGGTAGCACAGTACCTGGCGGTCGGTGGGTGGCAGATTATCAGTGGCGCTGAGGGCCCCCGTGGGAGCAGCCGTGGCCAGCACCGTGCCGTCGGCGGCTAGGGTTTGGAGGGCGTAGGCAGCGGGCTGGGTGGGGTCGGGGCCGGTGAATGCCGACCAGCTCAGGCCCACGGCGGTGGCATCGTCGTCGAGGGCCCTAGCGGTGAGGATGCTGGGGCAGGCCACGCCGCTTTCGGCCGAAGTGTTGCCGCACAAGTCGGTGAGGCGCAGCGAGTAGCACACGGCGGTGAGCGTCGCCGCGGCAGTCGAGTCGGTGACGGTGCGCCCGGTGGTGGCCGCTAGGAAATCGGAAACGGGACCCGCGCTGGGCAGGCGGCGGTAGCGCAGCGTGGCCCCGGCCGGCACGGGGCCCCCGGGCAGGCTGGGGGTTAGCGTTACCAGGTTCTGGAGGTTGAAGCTGGCCACGAGGCGGGGCGTGGGCGGGGCCACGTTGGAGGCGGCCACGAGGCTGGCTTCGTTGGAGAGCACGGCCCCGCCGTCGGTGCTCACGTGGTAGGTATAGCGGGTGCCGCACACCACATCGGCGTCTTCCAGCCCGCCGTTGATGGGCGTCAGGTTGGTGACGGCTACGCCGTTGCGCGTCACGGCGTAGGGCCCCGGGCCGGGGTTGGCATTGGTCAGCAGCAGCTGGTTGCGGCCCTGCACCGAGGCCACGGCCAGTTCCAGGGTGTAGCGCGTGGCCGAGGCCACGGCGGCGGTCTGGCAGTTGTCGGTACGCAGCAGGCGGTAGCCGCCGGCCGCAGCGGCCGGCAGGGCAATACTGGTGCTGCCCGCCGGCACATCGGCCACGTTCTGGAACGGGCCAGTAGTGCCGGCCGGGACCCGCTGCAAGGTGTAGATATAGCCAGTTGGTAATTGCGTCACGGCCAGGCTTAGCTCGCCGCCGGGTGTGGGGGCGCTCAGCATCAGGGTGTTTAGCGCGGGCACCTGGGCGGCCGGTATGGCCGGAATGGTCTGGGTATTGGGGCTGGTGCAGGGCCCCACCAGGTTGTAGTAGCCCGTGACGGTGAGCGTGGTGGCCCCGGCCAGGGCGACCACCTGCGGCAGGTTGCGCCGCACCACAGCCACCTCCGGCCCGCTGCCGGCCCGCACGGTGTAGCGGTCGTACACGGCGTCCGTCACCGTGACCAGGGCCACGCCGGCGGGGCAGGGGGCAATGGTGAACGGCGGCGGCACGGTGGCGTAGGCCGTGAGCACGCGGGTGTAGAACGTGCCAATAACGCCGCCGTTGGGCAGCGTGGTGTTGGCGTTTTCGGAGATGGTGACAGGGCCCGGCGCGGTGGGTGTGTACCGGTACTTAGTGCTGGCCCCATCAGGCGAAATCAAGCAACTGGGCGGGTACACATCAGTGCCCGGCAGGGCCGTATAATACGTCAGGTCAGGCGATACGGCGCGGCTGGCGCAGGGCACGAAGCGCACCGGCCGCCCCACGCACAGCGCCTGCACCTCCTGCCCGGTGGCGGCGTCGACCACGGCAAACGGCACGCCGTTGCAATCGGTGGGCGGGGGCTGGGCACAGTTCTGGGCCCGGGCCCGCTCGGGCGCCAGGGCCCCTAGCAGGCCCATTAATAAAAAGAAAAATAACCCGGGGAGCGTCAGCTTCATGCCCAAAAATACGCGCCAACGGTCCTCCGCTCACCTAAGCGCCGCCCAGGCCCGCCGCCGGCCACCCGTGGCCCCGCACAAACGCCGCCGCCTGGCGCAGCGCCAAGTACGGCACTACGCCAGGGCCCCCAGCGGGCACCGCCGCCCGGAAGGCCGCTAGTAGTGTTTCGCTGGGCCTAGTAGCTCCCGCAACGGGCTCCGACGCTGGGGCCCCCGTCACCGCTAACAGCTCGAGGCCCAGCAGCTGCTCCACGTTTTCCACCACTTGGCGCAGGCGCAAAGCCGCGTAGGCATCGGCCTCGGCGGCCACCAGCTGGCTACTGGTGGCGGTGTGCGCCGCCAAACCCAGCGCCGCCGCGCCGAGCCTCAGCCCGGCCGCGTACTGCGCCGCGCGGGCCGCCGCGGCCTGTCCAGCGCCGCCGTGGCCGCCGCCTAATTGCCCCAGCGCCGGGGCCAGCGGGGCCGATTCCGGGCTGCTTAGGGCCCCCGCAACGGCTTGCTCCGCCGCATGCAGCGTAGGTTGGAGCGCCGTTTCCTCAGCCGTTTCGGCGGGAGCCGACAAGGAACGGATGGCCGCCGCAGCCTGCACCAGGCGCTGGGTGCGCAACAGCGCATCCACCGCGTAGGCCAGGGCGAAAAGGGCGCCGCGCAGTAGGGCCCCCGCTTCGTCGGTGCGCAGGGCCAGCGGCTCCCAGCTGAACAGGCTGAAGGCGTCGGCCGTGGCCAGGCGGTAGCCTTGGTAGTTGATTTCGCCCTCGCCCAGCAGCGGCAGGGCCAGGTGGCCCGCGCCGCCTCGTCGCCGCCCTGCTCGAACACCACCGGCAGCAGCTCGCGGTTGTACATGGCCAGCAGGCGCTCGGCCGTGGCGCGGGCCAGACCGTCGGGTTGGTTGACGGCTTGTTGCGCAGCCAGCAGCAGCATCAGGCGCACCAGGTTCTGGGGGGCTTCGGGGCCCGTGCCGCAGGCCTGGGCCCGCAGAGCGGCCAGCTCGGAGGCCTCGGCTGGGGCCCCAGCGGGGGTAAAGCTGGCGGCGGCTTCGGGACTCAGGGCCACAGTTTCGCCGCTGGCCAGCAAGTCGGCCAAGGTGCGGAGGGTGAGCGGGGCGCCGGGCGCGAGGAGGTGGGCAGGCATGGAATAGCTGGTGAAGTGGGGCGGTAGCCGTTCGCTACTGAATTGCCGGCGCTAGTGCCTCCTCTGCCGGGACCAGCGGCGCATGGGCTTTGGCAGCGGCGCACTCGACGGGCGGCGTTTGCCGCCTAGCCGCGGTTTCTGCTACGAGGTGAGGTGGGCTTTCCAGGCCGCAAATTCGGTGGCGACGATGCGCTGGCCCGTGAGGCCCTTGCTGGCATCGGCGGCCAGAAATACAATCGGTTCGGCCATTACAGCGGGGCTCAGCAGTTGAAACTGGCCGGCAATTTCTGCCTTCGCCGCGTCGGGAATCATACCGGTATCGGTGGCCCCGCCGGGCAGCAGCATGTTCACGTCGATGCCGTGCGCGCGCAGGTCCTCGGCCATGATGAGCGACAGCGACTCGGCCCCCGCCCGCGACGGCCCGTAGGGCACGAATCCGCGGCGGCGCATGGTTTCGTGGTTCATCGAGATGTTCACAATCTTGCCCCGCTGCTGCTGCAAAAACAGCGGCACGAAGGCCTTGGCCACCAAGAAGTACCCCGTCAGGTTCGTATCCACGAGGTCGCGAAATCCTTCGGCGCTCACTTCGTAAAACGGCTGCGGCCGGGTCAGAAAATCGGGGTTCACGGTGCGCATCCCAATGCCGGCGTTGTTCACCAGCAAATCCAGGCCGCCCCAGTGCGTGCCCACCCACTGCACGGCCGCCGCGATGGAGGCCTCGTCGCGCACGTCCAATTCCAGGGCCTGCACGTCCAGGCCTTCGTCGTGCAGCTGGGACCGGGCTTGCGCGAGTTTTTCGGGGCCCCGGGCCGTGATGGCAACCGTTGCCCCGGCCGCGGCCAGGGCCCGCGCCATGGCCAGCCCCAGGCCGCTGGAAGCACCGGTAACCAGCGCCCGCTTGCCCATTAATTCCTTCGTCACGTTGGAGATGCGTTTGAGTGGTAGTAGAAAATCACAAGGGCACAGGCGAGTTACCGGGCTTGGGCCAGCACGGCCACGGCTTCGGCCACCGAGAGCAGCTGCTCTTGGCCGGCACGCATGTCGCGCAGCTTCACCTGGCCGGCGGCGCGCTCGTCGGGACCCGCCAGCAGCAGGTACGGAATGCCTTTTTGGTCGGCGTACTGAAACTGCTTTTTGAGCTTGGCGGCGTCGGGGTACAGCTCAGCGGGCACGCCGGCGGCGCGCAGCTGGGCCAGCAGCGGCAGGCCGGCGGCCAGCGAGGCCGCATCGAACTGCGCCAGCAGCACCCGCGTGAGCGTGCCGGTGCGGCCGGGAATAATTCTAATTCCTCCAGGCAGTCGTAGAGCCGGTCCACGCCGAATGAGAAGCCCACGCCCGATACGTCCGGTAGCCCGAAGGCCCCGGTGAGGTTGTCGTAGCGGCCGCCGCCGCTCACGCTGCCCATTGTCACGTTGTTGATTTTCACCTCGAAAATGCAGCCCGTGTAGTAGGAGAGGCCCCGGGCCAGGGTGGGGTCAAACTCCAACCGGTCGAACTGCGCGAAGCTAGAAGCTTGCAGCAGGTCGCGCACGGCGGCCAACTCGTTGAGGCCCCGGTAGTAGGCATCCTGCGAATCGTCGGCTTCGTCGGTGGGCTCGTTGGGGCCCGGGCGCTGGCCGTCGGGCTCCACGCCGGCCGTCACGAAGCCGGCCAGCAGGCGCTGGAGCTTCTTGGCGTAGCCGCCGCCCACCGTCAGCAACTCGAATAGCGTGTCGATGGCGGCGTCCGAAAAGCCTTTTTCGAGCAGCTCCTTGGTCACGCCGTCGCGGCCGATTTTGTCGAGCTTGTCGATGGCCACGAATAGGTCCGTCTCTTTGCCCTCGCTGCCCAGGGCCTGGTAAATGTTGCGCAGCACCCCGCGGTGGTTGATTTTGATGGTGAAGTCCACCAGGCCCAAGCCGTTGAGCACCTGGGCCATCATCAGCACAATCTCGGCTTCGCAGAGCAACGAGTCGGTGCCCACCACGTCGGCGTCGCACTGCCAAAACTCGCGGTAGCGGCCGCGCTGGGGGCGGTCGGCGCGCCACACGGGCTGCATCTGGTAGCGCTTGAAGGGAAAGGTGAGGGTGGCCCGGTTCATGGCCACGTAGCGGGCGAAGGGCACGGTGAGGTCGTAGCGCAGGCCCTTTTCGGCGATTTTGGGCAGCACGGCGCGGGGGCCCTGGGCGAGGTCGTCGGCCGTCACGAGCGGGGTGATTTCGCCGCGGCGCTCCTTCACCAGGAAGTTGCCCGAGTTCAGGACTTTAAACAGGAGCTGGTCGCCCTCGTCGCCGTACTTGCCGGTGAGTACCGAGAGGTTTTCCAGGGTTGGCGTTTCAATCGGCGCGTAGCCAAACTGCTCGAACGTGCGGCGGATGACGCCAAAAATGTGCTGGCGGCGGGCCACCTGGGCCGGGCCAAAATCGCGGGTGCCTTGCGGGATGCTGGGTTTTTCCATTACGGCCGCAAAGGTAGGGCCCCCGGATAGGTAGCGCGGGCTTGGTGTGCCCACGTCGAAAGTTGGGGCGGCCGCAGCTGGGCGTGAACCGGCCCGTGCTGGCCCACCTGCCCAGCGCGCACGCAGTCGGCCGCGCTGGGCAGGTGGGCCAAAGCTCCCAGCGTTTCCCTGGAGGTACCCAGCCGGCTATTCCTTCGTGAACGTAAATTCCTTACCCCCCTGCTTATGCACGTAAACGGGCTTGGTCGGGTCAAACTCGGCCCGAATGTCGGCCGGGTCACACTTAAATATCCCTGGGCTCACTGGCTCCAGTAGGATGGCCGACTGCCCCGCGGCTTGGGACTTGAGTGTGTTGCCTTCTTTGGTGAACGTAATTTTTAGCGGGCTCTGCGTGCTGGTATAGGTGCCAGTGTAGCGGTCAAGGTCAGCAAGAGTAGGTACGTAGCCAGTGCTGCGGTACTTCTCATCCACCATAATGCGCTGGTCGCGGTTGGCCACGGCCCAGGTGGTGTGGAAGATGAGCTGGTCGCGCCGGGCCATGGCCGGGAAGTCAATCAGCTCCACGTCGTCGGTGGCCTTGTGGTACTGGGGGTGTTCACCGCTGGTGTAAAAAATTACCGGGATGTTGTGCTTGGCGAAGCTGTAGTGGTCGGAGCGGTAGTAAATGCGCTCGGGGTCGTTGGGGTCATTGTATTTGTAGTCGAGGGCTACCGGGTTGTACTGCTGGTTGGTGGCCTCGCTCAGCGTGTGCAGCTCGGTGCTTAGCCGGTCGTCGCCCACCAGGTACACGTAGTCGCCCTTGCCCTGGTGCAGGCTGTCCACGCGGCCCACCATGTCGATGTTGAGGTCCGTCACGGTATTAGCCAGTGGGAACACGGGGTGGTCGGTGTAGTACTGCGAGCCGAACAGGCCCTCTTCCTCGCCGGTGTTGGCTAGGAACAAGAGGCTGCGGCGCGGGCCGTGGCCGTCTTTTTTGGCCTGGGCGAAGGCGCGGGCCATGGCCAGTACGCTCACCGTGCCCGAGCCGTCGTCGTCGGCGCCATTGTACACCTCGCCGTCCTTGATGCCGAGGTGGTCGTAGTGGGCCGACACCACAATGACTTCGTCTTTTTTATCGCTGCCTTCGAGGTAGCCTAACACGTTTTCGGTGGTGAAGGGCTCGCTGCGTAGCACGGCCTTTGCCTCGATTACCACGGGCTTAAAGGGCGAGGCAACCGGCTTGCCCGCCTTGGCCACGGCTTGGCGATAGTGCGCCAGGCCGGCCGGGGTAGTGCCCAGTAGCTTGGCGCCCAGCTCGGGCGAAACAAAGAAAAAGTTTCGCCCGCCCTGCCGCTTTTTGGCGCCCACAAACGAGAGCTGCACACGGCCCAGTATATCAGTAAATGCCTTGGGTGCGGCCGCCAAAGATGCCGCCGTCGGCATAATCACCGTGTAGGAACGGGCCCCGAGCGGGCTAGCGCGGCTTGTCGGGCGTACAGGCCAGCCAGGTCGGCGGTGGCGTAGGGGCTGGGTTTGCCGTCGGCGCTCAGCAGCGACTGGCCCTTCGCGTTCAGGGGCTCGCCCAGTAGAAATACCACGTCTTTGCCTGTGTAGTCGGCGGCGGTGGCGAAGTCCGAATACTTTTCTTCCTTAATGCCATAGCCCACAAACACGGGCTTAAGTATAACGGGCGCCGCAAACGTCTCGTTGACCGTGGCGCAGAAGTCCTGGTTGCCCTGGTAGGTCTTGGGGCCCACTTTCAGCACACTGGCCGGGGCATCCAAGGTCATCCGAATCAGGTCGAAATGCTGGAGGTAGGGGTTATCGGACCCGGCAATGGGCCCCGTCAAGCCATCGGCCGCAAAGGCTTTGGCGAGGTAGTCGGCGGCCATTTTCTGGCCTTTCTTGCCCGTTTCGCGTCCCTCGTAGGCATCCGAAGCCAGCACGTCGAGGTCGGTTTTCAGGCCTGCGGGCGTGATGCTGGCGGCGTAGGGCAGTGAGTAGTCGGTGGCCGCCGCAGGTGGGGCACTAGTCGCGGCCGCTTCCATCAGGGCTTGGCCGCGCTTGTGCTTGGTCTTGACTTTAGTGGGCCCGTCGGGGGCGGTCGACTGAGCCAGGGCCGGCGAAGTAGCCGCCAGGGCCAGCAGGCCGGCCGCGAGGGCGCAGTGGGTAAAGGTTGCTTGCATGCGATACGTGCGCGAAACAAGAAGGTGGGAAGAATTGAATATCAAGAAAATGGACCAGCAGTAAACGTAAGTAAGAGGTATATGAATTAGAATATTATCTCCTGAAAAAATGCCACCACGCTACTGGCACCTCAAAGAGACCAGCAGCATGGTGGCAGAAAACTTCCAACGACGCGGCCTCTAAAGAGTCGCGTTGCCTAAGGAAAAACGGTTGGGGTTTGAACAACGAACCGCTGCCCCCAGCCTCTGAAACAAGCCCTACTCCTTGGTGAAGACGTGGGTGGCGCCGCCTTGCTTGAGGGTGAAGGTGGGCTGGGCCGCGTCGAACTCCATGCGGATGCCGGCCGGGTCGAAAGTGAACGCGCCGGGGCCCACGGCTTCGAGTGGCAGAGGGCCCTGGCCGGTGGCCTGGGCCTGGAGGCTGGCGCCGGCCTTGGCCACCGTGATTTTCAGCGGGAACCCGGGGCTGGCGTAGGTGCCGGGGTAGCGGTCGAGGTCGGCCGGGGCGGGCACAAAGGCCAGGAAGGAGGGAATTTTATAGGGCTGATTGAAATAGATGCGCGCGGCGCTGGCCAGCAGCTGGTCGGGCGAGTAGTTGCCGGCGACGCCGTTGCTGCACACGGCCACGGCCAGCTTGTCGGTGGGGAAGTAGCTGGCTGCCGAGCGGAAGCCGTCGATGGCGCCGTTGTGGCCGTAGCCTTTCTTCGGGCCCACCTCCGTGGCAAACAGGGCTCGGCCGTAGCCGTCGCGGATGGTTTGCATGGCGGCCAGGCTGCTAGCCGCCACCAGCTTGCCGCCAAACAGCGCCTCGAAAAAGCGGGTGAGGTCGGCGGGCGTCGATACCAGGGCCCCCGCGCCGCCGGGCACGCTCATGTCGGTTTCCGGGGCCAGCTGCCAGCCGCTGGGCCCCCTTTCGTACGACAGCGCCTCCTGCTTTTGGGGGTTAATTTTGCCGCCGTAATACGTATTTTTCAGGCCGGCTCGGGCCAACACGCGCTTTTGCAGTGCCTGCGGGTAGGGCATTTTGGCGAGCTTCTCCACGATGTAGCCCAGCAGCACGAAGTTGGTGTTGCTGTAGGCAGCCATTGTGCCGGGGGCAAAGTCGGGCTTGGGCCCGGCGATAAGGGCCACCATCTCAGCCTGCGAGTGGGGCTGCGTCATGAAGGCCGGGAAGGCTGGGTCGTTGGTGAAGTTGTGCAGGCCGCTGCGGTGGCTCAGCAGCTGGTCGATGGTGATGGCCGCGGCGCCGGGCACCTGCGGGAAAAACGTGACCAGCGGTGTGTCTAATGTCAGCTTTTTCTCCTCGATGAGCTGAAAAATCATCACCCCCGTGAACATCTTCGTGATGGAGCCGATGCGGTAGCGCGTGTCGGGCGTGGCCGGGGCGCTGGGCGCCAGTTGGGCATCGCCGAAAGCGCGGCGGTACACCACCTGCCCGTCGTGCGACAGGGCCAGGCTGCCCATCATCTTGTGGTTGGTGTCCAAGGCCGCCACCAAGCTGTCGAGCTTAGCGGTGTTGAGTTGCTGAGCCCGGCCCGCCACGGCGGTGAGGCCCAGCAGGCCGATGAGGAAAGGAGTAGCGCGGGGCAGCATGGCAGGTGAAGGAAAGGAGGTGATTGCAGGAAGCGTGTAGGGGAAGAATCGCCGCGCCGGCCGCAGCATTACAGCGTTGCGGGAGAAACTAGCGCCCAGCCAGGGCCCCCGCGTAGCCGCTTTAGGCCAAGATTGCCTTGGCGTCGGGCACGTTACGAACAGCGGACGGTTAAAATAATTGGCCCGCAATGTATAGGCAGGGCCCCCGCACCAGTTGGTGCGGGGGCCCTGCGGCAGTGTTGTTTCTGCTTAAAAGCGCGGTGCTTACCGGCTCGGCTGCGTTTGGGCGGCGTAGGCGGGCTGGGCGGCGGCGGGCAAGTAGCTGCGGTCCATCACCACGAGCACGCGCTGGCCGGCTTGCACGGCGGCGGCGACCTGGGTGGCCAGGCGGGCGGCGCGGTACTCGTTCACGGCGCGGGTGGTGCTCAGCACGAAGGCGGGGCCCCCGGTGGGCGCTGCGCCGAAGGCCGTGGCGGGCAGCGACCACCACGCGCCGCCCGTGGGGCAGTAAGTGCGGTAGGCTGTGCGCAGCTCGGCGGCGGTGCGGATGACATGCTGGCTGCCGCCCAGGTCGTGCGCGCTGCTGGCGATGAACGCCCGGGTGGCCTTCATTACCAGGTCGGTGGGGGCCCCGGTGGCTTGGCGGAACTGCTGGCTTTGGCGCAGCAGCCAGTACAATTTCAGGGGCTCGGGGGCGAGCTTACTTTGGAGGTAGGCGTACTCGGCGTACACGTCGTCGAGGCGCTGGGTGGGCACGTGCTGCTGCTGGGCCAGGAAGCGGGCATAACCGGCGGGGCCCGTGCGGCCGATGGTGGCGGCTTCGGTGCTGTCGGTGCCCATGTCGGGGTTTTCAAAGAGCACCACCGTGGGCTGGGCCTGCGCAAAAGCCTGGCGCATCCGGGCGTATTGCTCGTGGGTGGCGTCGTTCGACGGCACCGTGCCGAAGTAGGTGACGGTGCCCGCAGCGGTGGCCGGGTCCCCCGCAGCCGCCGTGGCGCTTACAAACGATTGGGCGAAAGTAGCGGCCGTGGGAACGAGCAACGCGGCGGTCAGGATCAGAGCGGAAAATTTCATGGTGCAGGAAGAAAGAAGGTGAAGGAGTGAAAAGAAGGGGAGGTGAAGGAGGAGGAAATAAAGGGGAGAAGAGTAGCAACTGGGTCCCCAACCGGGACGTATAGGAAATCAATAAATAAATGACTTTCAAATAGTTAACTTGTTGTGATGCGCGCAGTGAAGCGGAGTCGAAGCATCTCTACTGCTCAACTAATTGTGATTACTGCTGCGGGAGAGATGCTTCGGCTCCACTTCGTTCCGCTCAGCATGACGGTCTTTGAGGCCAACCGTCCGCCCAAGGGCCCCGGGGGACCTAGCCGCCGAAGCCGCCGCCGCCGCTGGGGCCGTTGTCAATCTTTTTGCCGGGCTTGCTGGCCCCGATGTACCAGGTGAAGCCCAGCCAGCCCACGCGGGTCTCGTACTTGTTGTAGAGGCTGGTTTGCAGCTCGGGCGTGGCCAGCTCGGTGCGGCGCACTTGGGTGTTCAGCAGGTCCGATACCCGCAGGGTGAGGGCGGCGCGCTCCTGAAACAGCTGCTGGCGCAGGGCAATGTCTAGGCCGCCGGAGGGCAGCTGGCGGCCCTGGGCCGTGAGCACCGTGGAGCGGATGTCGCCGGTGAGCTGCACGTCGAGGCCCTTGCGGGGCGTGAAGTTGTTGGCCAGGCGGGCGGTGCCGGCCAGGGCGGCGCGGTTGGCGGTGTTCAGGGCGTTGGCGGCAATCTGGGAGTAGTAGATGGAGCCGTTGGCCGAGATGCGCCACCACTTGGTGATGGGCTGGGCCCAGGTGGTTTCCAGGCCGAAGCTGTTGGTGGTGCCCACGTTGTCGTAGCTTTCGCGGGTCACCACGCCCACGTTGTTTGTGCGGGTGGCGGCCGTGTCGATGGTGCGCACCCGGCGGATGGCGTTCTGGGTGAAGCGGGCAAACACCGTGTTGGTGATGGTGGCCCC
Organism: Hymenobacter coccineus; assembly: GCF_001816125.1. GTDB lineage: Bacteria > Bacteroidota > Bacteroidia > Cytophagales > Hymenobacteraceae > Hymenobacter > Hymenobacter coccineus. The sequence goes on along the minus strand of NZ_MDZA01000006.1, from coordinate 6,428 downwards.
GCCGGCCAGGTTCATTTGGTGGCCCAGCTCCACGTTGTGGCTGAACTCGGGGAGCAGGGCGGCGTTGCCCTGGCGGTAGTTGCGCGGGTCTTGGTAGAGCTGGATGGGCAGCTGCTGCATGAAATCCGGCCGGTTGAGGCGGCGGGCGTAGCTGAACTGCAGGCGGTTCTGGCCCGGCTCCTTGCCCAGCTCCTTGGCCACGGTGGCCGAGGGGAACAGGCTGACGTAGCGCTTGTCAATCGCGGCGTTGCGGTTGGCCACGCCACCGTTCAGAAAGGTGGCCTCGGTGCGCAGGCCGCCCTGGGCGCTCCAGCCGTGGGCCAACGTGCGCTGGAACGTGGCGTAGGCGGCCGGCATCAGCTGCGTGAAGTTGTAGTCGAACGAGTTGGCCAAATCGGGCTGAAAGCCGTCGGCGGGGTTGTCGGTGGGCTTGAGCATGGCGGTGCTGCCCGTGTTGTGCAGGGTTTGCAGCTTCAGGCCGGTTTCCAGCTTGCCCTTGCCGTCGGCCGTCGGCCGGGTGTAGTCCACCTGCCCGAAGTAGATCTGGGCGTTCACCCGCTGGGCCTGGGTGAAGCCGGCCGGCTTGGGGCCCCCGGTCAGCAACTGGCTCACCGGAATGTTGGCGTCGATGGCCACCAGGCCGGCGTTGGCCGTCAATTCGCGGCCCTTGTGGGCCTCCCAGGTGTGGCGGTAGTCAGCCGACGACTGGAGCACTTTCACGTTCACTTCGGCGGTTTGCTGGCCGTACTGCGTGATGACGGTAGGCGAGCCCACCGTTTGCTGGGTCAGGGTTTGGTTGTCGAGTTCCGACTGTTTTTCCAGGTGCGGCTCCACGCTTAGGCTCAGGGTTTGCTCCTTGCTGAGGTCGTAGTTCAGGCCAAGGTTCAGGCTGTGGTAGCGGCTATGCTGGCGGCCGGTGCCGTCCTGCGTCGTGAACAGGCTGCTGTTGCTGGCCCCGTCGGTGAGGAGCGCCGTTTGGGAGCTGCGGGCAATGGTGCGGTTGACGCGGTCGGAGCCGTCGTAACCCATGTTCCAGGTGGCCTTGCCGTGGTGGCGGCTCAGGCTCAGGCTGGGGGCGTACTTGTCGCGGGTGCCCAGGTTTAGGGCCGCCTGGCCGTTCCAGCCGTCTTTCTTGTTCTTCTTCGTGATGATGTTGATGACGCCCGCCCCGCTGGCGTCGTACTTGGCCGAGGGGTTGGTCATCACCTCCACCTGGGCAATCTGCGAGGCCGGAATCTGGTCGAGGCGCGGGCCGGGGCCCCCGTTGCCGGTGCCGGCCGGCTTGCCGTCAATCAGGATGGTGAGGTTGCTGGAGCCGCGCATGCTCACCGTGCCGGTCGCGTCCACGGCCACCGAGGGCACGTTCTGAAGCACGTTCACGGCCGTGCCGCCCACGCTGCTCAGGTCTTTCTCCACGTTAATCACCGTTTTGCCCAGCTCCTGCTGCACCACGGCCTTCTGGGCCACCACCTGCACCTCTCCCAGTTGGGTAGTGCTGGCGGCCAGTTTCAGGGGCCCCAGGGCCAGGGCCGGCGCCTCGGCCGATAAGGCAAACACCCGGCGCACGGGCTTGAAGTTCAGGGCCTGGGCCCGCAGTATGTAGCGCCCCAGGGCCAGGTGCTCGGCCTTGAAGGTGCCGTCGAGGCCGGTTTGGGCCCCCGTCACGAGCGTCGAATCGGCGGCGCGCAGCAGCAGCACGTCGGCGAAGGGCAGGGGCTGGCCGTTGGCGGCTTCCACCAGCTTGCCGCTCACTTGGGCCGGGCCGGCTTGCTGGGCGTGGAGGCCCAGGGGCAGGGCCGTAAGGAGCAGGGCCAGGCCCCGCAAGGGCTGGCGAAAGGTGTGCAAGAAGATCATGGTGAGTGAGTTGTAGAGCGATTAAGCTGGGTCGGGGCCCTGGGGCTGGGCAGCGGCCGCGGTTCCGCTGGGCAAGGGCCGGGGCCTGCAGCGGCACCGGTGGGGAAAGGTTTTCGGATGGGCTGGGGGCCCGCCCGGTTGGCTGGCCTACGTCGACAGGTACTGGGTTGTCATTACCTACTATGCTATCAACAGAACAAAGGTATGTTAGGTACTTTGTGATGCAAGGTACTAAGACATTAAATATTCGTTAACTAAGATGATTAATATCTTAAGTGCTGATAATCAGCAATAAAAAATTTAATGAAATTCACCGCCGCGTTGTGTTCAGGGTGCTAGATGCGCCAACCGGGCCCGCGGTTGCCCGGGCGGCGCATCTTTTTGCGGGGTTGCGGCCCCCAAGCGGTTCCTGATTTGATGCAGCACCCGCCGGGGTTACCAGCCGGCCCAGGCATTCGTTACAGCGCTTTTATCAAAAGCGCATAAAAAAACCGCCGAACCCGAAAGTCCGGCGGCGAAACGGTGATTGAGAAGCTGTTTGGGGCAATAAGAATGAGTTGGTCCAAAGCGGGGTGTCCGGCGAATTGCCCGAAGGGCTTCGTCGGGCCACTCTTACTAAAGAGCAGGGGCCCCGGGGCGTTGCTAGAGTGGCCCGACGACTGAAAAAGTCGCCGGACCACCTCGTTTCATACCACTCCCAAAACGGTCATGCAGAGCGCAGCGAAGCATCTTTCCTGCGCCAGTAATCAGAATTAGTCACGCTAGAAAGATGCTTCGCTGCGCTCTGCATGACGTTCTGGCGTATCCCTTTCCAACCTAAAGAGTCATTTAGGGCCCCCAGCGCTACTTTTTGCGGGGCGCGGGGCGGCCCGGGGCCTTGGTGCCGGCGGGCACTTCCACGCCGTTCTGGAAGGTCTTGCGGCTTTCCACGGCCACGCCGTCGGGCCCCAGGTAACTCCACACGCCGGTTTCCTTGCCGTTGCGGAAGGCGCCGCGCACGGCCAAGCTGCCGTCTTCGCGCAGCTGCCGGTAGGGCCCCACCTTCAGGCCGTGGGCGTAGGTGGTTTCGGCCTTCAGCTTGCCCGAGGGGTAGTTTTCGAGGCCCAGCCCGGTGGCAAAGCCGTTCTCGTACCCCAGCCGGCTGGCCACCTTGCCGTCGGCAAAGTAGGTGAGCTGCTCGCCGGCCAGCTTGCCGGCCGGGTTGTACAGCGCCACGCTCTGCACCTGCTTGCTGCCTGGGAAAAACGTGCGCCAGGTGCCGGCGGCGCGGTTGTTCTTGTAGCTTTCCTCGGCCAGGGGCAGGGGCCCCGCGGCGTCGTAGCGCGTCACCTTGCGGTCGCGCCCGCCGTTGGCGTAGTCGGTTTCCAGCACCAGCTTGCCGGCCTCGGAAAACTCCTGCGCGTGGCCCGTGGGCACACCCAAGCGGTAGGTAGTTTTGGTTTTGACCTGGCCGCTTTCGTAGTAGCTCGTGGCGGGGCCGTCGAGGTTGGCGGTGCCGCTGGTGGTGGGGACCACGCGCTTGGTCAGGTCGTCGCCGAGGGGGTTGCGCACCGCGCGCTGCACCACCGGGGCGGGGGCGTAGGTGCTCTCCGTCTGGAGCTTGCCGCTGGGGTAGTAGCTCCGGTAGCCGCCGCGGCCGCTGGCGTCGGCCTGCACCTCGGTTTCGAGCTGGCCGGTGGGGTAGTACGTTTTGTAGGGCCCCGCGAGCAGGCCGCGGTGCAGGGTGCCTTCGCTCTGCACCTGGCCGTTGGCGTAGTAAAACTTCACCGCGCCCTCGGGCTGGCCGTCCTTGTAAGTAATGTCGGCCTGGGGCTTGCCGTCGGCGTAGAGCTGGCGCATGGCCCCGTTGGGCTGGCCTTTGGTGAGCATCGTTTTCAGCTTCACCTCGCCCGTGGGATGGTAGTAAGTGAGCTCGCCGCTGGGTTCGTCGTTGTCAAAATTGCCTTCCTGGGCCACCTTGCCGTTGGCGTAGTAGGTTTTGAAGGGGCCCTGGCGCACGCCGGCGCGGTAGGTGGTTTCGAGGCGCCGGGCCCCGCTGGGGTGAAACTCGACGTAGGCCGAGTCGCGCTTGCCCTCGCGGAAGCTGGTTTGCTGCTCGAGCTGGCCGCTGCGGTAGTAGCGCCGGTAGGTGCCCTGGGGGAGGGTGTCGCCGGCCACCAGGGCGGTGTACACCTCGCGCTTGGCGGTTTTGACGGAATCGTAGTAGGTCACAAACCGCTTGAGCTTTTGGGCGTGGGCCGGCAGCGTTAGCAGGGCAAGCAGGAAAACCAAGTATTGCAAGTATTTCATAAGAGCTTGTTAAGAAGTTATTTAATAACAGCTTTATTTCTCTCCTGCGGATTCATCTCATAAAACGCCTCGTTGCATTTTTTTAGATAATCCTCAATTGGCTCCAGTCCTACAGACTTTCTTCGTTTATTCAATTCAGCAGGAGAAATGCAGGGTTTTACTTTACTATTACCACTCATCAGTACTTGAGTTCCATATACTTGTGGGTCGCCTTTAGTAGTAGCAATTCTATCTGTAAGAAATGCATACTGTTTACCCGAAGCGTTTTTGTTATCAACTTCCCGCCGCATAATTTTTAACACCCGCTGCTGAAAATCCTGGTTAAAATCACTGTGTTGAACAAGTGTAAAATAGTGATCAGAGCTCTCCTGACCCACCAAAGTGAAGTTGGGATACCCGTAAGTATCCAGAATTTTCTTAACGGTCGGGAAATTCGTTCTTATTACGCGTTGGTAGGCAGCAGCTGCGCTGTCAGCCGGCTTGATCTTGGCGGTGCTTTGATCTGCTGCATATAGACTATCAATGACGCTGGATAGCTTATGGTTGGAACCCATTGTTTGCCCAATTGAGCAGTGAGCATGAAAAATAACGAAGCAAAAAATAAGTGTGAAGGCCTTCATGACAGAATATTACAGAATGAGGCAGGGCGAAAAAGACTCTCAACAACTACCAAGCCGCAAGAACGCAAAACGGCCGCGCAATAGTGCGCAGCCGCTGGCGTAGTCAAAAACGGGGCCGTTCCCTACACGGCCTCCAGCACGATGGCCGAAGCGCCGCCGCCGCCGTTGCAAATGCCCGTGACGCCGATTTTGCCGCCCTCGTTTTGCATCACGTTCAGCAGCGTCGTCACAATGCGGGCCCCCGAGGCCCCCAGCGGGTGGCCCAGGCTCACGGCGCCGCCATACACGTTCACCTTGGTGCCTTCGAGCTTGAGCAGCTGGTTGTTGGCCAACGACACCACTGAAAACGCCTCGTTGATTTCGTAGAAGTCCACGTCCTTGGCGTCAATGCCGGCGTGCTTGAGCGCTTTCGGAATAGCCAGCGCGGGCGAGGTGGTGAACCACTCCGGGGCTTGCTCGGCATCGGCAAAGCCGCGCACGATGGCAATGGGCTTGATGCCCAGCGCGTCGGCCTTCTCGCGGCTCATCAGCAGCACGGCAGCCGCGCCATCGTTGAGGGTCGAGGCGTTGGCGGCCGTCACGGTGCCTTCCTTGCCGAAGGCGGGCTTGAGGCCGGCTAGCTTCTCAAACTGCACCTTGGTGTACTCCTCGTCGTCGTCCACCACCGTGGTTTTGCCGCGGCTTTCGATGGTGACGGGCACGATTTCGGCCTTCTTCTTGCCGGCCTTGGCGGCGTTGGCGCTGCGGGTGTAGCTCTCGCGGGCAAACTCGTCCTGCTGCTCGCGGGTGATGCCGTAGTGCTGGGCCGTGTTGTCGGCGGCCACGCCCATGGCGTAGTCGTGGTACGGGTCCCAGAGGCCGTCTTTCATCAGGCCGTCAATCATTTGGCCATTGCCGTACTTGGCCCCGAAGCGGGCCTTGTCGAGGTAGTAGGGCACGTTGCTCATGCTCTCCATGCCGCCGGCCAGGATGCAGTCGGCCTGCCCCAGCATGATGGCCTGGGCGGCAAACATGATGGCCTTCGAGCCCGAAGCGCACACTTTGTTCACGGTGGTGCACTCCACGGTGTCGGGCAGGCCGGCTTTTTTGGCCGCCTGCCGCGCCGGGGCCTGGCCCAGGTTGGCCGAAATGACGTTGCCCATAATCACCTGCTGCACTTCCGACGGGGCCACGCCGGCCTTCTCCAGGGCCCCCTTCAGGGCAATGGCGCCCAGCTCGGTGGCCGATACCGAGGCCAGGGCCCCGCCAAACGAGCCAATCGGGGTACGCACCGCCGACACAATTACAACTTCCTTGATCTGCATGGTTTCAACGAAACGTGGGTGGGAATAGAGGAGCAACAAAAATTCGCCCCAAAAGTACGCCCGGGGCCCTCACCATGTGGGCTGGCCGCGGCGGGCGGGAGCCCCGGCGCGGCGGCGCGGCACCTGCTGCAAGTACTGCTGCTCCTGCGCCTTCAGCGCGTCGAGTAGCTGCTGGGCCTGGGCCGGCGACAAATCCATGGCCTGGAGCCGCTCGCGCTGGGGTTTGCAGCTGGGCATCGGTGGCCCGGGCGGCCTCACTGCTCGCGGTGCGGCTGCGGCCCGCGTTGCCCGCGCCGCCCACGCTTTCGTCGAGGCCACGGGTGGCGCCGGGCTGCCCGCCGGTGGGCACGGGCGCGGCGAT
>NZ_MDZA01000005.1 GCF_001816125.1 Hymenobacter coccineus | reverse complement strand
CGCCTGGCCGGCCCCGCCTACTTGGCCTACCTGGTGTCGCCGCGGCACCTGGCCGCGCTGGGGGCCCCCGCCGCGCCGGAAGTCGGGGCCCGGGTGGCCTTCTTCGCCGAGGAGGGGCCCCTGAACCAGTGGCTGGTGCAGCGGCAGGGCGGGGCCGCCCGGGGCACTAAACCGTAGCCCGTTGCCGTTGGGGAGGCCAGTCCTGGACCCGAAAGCTGGAAAGTAGTTGCGCAGCCAAGCAACCATCAGATAGGTTTCAGGTATCTTTGCAGCGTACGACATCAATTTTGCTTACTCCATTTTTCTTTTCATGAAGAATTTTTTTCCCGTCGTTTTGCTTGCGCTGGCGACCTTAAGCCTCGGTTCCTGCAAAAAAAGTGACAGTGATACTGCCGCCGTTACCGGCGTCTGGACCCGCAGTGCGTACTTGAGCGGCGCGAAGCGCAGCGGCGCCGTAAGCTTCACCATCAACAACGTGGCTTACACCGGCCTGGGCATGGACGGTGCGGATTCCCTCGGTGCTTTCAAAGACTTTTACGCTTATACCGCTACGTCCAACAGCTGGTCGCGGGTGGCCCGGTTTCCGGGCAAAGGCCGCTACCTAGCCGTAGCCTTCTCTGACGCTAACTTTGGCTACGTGGGCACCGGCTACGACGGCCTGAACTACCTGAGCGACTTTTGGAAGTACGACCCAACCAAGGATACTTGGACGCGGATTGCCAACTTCCCCTCGGCTCGCTACGGCGCCGTGGCCTTCACGGTGAAAAACGTGGGCTACGTGGGCACCGGCAACACCGGCAACACCCAGAACGACTTCTACCAATACAACGCCGGTACCGACACGTGGGCGGCCATCAGCAGCTACCCCGGTGCCAAGCGCCAGGGGGCTTCGGCCTTCACGGTGAACGACAAAGGCTACGTGATGTTGGGCACCGACAACGCCGCCTACCCCGCCGACGTGTACTCCTACGACCCCAGCACGAGCACTTGGTCGCCGCACCGCCAGCTGATTCTGCATTCGGCTACGTCGACTGATGACCTGGAATATGACTACACCCTGCTGCCCCGCGCCAACGCCGCCAGCTTTGCGGTGGGCTCGATGGGCTACATTGCCACGGGCACCAAGGGCGCCATTCAGGGCGATTGCTGGGCATACAACGCTGCGGATGATACCTGGACGCAGAAAACGGCCTTCAACGCGACCACCAGCGGCGGCGGCGGCGGCGTGGGCCGCTCCAATGCCATCGGATTCACCATCGGCAGCACGGGCTACGTGGGCCTGGGCGTAACGGGCACCACACGCCTCGACGATCTGTACCAGTTTGCGCCGGATGCAGCTCCTCAATAAAATAAGCCATGCGGCTGGCTTGCCTCGTTCCGGGGCCAGCTGGTTAGGCCTGCTGTTAGCCGTCGTGCTGCTGGCGGGCTGCAAGAAGGGCGACGGCATCAACGATTCAATCCCCGCACCCGCGGCGGTGAACCGGCTGGCCTTCTTCACCGATACTGTGACGGTGCGCACCAGCACGGTGCTCATCGACTCCATCATCTCGTCGAACAACTCCGGGCTGGCCGTGGGGCGCTACGTCGACCCGCTGTTCGGCACCGTGACGGGCCGGGGCTATTTCAGCCTGACGCTCGATTCGCCCCTGGCTGTTGACCAAACCCAGGTCTACGATTCGCTGGCGCTGGACATCATGTCGGACAACTACCGCTACGGCGACAGCACAGTTGTGCAGCGCGTGGAGGTGCACCAGCTGCCCAACGCGCTGCGTACCGACGGCAAGTTCTACTACACGAAGGACGATGTACCGTACAACGCGACCGTGCTCGGCCAGCGCCGTTTCCGGCCGGGTAATAAGGTAAAGAAACTGCACATCCGCATGAGCGACGTTTTGGGCCAAGCGCTCTGGAACGCCGGCCAAACCAACCAGCTCACCCAGCAAGCCCAGCTGGGCCGCTACCTGAACGGCTTGGCCCTGACGCCCGGGGCCAGCGACAACGGGGCCATTCTGCGCTTCGGGGCCGCCGGCGTGCTGCGCCTGTACCACCACACCGCCAACGACCCGGCCACGGTGCTCACCTACACCTTCACGGGGGGGGGCAGCGCTACGCCGCACTTCTACCACCTCGAAACCAACCGGACGGGCACCGCATTGGCGGGCCTCACCAATTTCCGCCAGTCCCTGAGCAGCATGGCCACGGGCAACCGCAGCTTTCTGCAAAGCACGCTGGGTGTTTATACCCGGTTGGAGTTTCCGTACCTGCGGTCGCTCAATCAGTTCGGTAGCAGCTTGGTGCTAAACTCGGCCACGTTGCAGCTGGCTGTGCCCGGTGCCGCACCGAATAATGCAATAGCCCGCCTGCCTGTTATCGGTACGGCGTTGACTAACAGATCCAACCAGCTCCGGGCCCCGTACTCCAGCAACCCTGGCGCTATGAGCCCAGCTACGGTTATACCCGCAGTAATTACCTCGCCCCAGACCAACCTGCCGCAGGCCACGTACACGATTAATCTGTTCAGCTACGTCCAGGCTGTGCTGGCCGGTACCATTGAAAACAATGGCCTGCTATTGAGCCCAGACGTGACAGATAGAGAACTCATGTTTGAAGGGACTGCGCTGGGCAACCAGGCCAACACCGCCGCGCCGCTGCAATTCCGAATCTACTACACCCGCATCGTGGAATAACCCGCCTGCGGGGCCCCTAAAAAAAGCCGCCGGCTTGCAGAATTTGCTGCGGGCCGGCGGCTTTTTTGCGTTGGCAGAACCGAATGAAAAGGCCGGCGTGGGGCCCCAGGTTGTCAGGCGCGGTACGCGCAACGCCGCTCCCGCGTACACCAAAAGCTGACAACGAGCAAAGACAATGCAACGACCGAATCAGCCTGCCGCGGGCAGCGTGAACAGGAAGCAGCTGCCGGCCGGCGGCTGGCTTTCGACCCACAGCTGCCCGCCCTGCGCGGCGATGAACTCGCGCGAAATGCTCAGGCCCAGGCCCGAGCTGCCGGGGCCGGGGCCCTCGCCCGGGGCCCCTGGCCCGCCCGCAAACCGCTGGAAGATGCGCTTGTGGTGCGCGCGGGCAATGCCGGGGCCCTGGTCGCGCACGCTCAGCTGCACCATCTCGCCCCACGGCACCGCCTGGATGACCAGTGGGGCCCCACGGGCGAGTAGCGGATGGCGTTGGCCAGCAGGTTGATGAGCACCCAACTGGTCTTTTCCACGTCGCCGCGCACGGCGGGCAGGTCGGGGGGCAGGCGCAGCTCCAGTTGCAATTGCTTGTCTTCCAGCTGGGGGCGCACGATGCCCGTGGCGTAGGCCACCACATCGGCCAGGGCCAGGGCCCGCACATTGAGCTGGATGCCGGCCCCGGCGTCGAGCCGCGACACGTCGATGAGCTGGCCCACCATGCCCAACAGGCGCTGCGTCTCGTCGCGGATGCCAGCCGCGATGCGCTGGCGCTCCTCGGGGTCGGTGCGCTCGTCCTGCAACAGAAACAAGCTGAGGTTGATGCTGGCCAGCGGCGTTTTCAGTTCGTGCGAAATGGTGGCCAGGAAGTTGGATTTCAGCTGGTCGAGCTTTTTAAAGTCCGACACGTTGCGCAGGCAGAGCACGTGGCCGGCCGGCGTGGGCGGGTAGCCGTCGGCCCCCGGCGCCTCCACGTGGCCGATGGTGAGGCGGTAGTGGGGCTCGGGCGTTTTGTGCGGAATGGTGAACACGGGGCCCTGCACCACGGCGTCGGAGGGGTGGGGCACGGCCACGGCGGCCAGCAGTTCGGCCAGCAGCGGGTTGGTGCGGGCCACCTCGGCGGCGGGGCGGCCGAGCAGGGTGGCGGCGGTTTCGCCCAGCAGGTTGCAGGCCGCCGGGTTGGCCAGCACCAGGTCGCCGCGCTGGTCGAGCAGTAGCAGGCCCTCGTCGAGGCTCATCACGAGGCTGTCCATGCGGTTGCGCTGTACCAGCAGCTCGGCCAGCGTGGCGCGGCGTTCGTCCTGGGCCTGGCCCAGCACCAGGTTCACGGCGGCCGCCACGTTGCCGATTTCGTCGTTTTTGCGCACCGCTACCCGGGTGGCCGGGCCGGGGCCCGCCACCTGCTCCATGTCGGCGCGCAGGCGGTGTAGGGGCCCCACCACGGCCCGCGGCAGGCGCACCACCAGCAGCACGCCGAGTACTGTGCCCGCCATCACGAAGGCCATCACCGCCTGCCGGGCGGCATCAAAATCGGCCTGCTCGATGCCGTGCGCCCCTTTTTCCAAAAAGGCGATGGTGGCCAGCGTGTAGCCGCCCAGCCCCAGCAGCAGCAGCAGCAGCATTCCCACGCCGAGGCGGATTTTGAGTTTTAGGGTCATTCGAGGAAATTAATTCGGCAGAGTCTGAGCAGGTGCTAACGCGCTGTAGCGTGGACTTTGCAGTCCGCGGCGCTGAACGGTCGCCTAACGATTACCGGCAGGACGAAGCGAGAGCCGCGGACTACAAGTCCGCGCTACAGCGCGCTACTGGTCCAGCCCATACTCCTGCAATTTGCGGTACAAGGTCGTCAGGCCGATGCCCAGGCGCTTGGCCACGTCGGGCTTGTCGCCGGCGTGCTCGCGCATGAGGCGACCAATGTGCTGGGCTTCGAGGGCGCGGAGGCTGTCGCCGCCCACCGGTGGCCCCGGCGCGGGCGTGGAATTCGTCGGGCAGGTAGTCGGCGGCCAAGAGCTGGCCGGCGGGGGCCAGGATGGCGGCGCGCTCCAACACGTTCTTCAGCTCGCGCACGTTGCCGGGCCAGGCGTAGGCTTGCAGCAGGCGCAGGGCCTCGGGTTCGAAGCCGGGCAGGCGCTTGGCGAGGCGGGCGGCGAAGTGCTGCAAAAAGTAGGCGGCCAGCAGCGGCACGTCGGCGGTGCGGGCGCTGAGCGGCGGCACCACGATGGTGAACACCGAGAGCCGGTAGTACAGGTCGAGCCGAAACGTGCCAGCGGCCGCTTCCTGCTTGAGGTTGCGGTTGGTGGCGGCCACCAGGCGCACGTTCACCTGGGTGGGCTTGGTATCGCCGAGCTTGGTGAACTGCTGCAACTCCAACACCCGCAGGAACTTGGCCTGCACGTTCAGCTCCAGCTCGCCAATCTCATCCAGAAACAGTGTACCGCCGTTGGCTTCTTCCAGCAGCCCTTTCTTGTCGCCCAGGGCCCCCGTGAAGGCCCCTTTCTTGTAGCCGAACAGCTCCGACTCCAGCAAATCGCGCGGGAAGGCGCTGCAATTGACGGCCACAAAGGCCTTCTGGCGGCGCCCGCTGGCCTCGTGCAGCGCCTGGGCAAACAGCTCCTTGCCCGCGCCGGTGGGGCCCTCCAGCAGCACGGTGCTATCGGTGGGTGCCACCTGGCGAGCGAGGTCCTGGGCGCGGCGCAAGGCGGGCGAGGTGCCAATCATCGCGTCGAAATCGGCGCGCTGGCCCACGCGGCGCTCCAGCGCGGCCAGGCGCTGGCGCAGGCGGGCCTTGTCGGCGGCGCGCTCCACCACCACCACGAGCTGCTGTTCGAAATCGCCCTTCGTGAGGTAGTCGAAGGCGCCCTGCTTCATGGCCCGCACACCGTCGGCAATGGTACCGAAAGCCGTGAGCAGCACCACCTCGGCATCGGGTGCGGCGGCCCGGAAGCGGGGCAGCAGGTCCACGCCGTGAGCGTCGGGCAGCTTCACGTCGGAAAGGATGACGAGGACCTCGGCGGCGTGGGCGCGCAGCAGCTCAAAGCCGCGGGCCGCGTCGGGGGCCTGGAGCACCGTGTAGCCCTCCAGCTCCAGCACCCGCGCCAGCAGCTGCCGCAGGCGGGCTTCGTCGTCAATAATCAGCAGCGTACCGGTGGGCATGATCGGGGCAAAAGAAGAAGGTGAGCGCCGCAAAGAACGCCACACTTCCGCCGGCCGCGAACGCCGAAGTGCGGGGCCCCGGTGCGGGTATCCGCCGCCTGCCATTCGGGCAAGCCCCCAGTTAGGACCCCCGCGCTACCCCAGCCCCAGCTGCGCCACGTGGTGCTGGGCAAAGCCAGCGGCGGTGGTCATGCCCTTGCCGCCGATGCCGGTAACGATGTGGATGCGCGGGTCGGGCGAGTGCTGGAAAATCTCGGCCGACCGGCTCTGGGTGTAGAAGCCGTTCCAGGTGCGCTGAATGCGCCAGTCGGGCAGGTCGAGGATGCGGCGGGCTTCGGCCAGCATCAGCTCGTTGAGGTGGTCGGAGTTGTTGAAATCCAGTGGATTATCAGCGGCTACATCAGCGTATTCGTGGGTGTCGCCGATGATAATGGAGCCGTCGAGGGCCTGCTTGAACAGCAGGTGGATGCCCCACTGGCGCAGCTCCGGGTCCACGTCCTCGGGCCGCAGCTGGGCAAACGACGGGCAGCTGTGAAACGCGTGGTAGCGCCGGATGCTGAGGCCCGTGAGCACGGATCCCGGCAGCGCCACCTGGGGCAGGGGGTAGGTGGCCAGCATCTGGAGCTTACACAGCTGCAAGTCGCTCTGGGCGAACACGTCCGGGAACAGCTGCTGTACGTCGCGGCCGCTGCACACCACCACCTGGGCCCCCAGGTAGCGCCGGCCGCGGGCGTCAACCACCGTGGCGCCGGCGGTGCTGGCCGTCACTTCCCGCACCGGCGTGGCGGGCCGGTAGTCGAGCTGCCAGCGGGCCACGAGGTAGGCCAGCACGCGGTGGATGAGCAGGTCGGGCTCGGCCGTTACTTCCTGCGCAAAGCGTAGGCCCCCGGCGCAGTAGTCGGCGCGCACGGCGGGTAGGTGCTGCCGGCATTGGGCCCCGGTGAGGACCTCCGACGCGTAGCTCAGGGCCTGGTAGCGGGCGTGTTTTTCTTCCAGCACCTGCATTTCCAGCGGCGACGAGGCCAGGTAGAGCGCGCCGGTGGGCCGAACCGAAACGTCGTATTCGGCCTGAATGGCCTTATAAGTGGCGAGGCTGGCGCAGGCGTAGTCGAACCACTCGCCTTCGGCCATGCCCGAGGGGATGATTTGCCCAAAGTTGCGCACGGTGGCCTCCATCGGCCGGGCGTCTTTCTCCAGCAGCAGCACTTTCAGGCCGCGCTGCAGCGCGAAGTAGGCGTGGAACGCACCCAGGGCCCCCGCGCCCACCACGATCAAATCATACGAATTTTCCATGCTGCGCTGCTGGTTAAGATAGCTGGCGCAAACGTAGCAACTGTTAACTAATAGGAAACTATTAGTGCGGTTATGAATGCGTTATTTCTGCTAGCCTCTCCCGTTTGTCTTTTCTCTGTCATGCTGAGGCAGAAAGCATCATTTCACGCATGAGACAGTAATTCAATCCTGGCCTAATAAGGTGCTTCCTGCGTCAGCATGATAGAGAGGAGACGAGCGGGACACAAGGGAGGCGAGCGGGACAGAGAGGCAGGGCGCTTGCTGCTACAGCCGACACAGCCGATTGCGACCTGCCATCAATCCGTGTGCCGCAGCAGGTACACTTTGAGCACCCGGGCGGGCTGCTCGGTGTCGTTGCGGACGGAGTGGGCCAGGATGCCGTCGAAGTAGAGCGTGTCGCCGGGGCCCACGGCCACTTCCTCGTCTTTGAAGCCGTAGCGCACCGTGCCTTCCAGCCCGTACACCAATTCCAGGGCGTTGGTGGATAGGGGTTTGCGGTAGGTGTTGGGACTGATAACTACTTCGTTGACGCGCAGGCTATAGTTGAGCAAGTCTTGGGAAAGTAGGTATTTGTATAGCAAGCCCTTGGAATCATCGCGCGGTTCGGGGCGGCCCTCGTGGGTGCGCACCAGCAAGTAAGGGGCCGCGGCCTCGCCGGTGATGTTCTTCACTAGCACCGACACGTCCACTTCCAGCGAGGTGGCGATTTCGACCAGCACGGAGAGCGAGGGTACGGTGCGGAAGTTCTCAATTTTGGAGAGCAGGCCCGCCGACAGGCCGCTGCGCTTGGCCAGTTCGCGCAGGCTCAGCTTTTTGGCCTTGCGCAGCTCCAGGATGCGGACGCCAATCAAACTCAGCTTATCGTGCTTCATGCGGAATAACTAGAAACGGCAAACGTAACCCAAACGTGACGATAGCGGAACACGCCGCCGCCCCAGGGTCGTATATTTGTTGCATATTAGTAAACAATAATACATTTCCCGATGGCTCCTTTGCAACTCGTCGTATTCGACATGGCCGGCACCACCGTCCGCGACCAGCACGAAGTGGAAGCTTGCTTCGCGCAGGCCGCCGCCGCCACTGGCCTGCGCGCCACCGCCGCGCGCATTCTGGCTGCGCAGGGCCAGGCCAAGCGCTTCGTGTTTGAGGCGCTGTGGCGCGAGCAGCTGGGACCCGCCGTGCGCCCGTCCGCGCTGGGGGCCCGCGTCGATGAATCGTACGAGGCTTTCCGCAGCATTTTGGAGAGCCACTACCGCACGGCCGAGGTAGTGCCCACGGCGGGCTGCCTGGAACTGCTGGCGTTTCTGCGGGGCCAGGGCGTACGGGTGGCCCTCACCACGGGCTTCTACCGGGCGGTGACGGACCTGATTTTGCACCGCCTGGGCTGGGACGCGGGCCTGGACGCCCAGCACCGCGGCAGCGCGCAGTCGTTCATCGACTTGTCCATTGCCAGCGACGAGGTGGCCGAGGGCCGCCCCGCGCCGCTCATGATTCAAAAAGCCATGCAAGTATTCGGCATCACCGACCCGCAAGCCGTCTACAACGTGGGCGATACGCCGTCGGACCTAGAGTCGGGCCGGCGCGCCGGGTGCGCCCGCAGCCTGGGCGTCGTCAACGGCACCCACACCCGCCAGCAGCTAGTCGCCTGTCCCAACGACGGCCTGTTTGCCTCGCTCGCCGAGCTGCACCAGCACCTGCAAGTCGAGTTGGTGCCGGCGTAGGGGCCCTGTTTGAATGATAGATTGTCATTCCGACGGAGGAGGAATCTGAGGAATGCCCTTAACCGGTTTACCCAGGTTCCTCGTCCGTCGGAATAAAACCCCAATCTGACTCGCTCTTTAATCAGTGCCCCCGGGAATGGGCGGGCCGGGCGGCATCAGCCAGCCGTTGGCGGTGTTGTGCGCGCCTTCGAGCACGATTTTGTAGAAGGCGGCCGGGTAGGCGGCGCGGCTGACGGCCAAGCGCTGCCGGCCCACCGGCACGGTGCCGAGCAAGGTGTACTCGTCCGCGCCGCCGGTTTTGGCGTGGTTGGTGGCGGTGGCCCACACCTTCAGCGGCTCCGTTGGGGGTCCCAGCGCCGTCCAGCTGATGCGCAGGCTGTCGGGGGCAACCTGCACCCGCGGCGCGGCCACCGACACGGGGCCCAGCAGCGGCACCCCGTCGAGCTCGCGCTGGGTAGCCACGGGCAGCGGCACTTGCATGAATTGGGCAATGGTGGGCAGAACATCTACAATGGCTACGGGCTGCTGGCGGGCGTAGGCGTTCACGTCTTTCGTGCTGAGCACCAGCCAGGTGGCGCGCTCGCGCGCCGACTGTCCGCCGTGGTTGCGGCCGGTGGCGGCGTCGCGGCCGTGGTCGGTGGTGAGCACCAACAGCCAGTCTTCGCGGAAGTGCTGGCGGCGGTAGTCGAGGGCGGCCTGGAGCTGGCCGATTTCCGCATCGAGGTAGCCCACGGCGGTGCGCAGCTCGTCGCTGTCGCCGTGGCGGTGGCCCATGTCGTCGGTGTGCTCCAGGTACACCCACGAGAGGTCGGGGCCGTTGGCGCGCAGGCACTTGGTGGCTTCGGCCACCACCCGGTCGTCGATGGTGTGGGTGTAGCGGCTGGCCTTGTCGTGCGGAAAGGCCACGGTGTCCAGTTCGTAGCCGTCGGCTTTGTAGTCGAAATGCAGGTTGCCGGCCGCGGGCAGGTCCTCGCCCACGAGCTTGGTGCGGTTATCGGTCCAGGTCGAGAAGATGGCGATTTTGCGGGCCGGCTGGGCTTCCTTCACCAGGCGAAAGATGGTGGGGTAGTGGTAGTTCGGGGCCTTAATGGCATTGTCCCACACGTTGTGCTTGTAGCCCCAGGTGCCGGTGAGCAGGTCGTTGTAGCCGGGCGCCGAGATGGTGGGCGTCTGGTTGTAGGTGCCCATTTCGCCGCCCACGTGGGCCCGCAGGTAGGTACCGCCCGCAATAAGTTTCTTGATGTTCGGCGCCGGCGCGGCTTCCAGCACATCGGCCGGGATGCCGTCGGCAATAACGAACACGACCTTGCGGACGGGCGCCTGCGCCAGGGCCCCCCAGTGGGGCCCCAGCAGGCCAAGCAGCAACAGGCAAAAGTTTTTCATGCGGGGCAGGGAAAGGGGAGGGCTACGGGGCGCTGGGTGGCTACTCGCCGGTGGTCGCACTCCCGTCGCGGCGCCAGCTGGGAGCGTCGGCGTGGCCGGTGAGGGGGGCGCGGAGGGCGGCCGGCGCCGGGGCCCCGGGGCGGAGGCCTAGCTTTTTGCCTGGCGCTTTGCGGCCCAGCACGGCCTCCACGGGCTTGCCGGTGGCAGGCGTGGGGGCATAGGATTGGCCCAGCAGCTGGGCTAGGGTGGCGGCCACCTGGTTTTGGTAGAGCTGGCCGGCGTGGGCCTCACCCAGGGCGGGCGTGTCGGGCCCCAAAGCGGCCAGCCAGATTTGATCCGCTCCGGCTACGTCCTTGCCGTGGGTTTCCCAGCCCTTGCCGGTGGCGCCCCGGCCGTGGTCGGTGGTGATGAGCAGGGTGGTTTTGCCGCGGTACTGCGGGTCGCTTTGCAGGTATTCCCAAAGCTGGCGGATGAAGCCGTCGGTGTACTGCGCGGCGTGCAAATACGCGCCGTATTCGCCACCGTGGGCCCAGTCGTCGGTGTCGCCGAAGCTGATGAACTGCACGCGCGGCTTATTCTTTTTCAAGTACTCCAGGGCGTAGCCGTAGGTGAAAGCGTCGAGCCGCTCCTCGCCAAACGGGCTGGGCGAGCCTGCCTCCAACTGGTTGAGCAACTGCTCGCCGGGCGTAAGGTTGGGGCCCGTGGCCAGGCGCTGCCCGGCGTTCACGGGCAGGCCGCTGCGCTTTTCGTTGAGGATGTATGGAAAGGCTTCCCACGAGCCAAAGGCCGCCACCTTACCCTTGAACGCGGGCTGTTGGTTTAGCACTTCCAGCACGCTGGCGTTGGGGTTGTCGAGCGGGTCGTTGCTGTGGACGCGGGCGTCGTCGGGGGCCCCGGTCAGGATTTCGTTGTAGCCGGGGTACGAGAAGCGCATGGTGTTGGTCACGTTCACGAGGCTACCGGCGGGGCGGTTGCCGTAGAGTTGGCCCTGCTTGGCCACGGTGCCCCACAAAAAGGGCATCAAGACCGCGCGGCGTTGCTCGGGCGTGGCCTGGCCGAAGTCTTTTTGCAGCGCTTTCTGGTCGGTGTAATAGTGCTTGCTCTGGCGGAACAGCGCCGTGTCGGCCCCGCCGAACACCTCCTGCCAGCGCATGCCGTCGAGGGTGACGAGGATGACGTTTTCGGTGTGGAGCTTGGGCGCCTGCGCGCGGGCCCCCAGGGCGAGGCCGGCGGCCAGGGCAGTGAGGAAAATAGGGCGGGTGGGGAGCATAGATCGAGGGGTCTGTATAAGACTGATTATATCAAAAGTGGCACGGGGAAACCTCACCCCCGCTCTCGCGAGAGGGGTGCCAGTACCTGAATCGTTGAACGCACCCCTCTCCGCGGGAGAGGGGCCGGGGGTGAGGTTTCCGCTACCAGCTACTTCAGCAAGTACATCACGCCGTTAATATCATCGTTGCCGCCGTACTGGCTGGCCAGCGCGGCCTGGTAGTTGGCGGTGTTGGCGGTGCGCTCGGAGGTGGGGTATTGGAAGCGCTGCGCGATGCGGCCGCCGTTGCCGGTGCCGGGGCCCGTAGTGAAGGTGGGCACGCCGGTGCGGCGGTAGTTGTAGTAGGCTTCCAGGCCCGAGTGGCGGAACAGGGCCAGGTACTTCTGCTGCAAAATTCGGGTCAGGCCGGGGGCCCCGGGGGCGTACTTCACGCTGGGCTGGGCATAGTAGGTGGCAAAGCTGACGGGGATGCTGTAGGTGTCGTAGTTCGCGGTGGCCGTTACGTCGGTCGAGCCGGGGCGGTAGAAGTAGGCGGTGTAGGTGCCGCTGGTGGGCAGGCCGTAGGATGCCATCGAGGCCTGGATGCCGGCCGTGTAGTACGTCTCGGCGCTGCCCTCCGCCAGCCAGCCGCGGTTGATACCCTCGGCGATGTTGAAGGCCAGCTCGGGGTAGCCCAGCTGAATGGTCGGCTCGCCCACCAGGGTGCGGAAGTAGCGGTAGCGGTTCAGGAACGAGTATTTCTGCAAGCCCGCGTTCACGTACATCACGCCCAGGTCGAGGCCGGGGTCGGCGCCCACGAACGAGGAAAGGGCCGTGGCGCTCTGCTTCTGGTTGTCCACCAGGTCGCGGGCCGGCTCGCAGGTGGCGTACACGCGTGGGTCCTGCAAAGTGGTGAGCAGGCCCACGTAGGTGGCGGCCATGTTCTTACGCGAGCCGTCCTGGCCGAAGTTGCGGTTATTGTTGGGGTAGAAGTTGTTGGTGGCCGCCACGTAGGTGTACTGCATATTGTCGGCGCTGCTGGTCATGAGCGGGTACTTGGTGGCGTTGCCCACGATGCTGGCAAACTGCCCGGCCACGTTGAGGTCGGCGTCGCCGTTCTTCTTGCTCAGGTTCAGCAGCAGGCGCACGCGCAGGGTGTTCACCGCCCGCTGCCACTTGCGCAGGTCGCCGCCGAAGTAGATGTCGCCGGCCACGGTGGTGGTGCCGCCCGCGATGAGCGTGGTCAGGTCGGCATTGGCGCTTTCGAGCCACTTGAAGGACTGCACGAACACAGCCTTCTGCGGGTCGTAGGCCGGCGTGAGGCCCTCGAGGCCCAGCAGGGCCTGGCTCTGCGGCACGTCGCCCATTTGCAGGCTCATGCGGGTGAAGAGGTAGGCCCGGAAGAAGTTGCCCAGCGCCTCGTAGGGGTTCACGGCGGGCGAGCCGGCGGCCAGGGCCTGCTGCTCCATCAGGCCCACGTTTTTGAGGGTGGTGTAGTAGGCAGTGCCGCTGCCGAAGTCGTAGCGGTTGTTGCCGTAGTAGTCGTAGTTGTTGAGGTAGTACTGGTCCCAGACTTCGGCGCTGCCGTTGGGGCCCTCGTAAGCGTCGTTAAGCACGCCGGTGAAGAGCAGCGAGGCGGGCACGCTGTTGGGCTTGTTCTCGTTGAGGGTCAGCTCGTCAAGCGTCTTGTTGCAGCTGGTGGTGGCCAGGGCGAGGCCCACGAGCAAGCCGCCGGTTTTGAAGATATGGTTCATGACAGATTATGAGTTGCTGAAAACGTCATGCTGAGCGCAGCGGAGCGGAGTTGAAGCATCTCTCCCGCTTCACTAATCCAATCCATTGGTTTACTGCCGCAGTAGAGATGCTTCAACTCCGCTCCGCTGCGCTCAGCATGACAGCTGCAAAAAGCTAATAGCTAGCAGCTAAAAGCTGATTAAAAAGTAGCGTTCAGGTTCAGGCCGTAGCTGCGCACCGTGGGCGACTGCAGGCCCGTGACCGAAATGGCGCCGTTGTACTGGTCCAGGTCCACGTCCTTGAAGCGCTTGTCGCCGTAGAAATACAGCAGGTTGCGGCCAATCACCGACACCGACACCTTCTGGATGAAGCCGTTGCCGAGCAGGGCCCGGGGCAGGTCGTAGCTCACGGTCACCTCGCGCAGTTTGCCGAAGGTCTTGCTCATCAGGTTCGATTCCTGCACGTTGTAGTACTTGCTCACGTAGTCCTGCACGAAGGCCTTCGTGGTGTTGGCTGCAAACTGCAAGCCCTCGGGGTTAAGAATGGCGCCCGTCTGCGAGTCGTAGTTAATCTTGCCGCCGTTGGCAATCTGCACGCCTTCGCCCACGTAGGTGCCGGCGTAACCGGCCTTGCCGTAGTTCTGCCAGTCCTGGTAGCGGGCGTCGCCCAGGGCCCCCTCGGCGGTGAGGGCGTTGCGGCCGCCGCGCATGGTTTTGTTGAACATGTAGTCGGTGGTCACGCCGCCCACCGCGCCGTCGAACTGGAAGCCCAGGCTCAGCGCCTTGTAGTGGAACTTGTTGTAAATGCTCCAGTTATAGTCGTTGTTCAGGTTGCCCAGGTACTGCGCCACGGGGTTGGTGAGGGGCTTGCCGGCCGCGTCGTTGATGACCTGCCCGTCGGGCGTCCGCACGAAGGCCGTGCCGTAGAACTTGTCGGTGCGGTCGCCCTCCTTAAAGAAGGTTTGGTAGGCGCTCTGGCCGGCGGGCAGCTCGTTGTACACCTGCTTGTAGGTGCTCCAGTTCACGAGCACGTCCCAGCCGAAGCCCTTGGCGTTTTGCACCGGCGTGCCGGTCAGGCTCAGCTCGTAGCCCGTTTTCTTGGTTTTCAGGGCGTTGATGTACTCGGTGGTGTAGCCGGTGGCCGACGAGAGCGGGTTGGGCAAAATCTGGGGCCCGTCGATGTACTGGAACGCGGTGGCGCTCACGCCCAAGCGGTTTTGCAGGAATTTCACGTCGATGCCTTCCTCGTAGTTCACGCGGGTGCTCGTTTTCAGGCCGGGCGCAAACAGGTTGTTGGTGCCGTAGCCGGCCGATTGGTTGTTGTAGGGCTTGCTGGTCGAGTAGTTCGATTGCAGCGAGTAGTCGGGGCCGTTGTAGGGCGAGGCGTAGGTGTTGCCGTAGCCCAGTGGGTTGGTGAAAAGCGAGTTGCCCGTGCTGCCGCCCAGGGCCGTAATCGAGTTGAAAGGCGCCGGCCCGATGGTGGCCGACGTAGCGTCGGTGCGGATGTTGGCGTAGGAGCCGCGCACTTTCAGGAAGGAAATGACGGCCGGGATCGGCAGGTAATCGGTCAGCACCGAAGCCACCGACAGGCTCGGGTAGTAGTAGGTGGTGGGCGTTTGGAACGCCGACGACCGGTCCACGCGGCCCGTGGTGGAGAGGGTGGCGTAGCGCCCCAGGCTCAGGTCGAGCGAGTAATAGGCGCTCAGCACCCGCATCTGCGAGTTGAAGCTGGTGGACTGCACGGGGTTCAGCGAGTTGCTGAAGGCGTACACCTCGGGCACGTTCAGGTAGTCGGTCGAGGTCCAGTTCGAATTGTAGGTCATGTTGCGAACGTTGCCGCCCACCAAGCCGCTTAGGTTGAAGAACTTGCTGGCCCCCAGGTCGTAATTGAAGTTCAGGAAGCCCTCCGTGTTGTTGTCGAACAAGTTGCGGCGGTCTTCGCGGTAGTCGCCCAGGTTGCCCTCGCGGCCGTAGGGGTGGGCCGAGAACGGCATCTTCTCGGTGCGCAGCAGGTTGTAAGTACTGATTTGAGTGCGCAGCGTGGCGCTCAGGTGGTTGTCAATCTTGTAGTTGCCGGTGAGGTAGGCGTAGGTGTCGTTCTTGTAGTGGCCGCGGGTCCACTTCTCCACCATCAGCCAGGGGTTGTGGTAGCGCTGGTACTCGGCAAACACCGATTGGATGCCTACCTGGCCCGGCTGCCAAATGCCCCGGATGTCCGGCGCGTTCACGTCCCAGTCGGCCCCGGTCCACACCGCCGAGCTGTAGATCAGGCTGTTGGGGCCGTAGTCCACGTCGGGGAAGTTGTCGGTGAACTGCCGGTTGAAGTTCACGTTGGCCTCAATCTTGAAGCGCGGGCTCGGGTTGAAGGAGCCGTAGAGGTTGAAGTTGATGATGTTCAGCCCGTTGTTCGGGATGTAGCTGTTCTGCTTCTGCTGCGACACCGAAAAACGCGTGGTGTAGTTGTCGCCGTTGGCGCTCAGAGCGATGTTGTTGTTGGTTTGGAAGCCCGTGCGCAGGAAATTCTTGAGGTTGTTGGCGCCGCGCGCCACGTAAGGCGTGCCCTGGCGCACCCCGTTCACGATGGGCGAGTCGTACTGCGGAATGAGCTGGCCCGCGAAGTAGGGCCCCCACACGTCGTAGTCGCCGTCCACGCCGCCCGGGGCCCCGCCCTTGCCGTCTACGAAGGTGTAGAAGGTGTTTTCGCCCGCGCCGTACGAGTCCTGCAAGCGCGGAAACGCCAGAAACCCGCTCTGAATCACGTTGCTGCTGTTGAGCTCCACCGTGAAACCCTTCTTGTTCTTGTTGCCCTTTTTGGTGGTAATTAGGATGGCGCCGTTCTGGGCGCGGTTGCCGTAGAGGGCGGCCGCAGCGGGGCCCTTCAGCACGGTGTACGTCTCGATGTCGTCGGGGCTGATGTTCCAGGTATCGGTGTCAATCGGAAAGCCATCGACCACGTACAGCGACACGTTGTTGCCGCGCAGCAGCACGTTGGGGGCCCGCAACAGCTCCGGCGAGGGGCCCACGCTCAGGCCGGCGATTTTGCCCGTGAGGCCGGTAATCGGGTTGGGGTCGCGGGCCCGGGTCACGTCTTCGCCGCTCAGCTCCTGCACCGCGTAGCCGATTTTGCGGGCGTCCTTCTTCACGCCCAGGGCCGTCACCACCACCTCGTCGAGGGCCTTGTTGTCGGTAGCCAGCGCGATGGTGAAAGTCTTCTGGCTGCCCACCGGCAGCTCCTGCGCCACGGTGCCCAGCGAGCTGATGGTCAGCACATCGCCGGGGTTGGCGTTGAGCACAAAGCGCCCGTCGCTGTCAGTCGTCGTGCCCTTGTTGGTGCCCTTAATGACGACGCTCACGCCCGGCAGGGGCTGCTTTTGGTCGTCGCTCACCACGCCGCTCACGGGGGTGCCGGGGCCCTGCGCCCGCAGCAGCTGCGCCCGCAGCAGCTGCGGCAGCAGCCCCAGCCCAAAGACCAGCAGCAGCACCTGAAATATTCTGTAAAAGCTTCGCATACGAAAAGGGTAGGGGGTGGAAAAAATCAGCAATAAGGCCCGCGCCAGCCTACCGGGGCTGGCGGAGCAAGTGCCTCAAAGCCATGCGCTTGAGGTGTTCGAGGGAGCCTACGGGGCGGTGTTCTTCCTTGGCCCGGTCGTCCCAGTCCCGCAGGCGCAGGATGAGGTCGGCGTCGGGGTTTTGCTCGAAGGCGGTGGCTTCGGCGGCGCTCATCGGGCCGCCCTGGAAGGCCAGCGTGGCCAGGCTGGCGGGCGAGAGGCGGCGCAGGTACGCCGGCTGCTTGTGGGTGAGGTAGCGCTTGGCCAGCACGTGGCTCTCCACCAGTGCGGCCAGGCGCTCGGAAAAGCCGCGCGCCCGCAGGTAGTCGGCCCCCAGCCGCTCGTGGTCCACCGCGCCGAAGCCGTCCATCGAGCCGGCGTCCCCGTCGGGGGCGCACAGGTGGCCCAGGTCGTGGAAGAAGGCCGCCAGCACCACCTCGTCCTCGTAGCCCTCGGCCGCGGCCAGCGCGGCGGCCTGCCACATGTGCTCGAGCTGCGACACCGGCTCGCCGATGTAGTCGTCGTGGCCGCGGGCATCGTATAGCGCAAAAAGGGCGTCTACGGTGGCCTGAGGGGTTGTAGGAGGGGAGGAAGGCGTCATGCGGCCGGGATTGAGAATGAGCAAGCCTGGGGGCGAACCGTGCCAGCGGCCCGGCTGAGCCGTTAACTGCATCGGCCGGGTGGGGCCCGGGGTGGCGGGCGTGGTTCGTTCAGCGGTCGGGCCACCCGGGCCCCAGTGGCCGGCGGGTACCGGCTAGGCCGGGGGAGGTGGGTTGAGCGGCGGCGGAGTGGTTCAGCGTTGGGCGTAAGGCGGCCTAATCATTAAAAGTCAGGCCAGCCGCT
This sequence comes from Hymenobacter coccineus, assembly GCF_001816125.1. Taxonomy (GTDB): domain Bacteria; phylum Bacteroidota; class Bacteroidia; order Cytophagales; family Hymenobacteraceae; genus Hymenobacter; species Hymenobacter coccineus. Next base: position 308 of record NZ_MDZA01000005.1, on the reverse strand, counting down.
AGTGTCCAAAATATTATTGGCAAAGGTCCAGTTTGCCCGGCGGCGGTAAGTCGCCGAATGGTCATCAAATCGTTAACTAATGATGACCTAGCCTTTCATATGGGTAAACATTCCGGGCCGCGCTACGCCACTGCCGGCGCGAGGGCCGGCCGCCGCTCCTGGGTGCGGTAGAACACCAGCGCCGCTACCGCCGTGGCCGCCGCCAAGGCGGCCAGCGCCACCCAGGCCGCTTCCCAGCCGCGCCGCTCGGCCAGGGCCCCGGTGAGCCACAGGGCCCCGGTGCCGCCCGCGTAGCTCACGGCGTCGAG
>NZ_MDZA01000004.1 GCF_001816125.1 Hymenobacter coccineus | reverse complement strand
CGCCACCAGCACGACGTGCGCGCATCGGCCGGGGCCCGGCGCGTCGGCGGGCGGCGTGCGCCCACTTCCGCCGTGGGCGTGGCGCTGGAGTCGTCGGTGCTGGCGGCGGGCTTGGCGGGCACCTGCACCAGCACGCGCCCATCGGCCTCGCGCACGGCAAAGGCGGGCAGGTCGTCCAGCGCCGGCGGCTCGCACAGGCTGCCGTCCTTCGCCCGGAAGCAGGCGTGGTGCCAGGGGCACACAATTTTGCCGTTCACAAGCTGGCCCTTGGCCAATGGGGCCCCGTAGTGCGGGCAGTGCGCGGCAAAGGCGTGGATTTCGCCGTCGTGGCGCACCAGCAGCACCTCGGGCCCCTCGTCGGGTGTGGGGAAGGACTTCAGCGCGCCCTCGGGCAGGCTGGCGGCGTCGGTGAGGTCAATTTCAGGCATGGCGCGGGGCGGGGAAACGTTTTCCTTTCCAACGGGCGAAGCGCGGGCGGGGTTGGGGCCCCGGGCACAAAAAAAGCGGCCCATCGGGGGCCGCTTTTTCAGAAACAATACCTACCCGCCAGGGGCCCTAAAATGCCGCGTTTTTAGGGTAGCGTGGGAAGGGAATTACGTCGCGGATGTTGCCCATGCCGGTCACGAACAGCACCAGGCGCTCGAAGCCCAGGCCGAAGCCAGCGTGCGGCACCGTGCCGAAGCGGCGCGTGTCGAGGTACCAGTCCAGCTCGTCGGCGGGCACGTGCATTTCGGCCATGCGGGCCGTCAGCTTGTCGTAGTCCTCCTCGCGCTGCGAACCGCCGATGATTTCGCCGATGCCGGGAAACAGCACGTCCATGGCCCGCACGGTGCGCCCGTCCTCGTCCAGCTTCATGTAGAAGGCCTTGATTTCCTTCGGGTAGTTGGTGAGGATGACGGGCTTTTGGAAGTGCTTTTCTACCAGGTACCGCTCGTGCTCGCTCTGCAAATCGGTACCCCAATCGACGGGGAACTCGAACTTCTTCTTCGCCGATTTCAGGATTTCCACCGCCTCGGTGTAGGTCAGGCGCTGAAAAGCGTTGTCAGTCACGAAGCGCAGGCGGCCCAGTAATTCCTTGTCGTACTGGTCGTTGAGAAATTGCAGGTCGTCGGCGCACCGCTCCAAGGCGTAGCGCACCAGGTACTGGAGGAAGTCCTCGGCCAGGTCCATGTTCTCCTCCAACTCGTTGAAGGCGACTTCGGGCTCAATCATCCAGAACTCGGCTAGGTGGCGGGCCGTGTTGGAGTTCTCGGCCCGGAAGGTGGGCCCGAACGTGTAGACGCTGCCCAGGGCCATGGCCGCCAGCTCGCCCTCGAGCTGCCCGCTCACGGTGAGGTTGGTTTGCTTGCCGAAGAAGTCCTGGGTGAAGTCCACCGAGCCGTCCTCGGTGCGGGGCGGATGTTCCGGGGGCAGCGTGGTGACGCGGAACATTTGGCCCGCACCTTCGGCGTCGGAGCCCGTGATGATGGGCGTGTGGACGTAGAAAAAGCCGTGGTCGTTGAAGTACTGGTGGATGCCGAACGCCAGCGCGTGCCGGATGCGCAGCACCGCCCCGAACGTGTTGGTGCGGGGGCGCAGGTGAGCAATTTCGCGCAGGTGCTCCAGCGACGTGGCCTTCTTTTGCAGCGGGTAGGTTTCGGGGTCGGCCTTGCCGAGCACGGTGATTTCCAGGGCCTGAATTTCAACCGCCTGGCCCTTGCCCTGCGAGGCCACCAGCGTGCCCCGAATGGCCACGCTGGCGCCGTTGGCCACGTCTTTCAAGCTCTCCTCAGGGAACAGCTCGGCGTTGGCCACCGCCTGGATGGTGTGGATGGTGGAGCCGTCGTTGACGATGATGAACTGCACGTATTTATTGCCGCGGCGCGAGCGCACCCAGCCTTTGACGAGCACTTCGCGGTCGAGCTCCTGGCTGGCCAGCAAGCTCTGAACGGTGGACCGTTTGAGGGACATATTGGTATGAGAAAGCAGAATACCCGGCAAAGGTAGGGCCCCTGCGGCGAGGCCAAAGTTTCATCCGTTGCCGGGGCCCGTGCGTACTTTACCCGTCCTATCTCCCGCCGTCCGCTTATTTCTACCGTTATGCAGCGCCTCGATTTAAAACAGCTCCTCTCCCAAAAGCTTAGCCCCCAGCAGATTCAGTTCATCAAGCTGTTGCAAATCCCGACGGCGGAGCTGGAAACGCGCATTAAAGAGGAGATGGAAGTGAACCCTGCCCTGGAGGAAGGCGACAACGACGAGCCCGAAGACCAGGACAGCGGCGACGACGACGACCGCGACGAGGCCGAGGCCGACGACCCGGACGCCGAGTTTGACAGCGACAACAGCACGCTCGACGAAGATTTTGAGGAGCCCGCCGACGTGGACGACTACGACGGCCCCGCCGAGGCCCCGCCCGAGCCCGAGCCCACCAAGGAAGAGGGCCCCGACAACGCCGACCTCGACCTGAGCGACTACCTCAACGACGACGAAATAGCGGGCTACAAGATGCAGGGCGACGGGCCCGGCGAGGAGGAGGAGCGCGAAATGCCCCTGGCTGACACCAGCGGCTCGCTGATGGACTCGCTGCTCGACCAGCTGCACTTCACCCAGCTCGGCGAGCGGGAGGAAGCCATTGGCCAGCAGCTCATTGGCTCAATTGACGGCGACGGCTACATCCGGCGTGACCTGGCGGCCATTGCCAACGACCTGGCTTTTTCGCAGAACCTGGAGGTGACGGTACCCGAAATTGAGGCCGTGCTGCGCGTGGTGCAGGGCTTCGACCCCGCCGGCATTGCGGCCCGCGACCTGCCCGAGTGCCTGCTCTTGCAGCTGGAGCGCCGCCCCCAGGATGCCACCGCCGAGCACGCCGAACAGATCATCGGCACGCTGTTCGACGAGTTCAGCAAGAAGCACTACGCCCGCATCCAGCAGAAGCTGGACCTGGAAGACGACGAGCTGAAGGAAGCCGTGGGCCTAATCCTCAAGCTGAACCCCAAGCCCGGCGGCGCGGGCCCCACGGGCCCCGGCAAAACGCAGTACCTGATGCCGGACTTCATCCTCACCAACGACAATGGCGAGCTGAGCCTGACGCTGAACGCCCGCAATGCCCCCGAGCTGCGCGTGAGCCCAGCCTACACCGAGATGTTCCGGACCTACGACAAGGCCGCGAAGAAGGACCAGAAGATGAAAGAAGCGGTATCTTTTGTCAAGCAAAAACTGGATTCTGCCAAGTGGTTCATTGATGCCATCCGGCAGCGGCAGAACACGCTGCTCCGCACCATGAACGCCATTGTGGGCTTGCAGCGCGACTTCTTCATTGAGGGCGACGAAACCAAGCTACACCCGATGATTCTGAAAGATATTGCCCTGCAAATCGGCATGGACATCAGCACCGTGAGCCGGGTAGCCAACTCTAAATCAGTGCAAACCGAGTTTGGTATCTATCCATTAAAATATTTCTTTTCAGAAGGAATCGCCACCGACTCGGGCGAGGACGTGTCGAGCCGCGAGGTAAAAAGCATCCTCAAGGATTTGATCGATAAAGAGAGCAAATCGCGCCCGTTGGCCGACGATAAATTAGAGAAAATGCTGAATGCCAGGGGCTACAACATTGCCCGGCGTACGGTGGCCAAGTACCGCGAGCAGCTGAACATCCCAGTGGCGCGGCTGCGCAAGGAATTGTAGTTAAAAGAGTGGCCCAGGGGCCCTACATTTACGGTAGCTATTAGTACTTTCCCGCTATGCCCTATCGTTATGGTTGCTACTCTATCTTCCCCACCCGCCGCGGCTGATGCGCTGGCCGAACTGCGCGCTGAGCTGGAAGCCGAGCGTGCCCACCGCTGCCGGGCCGAAGCCGAAGCCATTCATCTGCGCCTAACGGCCCACCTGGCCGAGCGCAGCTCTAACCCGCTGGTGCGCTTGGGCCTGGAGGGCCAGCTACAGTACGCCAACGACGCCTGCTTCAAAGTGCCCGATTTGGTGGGGGGGCCCGGGACGCCCGTGCGGCAGTGGATGGATGCGCGGGCCGCCGAAGTGTGGTCCACCGGCCACTCTGATGAGCACGAGCTGGCCGTGGCCGGGCACAGCTTTTTGGCGTGCGTGGTGCCGGTGCAGGAGGAGGGCGAGGCCTACACGGTGTTTTACCTCACGGACGTGACGAAGCTGCGGGCGGCCGAAACCGAACTGCGCGAGCAGCACACGTTCTACGAAGCCTTGCTGAAGCACATGCCGGCCGCCGTGTCGGTGCTCGACGCCCAGCAGCGCCTGACGTACCGCAACCCGGCCGGCAATGCCCTCCGCAAACGGGCGGAGTTGGGCCACACCTTCGGCGAGTACTGCCGCGCCAACGCCCTGCCCACGGCCCTGGCCGAGCGCCGCAAGCGCATGTTCCAGCGGGCGATAACGCAGCGCGCCGGCGTGGACTGGGAAGAGGAATGGCCGGGCCTCAACGCCGGGCCCCCGGTGCACTGGCTGCGCTCGTACCAGCCCGTGTTTCACGAAGACGGAGCCCTGCGCGTGATGATCAGCTACGGGCTGGACGTGACCGGCCGGCGCCGCGCCGAGGCCCAGGCCCGGGCCAGCGAGGCAGCGGTGGCGGCCCAGCAGGCCTTTGTAAGCCAGGTGCTCGACCTCAACCCCAACCTGATTTACGTGCGCAAGCCCCAGGCCGAAGTGGTGTTTCAGAACCGGGCCATGCTGGAGCTGCGCCAGCTGGTGAAGCAACTGGCGGGCACGAACACGGCCACGGCCGGCATCGTGCACGACGAACGCACCTCGTTCGACCTATCGGACAACGACGTAGTGGCCTTGCGCCGCCCGCTGATGGTATCGGACCGCCTCACGCTGCCCAACGGCGAAGTGCGCTGGTACCAATCGATGAAGTGCCCACTGGTGCAGCCCGACGGCACCGCCCACGTGCTGTGCGTGAGCACCGACATCACCACCCTGAAGGCGGCCCAGCTGGCCGCCGAGGCCGCGGCCACGGCCCGCGAAAACTTCCTGGCCAACATGAGCCACGAGATTCGGACGCCGCTGCACGGGGTGCTGGGCATGGCCTCGCTGCTGGCCAAAACCCCGCTCGATACCGACCAGCAGCGCTTCGTGGGCACCATCCAGCACACCGGCCAGCACCTGCTGTCGGTGGTGAACGACGTGCTCGACATGGCCAAGATTACTTCGGGGCAGCTCGAACTGGACCAGACGGCTTTTAATCTGTGCGAGAGCATGTTCAACGCCGTGCAGCCCCTGATCATCCTGGCCCAGCAGAAGGGCATCACCGTGCAGGGCACGCGCCTGAGCGAGTCGTGCGACCACCCGTGGGTGGTGGGCGACCCGTACCGGCTCAACCAAATCCTACTCAACCTGGTGAGCAACGCCATCAAGTTTACCCCGCCGGGGGGCACGATTTCGGTGGGCGGGTATTTCCTGTCCGAAACTGAGACCACGGCTACCACGGAATTCCGCGTCACCGATACCGGCATTGGCATTGCGCTCGACAAGCTAGAGGCTATTTTCCAGGAATTCACCCAAGCTTACGCCGATACGGCCCGGCACTTTGGGGGCACCGGCCTGGGCCTGAGCATCTGCCGGGCCCTGGTGAAGCAGATGGGTGGGGCCCTGCGCGTGGAAAGCGAGGTGGGCCAGGGCAGCACATTTGCCTTCACCATCACGCTGCCCAAAACCGCCGCCGAACAGGCCATTGCCCTGGCCCCGGCGACAGCCATGCTGGGCCACCGGGCCGTGCGCGGCCGCCGCGTGCTGCTGGCCGAAGACAACCCGGTGAGCGCCGAAGTGGCCCAGTTGCTGCTGGCTGGCCACGGCGTGGCCGTGGACGTGGCCGCGAGCGGGGCCGCGGCCCTGGCTTTGTTTGCGGCCAACACCTACGACGCCGTGCTGATGGACATTCAAATGCCCGGCATGAACGGCCTCGAAGCCACCGCCCACCTGCGCGCCCACCCCGACCCGGTGCGGGCGGCCACGCCCATCTTGGCCCTCACGGCCAACGCCTTCCGCGCCGACGCGGAGAAGTACCGCGCCGCGGGCCTCAACGACACCCTGGCCAAGCCCTACGTGGAAGCCGAATTGCTGGCCAAGCTGGCTTCGCTGCTCGGCGAAGCCACGCTCATCCCGGTGGAGGAAGACCCGCCCCCCGCCCCGGCTCCCATCTGCCCGGATGCGGAGGGCCCCGGCCCCCTTTACGACCTCGCCCGGCTACGCGAAACGGCGCATGGCAGCCTAGTGTTCATCAACCGAATACTGGCCGCGTTTCACGCCAACACGCCGGGGGCCCTGGTTGAGCTGCAAGCGGCCCAAGCGGCCAACGACCTCACCGTGCTGGCCGCATTGGCCCACCGCCTGCGGCCCTCGCTGCAACTAATGGGGGCCCAATTGCTTGTCCCCCAACTGGCCGTACTTGAAACCCCCGGCGTGGCGTCGGTGGAAGCGCACCGGGCCGCCCGGGCCCTCGCGCGGGGTTTGGCGGCGCTGCTCCGGCACATGCCCCAGAGTGTGCCAGCTTAGGGCCCGGGGCCCGTTCTTTGCCAGTATGCTTCACCTTGTTTCGCGCTACGCGCTGGCGGCCGTCTTCGTGGGGGCGGGCCTGCTGCACTTTCTCAAGCCCGCCACTTACCTACGCATCATGCCGCCGGGACTGCCCGCACCGTTGGCCCTGGTGTACGTGAGCGGCCTTTTTGAAATAGCGGGCGGCCTGGGGCTGCTCGTGGGGGCCACGCGCTGGTGGGCCGCGCTGGGCCTGGTGCTGCTGCTGGTAGCCGTGTTTCCGGCCAACGTGTACATGGCCCAAATTGCCGACCAGCTGCGCGTGCCGGCCTGGGCCGCCTGGGGCCGCCTGCCCTTGCAGGCACTCCTGATGTGGTGGGTGTGGACGGCCCGGCGCTGAGCACTGCCCCAGCCGTTTTTAACAAAATACAATGATTCTATTATTATAGTAATTAACGGATTAATCACAGCATATGGCGTGGATTTACGCATGGGGCTTGGCTAACCTCCCATCTACCCGCACGCCAAAGGCAGCAGGCGAGCTGGGCCAGCCAACGTTCCAAAACACGCCCTAACTATTACTCAGTGCGCACGGCCCGGCAGCAGCTGGCCGGGCCCGGCCGGCCAACTTCCGGCACTTTTTTACCTGATCTGTAGCGCCGCCCATCTATGCCACCTCCCTCAACCCTGCACCGCCTGGTTTACCAAAGCAAGGCCACTGTTTTTCTCAACGAAGCCGCCTTGGAGCCGTTGCTTGCCCAATCGCGCGCGTGGAACACAGCGCACGGCCTCACGGGCCAGCTGCTTTACTGCGACGGCGCGCTGCTGCAAGTGCTGGAGGGCCCCGCCGCCGAAGTGCACGCCATTTTCGCCCGCATCCGGTGCGATGCCCGCCATACGCAGGTGACCAAGCTCGCCGACGGCCCCGTGGAGCAGCGCTGTTTCGCCGACTGGTCGATGAGCTTCCGAACCGTTAATTCGACCTACCTGGCTTCCGTAGCCGGGTACTTCGACCCGTCCCGGGCCACCAACCCCACCGGCCTCGCCATGGAGGACAGCTGCTGCTTCGACCTACGGCCGGTGCTGTTTGACTTCCTGAGCGCGGACCACAAAGCAGCGTAGGCCCCCCGGGGCCCTAAACCCAACGCAGGTCCAGCAGGCGCAACTGCACGTGGCGGCTGCCGCGGTACTCGTTCATTTCCAGCGTGTAGCACACATCGAAGGGGTGGCCTTCGTTGATTTGGGGCAAGTAACCAGCCAAGCCGAAGCCGATGACCTCCACCGCGGGGCCGGGGGAATCGGCGGCTACGAGGCGAATCTTGAGGTGGCCGTTGCCCACTTCGCGGGCGCTGCCGGGCACGGCCAGCACGCGGGCCGTAGCAAACACCGGGTTGGGGTTGCCGGGCCCGAAGGGCTCCAGGGGCCGCAGATCCTGCAAGAAACCTTCGGTGATGCGGTTCACCGGCAGCAGGGCGTCAATCTCGACGGGCCGCACCAGGTGGGCCGTGGCCTGGGTGCGGGCCACCACCTCCTCGAACTGCTCCTGGAAGGCGGGCACGTTCTCGACCTTTAGGGTGAGGCCGGCGGCGGCGCGGTGGCCGCCGTACTGCTCCAGCAGCGGCGCGCAGGCCTCCAGGGCCGAGTGGATATCGAACCCCGCCACCGAGCGCGCCGAGCCCGTGGCTTTGCCGTCGCGCTGCGTGAGAATGACCGTGGGGCGGTAGTACTGATCGAGGCAGCGCGAGGCCACGATGCCGAGCACGCCCTGGTGCCAGTGCGCCTGGTAGAGCACCGTGGCGTGGGCGGCTTGCAGGGTGGGGCTGGCGGCGATGAGGGCCAGGGCCTCCTGGGTGGTGGCCTGGTCGGAGCCGCGGCGCTCCTGGTTCATGCGGTCCACCACTTCGGCAGTGTGGCGGGCCTCTTGCTGGTCGGCGGCCAGCAGCATGGCCACGGCGCGGCGGGCGTCGCCCATGCGCCCGGCGGCGTTGATGCGCGGCGCAAAGCCAAACACCAAGCTACTGAGCGTCAGGGGGCCCTCGCGCAGGGTGGCCAGCTCGCGCAGGGCGGCCAGGCCCGGGCGCAGCAATTGGGCTTCTTCGTTGAAGCGGCGCAGGCCGTGGGCAGCCAGCACGCGGTTCTCGCCGGTCACGGGCACCACGTCGGCGGCAATGCTCACCGTCACCAAATCCAGCAGGTCGTAGAGGAAGGCCGTGTCGCGGCCCAGGCGCTGGCCCAGGCCCTGCATCAGCTTGAAGCCCACGCCGCAGCCCGACAAGTCCTTGTAGGGGTAGCAGCAGTCTTCGCGTTTGGGGTCGAGCACGGCCACGGCGGCGGGCAGCTCGTCGCCGGGCAAGTGGTGGTCGCAGATGATGAAATCGACGCCCTTGGCCGCGGCGTAGGCCACCGGCTCCAGGGCCTTGATGCCGCAGTCGAGGGCCACAATCAGGCCGTAGCCTTCGGCGGCGGCCAGGTCCACGGCGGTGTGGCTGATGCCGTAGCCCTCGGTGTAGCGGTCGGGGATGTAGTCGCGCAGGCGCTCGGCCCCGAACAAAGGCGTGAGGTAGCTGATGACCAGCGCCACCGACGTGATGCCGTCCACGTCGTAGTCGCCCAGCACGAGTACTTTTTCGCCCGTTTCCAAGGCCCGCACGAGGCGGTCCACGGCCAGGTCCATGTCGTGCAGCAGGAAGGGGTCGGGCAGCTGGCGCAGGTCAGAGTAGATGAACGCGGCGGCGGCTTCGGGGGTAGCGAGGCCGCGCTGCACGAGCAGGGCCCCTACTTCGGGGCCCACGGGCAGGGCCTCGGTGATGGCCAGAACCAGCGCCGGGTCGGGAGCCGGCGCAAAGTTCCAGCTTTTGGCGGCGGGTGGTGGCATTAATAGGATAGATTACGCGGAAAGACTATCGGGCGAAAGTACGCCCAAACCCCCGCCCGGACCGCGGGTGTACCTTTGCCCGGGGCCCCACCGGCCCCTTCCCCGCCATGTCCAAGCTCCGCGACTTCTACCGCCGCTACCGCCAGTACATCCTCACCGATGGGCTGATGTACGTGGTTTTCATTGTGTTCCTGGGGCTGCTGTTCGTATTTTTCAGGTAGGTTTGTTGGGTGCTTGGTAGCTGGTGCCTGGGCCACCACGTTACCGTTCAGGCCCAACCTGCAAACGCCAACTCGTGGGGCGGCCGCCAAACCCATGCACCAGGCCCTACGCACCAAGCACCACAACCCAAGCACCAACCCTTACTGCACCGCGTCGCCCCGCAGCTTGCGGAAGCGCTTGCGGGCTTCGGCCACGTAGATGCTACCGGGGTACTTGGTCAGCACCTGCTCGTAGAGGGCCTGGGCCTTGGGCCGGTCCTTAAGGTCTTCTTCCTGAATACGGGCCAGCAAAAACAGCGCGTCGTCGCTGAGCACGCCGTTGGCGGGGCCGGCCAGCAGGCGGTCGAGGGTTGCGGCGGCGGCCGGGAAGTCGCCCATGCGCCGTTGCAGCTGGGCCTTGAGGTAGTAGGCGTTGTCGCTGAGCGAGTGGCCGGGGTACTTGGCCAGCAGCGCATCGAGGCCGGACACCGCGGCGGGCAGCTTGTTCTGAAACACGAGCTGCTCGGCGGCGGCGTAGTCCTTCAGGGCCAGGCCCAGGGTGTCCTCCACCGTGTTGGTGGCGATGAGCAGCGAAAGTTGCATGGCGTCGTTGGCAATTTCGCGGGTCGTGGCTTCTTTCAGGATATCCAAGTGGCTCTGGGCCAGCTTGAAGTCGCCGGCAAAGTAGCTCAGGCGGGCGTTGCGCAGTTTGGCCTCGTAGCCCAGCGGGGCTTCCTTCTCGGTTTTCTCCACTTGCGAATACAGCAGCGTGGCCTCCCAGGGCTCGGCGCGCAGCAGGTAGAGGTCACCGAGGGTCAGCTTGGCCTCGTCTACCAGGCCGGTGGGGGCCTGGGGCTGGTCCACCACGGCCTGGAGCAGCGTCATGGCCTTGGCCTGGTCACCGAGATGAAAGGCGTAGAGGTCGGCCAGGCGGCGGCGCACCTGGGCGGCCTCGGGGGCCCTACCCAACTCGGCCAGTAGCTGCTCGTACTCGGTAGCCAGGGCCCGCACCTGGGCCTGGTCCACAGGATAAGTGCTGCGCACCTGGTCTTCGCGGGCCGAGAGGCGGCCCTGCCGGGCCACGTTGTAGAGGGGCCCCGTGCGGTACTCCTTCAGCACGTAGTCGTAGCCGGCCAGGGCGCTTTCGAAGTCCTTGTTTTGCTGGGCGATGGCGGCCACGTCGAGCACGCGGCTGCCTTGGGTGTGCCCGCGCCGGTCGAGGGCCCGGGCCTGCATCAGGGCCCCCACGAAGTCGTGGCGCTGCACTTGCAGCCACAGCAGCAGCTCGGCGTAGGAGGATTGCTCGGGGTGCTGCTGCACGGCGCTGAGCAACTGCTTTTCGAGGGCGTCGAAGTCCTTTTCCTCCTTCAGCGCGTTCTGGAGCATGTTGCGCACATAGGGCAGCTGCTGCTCGTCCTGCTGCACCAGGCGCAGGGTTTCGGCCAGCAGCTTGTCTTGCTGCTGGCCTTGGGTGTAGAGCTGGATGAGCTGGGGCCCGTACTCGGTTTCGGTGCGGGCCAGGGCCCGGCCGCGCAGGTAGGTTTTTTCGGCCCAGGCCGGCAGTTCGCGCCGGCTAAATTCGGCCGCCACGGGGGCCACCTGGTTGGGGGCCAGTTGGTTAATTACGCGCTGCCACTGCTTGTCGGCCCCGGCGGTTTCGCCGGCCGCTTGCAGGGCCCCGCCCAGCGCCACGCCGTAGGTAGCGTCGTCGGGGTGCAGCTTGATGGCTTTTTTAGCCAGCTTCTCGGCGTCTTTGAACCGCTTGAGGTCCGTGAGGGCCTGCACGTAGAGCGGGAACAGCTCGGGGCTAGTTTGCTGCTCGGCGGGCAGCCGCTCCAGCAGAAACACGGCTTTTTCGGGCTCGCCCCGGCGGGCGTAGTCCTTGGCCAGGGCGGGGCCGTCGGCGGGGCCCCAGCTCCGGGGGCCCTGGGCGCGGGCCGGGGCGGCGAGTAGCAAGGCCGCGCTCAGCAGCAGGTGGGACGGACGCATGGCAGACGGCAAGAGTGGGTGCAGGGCCCTAACGCCCGGGTTTGACGGGTTCGTTCAACGGGCTAAAGCTAAGCGGCCCAGCACCAGTACAACTACGATCAGGGCGGCCCCCAGCAGTTCGGCTTTCATGGCGCGCAAGGGCTGCTGCCGCACGTAGCTGCTCAGCAGCACGGCCCCGCCCATGCCCAGCACCAGGGCCAGCGGGTACGTCAACTGCTTTGCCTCGGCGGGCCACGGGCTGCGCTGCTTGAAAACCAGGGCCAGTACCAGCCCGGCGGCCACCAGCAGCAAGCCGGGGAGGCCGCGCTGGGCAAAGGAAATAGTGGCCTTGGGCTGCATAGCAACGACGGTTTGGGGGTTGGCTGGCCAAGGTACAAACCGCGGGCCGGGGCCCCATACAAAAAGGGCCGCCCCCGGAGGAGCGGCCCTTTCGTAACCTTAGCCGAAGCGGCTTAGAAGAACTTCGAGCGGTTGTCTTTCACGTTGGCGTGGGCCTTGATGGCCTCGTAGATCAGGCCGTCCTGGCGGGTGGCGCGCTGCTGCGCCAGCTGCTGGCGCACGGCTTTCAAGTCGGCGGCGGCCGCGGCGGGGGTCATGCTCACGGGCTCCACTACCAGTACGCCCTGCTCGCCTTGCAGCGGGGCCGAGTGCTGGCCGGGCTTGAGGCCGAAGGCGGCGCCCACGGCCAGGGGCTCGAAGCCCACGTTGGGCAGCGTGCCCGAGCCCAGGGCCACGCCCTCGGCGGTGCCCACCTGGGCGGTGGGGCCGTAGGCGGTGGCCAGCTGCTCCAGGGCCCCAGTCTTGCCGAGCTTGCCCATGATTTGCTGGGCCTTGAGGTCGTTGCGCACCAGGGCCGACAGCTGCGGCTTGAGGCCGGCCACCGTGGCTTCGCCTTTGGCCTGGGTGCCGGTGAGGGCCGCGATGACGTACTGGTCACCAATCTCGTACACCTCGCTCACGTCACCAATCTTGGTGTCGCCGCTGGGGCCGGCGCCGTAGGCCCAGCGCACCAGGTCGCGGGCGTTCTGCAAGTTGTTCACGGCGCGGGCGTTGCGGTCGAGGTTAGGGGCCTCCTGCTTTTGCAGGGTCTTGTCCTTGATTGTCAGCTGGCGGAAGCTGGCGGGGTCGGTGGCCTGGCCTTTCAGCTGCTGGGCGCGGGCGTAGGCGGCTTCGCGGGTAGCGTCGGTGGGCACAATGGCCTTTTTCACCTCGGCCACTTGGTAGGTCTTCGTGGTGGTCGGAGCCGTCACCTTGATGACGTGGTAGCCAAACGAGGTTTCGACCGGCGCGGACAGCAGACCCACAGGGGCCCCCAGCACGGCTTTCTCAAACTCGGGCACCATGCGGCCCTTCGTGAACCAGCCCAGATCGCCGCCCTGCTCCTTGGTGCCGTCGGTGCCAAACTGCCGGGCCAGCGCCGCGAAATCGGCCCCGCCCTTGATTTTGTTGATCAAATCCTGGGCCTTGGCTTTGGCCGCCTCCTTGGCCTGGGGCGTCTGGGCGTCGGGCTTGATGAGGATGTGGCTGGCGCGGGCCGACTGGGGCCCCTCCTTTTCGCCGGTCACCTTATACAGCGAGTACGTGCCGTTTTCGGCGTAGGGGCCGTACACTTTGCCCACCGCCAGGGGCATCTGCTTGCGCAGCTCCTCGGGCAAATCAGCAGGGCTGCGGAACGCCTTGTTGTAGGGCTGCTCCGAGTTCATTTTCACAAACAGCGAGTCGGCCGGGGCCGAGGCAAACTGCGTGGCCAGCGTGGCGATGGTGCCGCGCACGGCGGTACTGTCCTCCTTCGAGGCCACCACGGGCACGGTGATGTATTCCACCGAGCGGCCATCTTCCACCTTGTACTGGCCCTTGTGCTTGTCGAGGTAGGCTTGCAGCTGCTCGTTGGTCACCTTCACCGCCGAGTCGGAAATGCTGGCGTAGGGCACGAACAGGTACTTCACCGTGGCCTTGGTGTTCTGGTCGTCGCTGAAGCGCTTGGCTTCGGCGGTGGTCACGTACACCGAGTTCTTCAGCAGGCTGTTGTACTTGTTGGCCAGGCGGTCGGCGGGCAGGTTGGCCTCGAAGTTGCGCCAGGCGGCCTGGCTTTCGGGGGGCAGCTTGTCGAGGTTTTTGAGGTATTCCACCAGCCGCGTCTTGTCGAACTGCCCGGTTTTGGGGTCCGTGAAGGCTTGCTTGATGCCGGGGTTGATGTTGTCGCCCTGCACCATGTCCACCAGCTCGTCGTCGCTCACGGCCAGGCCCAGCTTGTCCCACTCGGGCTGGAAAGCCAGGCGGTAGATGGTCTGGTTCCAGGCCTGGTCGCGCAGGTAGCCCATGGCCTGGTCGTCGGGCGGGCGCTGCTGCTGGGCGGTAAACTGCTGCTTGGCTTGCTCCAAGGCGTTGTTGTAGTCGGTCAACTCTACTTTCTGGCCGGCCACTTCGCCCACCGCGTTGTCGTTGCCGCCAAAGAGCTTGTTCTTGCCACCCACCAGGTCGCCGCCCACAATGAAGAGCAGCATCCCGATGGCCACCGTGCCCACGGCCCAGCCCGATTTTTCCCGTATCGTGTTGATTAACGCCATGTACTTGTCAAAAGAAAACTAATCGGTTAGAGTCAAAAAGAGGCGCAAAATAACCAGAAATCCCCGGTTTATCCTAGCCGGGGCCCCTTAGCGGCGCCGCGGGGCGGGCTTGCTGCCCTTGGGGGCCCCGCCTGGCTTGCCGCCTTTGGGCGCGGCTTTGGCCGCTTTGGCGGCCTGCTCGGCTAGCTTAGCGGCCACCGTATCCTTCTGCCGCCAGTAGATAAGGGGCATCCAGCAGGCCGAGGCAATCATAAAAATCCAATAGTTGCGGCCGAGGTCGTCGTAGAGCAGCGTTTGGTAGATGCCGATGACCATGGCCACCACGCCCACGGCGAAGAGCAAGGTGCGGAGCAGGTCTTTGTCGAATTTCATGGGCGGTGGGGCCCCCTACGGAGCCACGGACTGATCAATGGCGAACACGCCCTCGGGCTTGGTGATGCGGTAGGAGGAAAAATTCTGGTTGGCCTTCAAGCCGTAGCCGGTGAGGCGCTCGGTGAGCGTCTCGACCCGCACGAACATGGCCGAGTCGGTGTAGATCAGCTGCTTGTTGCGGTCATAAAACAGCTCCTCGGTGAAAAGTTTCTGCTGCTCGGGCACGTTGGCCACCCGCACGTCGCCGCGCATGGTGAACAGGTTTTTGGCCTGCTCCAGCTTGCCGTAGCGCGCCGTCAGGGTGTTCACCACCGACTTGTCCTTGGCATAGAAGGTAACCGCCACGCCCTTGGTATAAATCACGTCGCCGTTTTCGTAGCGCTGCTCCAGCGGGGCCGTGAGGCGAATCTGGAGCCGGGCCGAGTCGCTGAACAGCTCCAGCACGTTGGTGCTTTCCATGTTGGGGCCCTTGTAGACGAGCGTGGGACCCACAGCCTTTTGCTCGTCGCAGCCCAGCAGCGCCAGCACCAGCAGGCCGCCGGCCAGCCAGCTGGCCCCGGGGCCCCCACGGCGCCCAGGCCGCGCACGCAGTGCCGGGGCCCCCACGGCTATTGCAGCCGGCGCTTGATGAACCACCGGTTGTTCAGTGTCACGCCAAACGTCATCTTCACGTAGTTCTCCTGCACGTTGCTGGCGCCGGTGCCGGCCGCCAGCAGGTCGGTGTTGCCGCGCATGCCGTAGGTGAAGGCCAGGCTGAACGTGGTGGCTTCGAGGGGCGAAGAGGTGGGCAGCGGGAAGCCGAAGCCCCAGCTAATTGAGCGGTCGTACAGCGTTTTGCCCGCGGGCTGGTAGGGCAGCTGGGCCACGTTCAGGCCCACGCGGTAGTTCACGCGCTGGAAGTAGTGCTCCACCGAACCCGGGTCGGGCGTAAACTCCCCGCCCACGCCGATGCGCATGGTGTTGCGCAGCGGCGTCGTAACGGTGCCGAAGCTCGAAAACTTCGACCACTGCTGCTGGGCCGCATCCACGCTGACGCTCCAGTTCTTGTCGTTGTCGAGGCTGATGCCCACCTGGGCAAGGGCGGGCACCTTCACGGTGCCGTTCACGTCCTCGGTCTGCACGGAGGTACCGACGATGGTAGCCCCGTTCACGTCCTGCCGCTCCTGGGTGGTGGTGCGCCGGGCCCCCAGGTTGGCGGGGAAGCTGTACACGCCAGCCAGGTTCATGCGCAGATCCTTGCCCAGGTTGTGGCGGTAGTGCACCCCGGCCCGGAAGTCGAAGTCGGAGTAGTGCACGTGGCGGCGGTCCTCCGTGGTTTGGCTGGCCGAGCCGTCGGAGAGCACAATGCGGGTGCCCGTCGTCTCGTCCACGGTGCCAAACACGTAGGCCGCCGTGAAGCCCACGTTCAGGTCGCGGGTGACGTGCACGCCCTGGGCCAGGTAGGCCCGCGAGATGCCGCCCGAGCCCGCGTAGCGCGTCAGGGCCGAGTCGCGGGGGGCCCCCACGATGGTGCTGCGCACGTTGGTTTCGTAGTCCACGGTGCTCAGCGGCCGCAGGCCTACGGAAGCGGCCCAGCGGCGCTTCAGGGGCACGGCCAGCGAGAGGTAGCCCAGGGTGGCATTGCCCGCCTTGGTCGAGGCCAAGCTGTTCTTCACTGTTTTGTACTGCCCGTCGTAAGCAGCCTCGAAAGTAGTCCGGGCCGTGTAGTAGAGCAGGGCGGGGTTCAAATCGTTCACGTTGATGGCGTTGGGCGCGGCCAGGCCCACGCCGCCCATGCCCGCCTGGCGCACGCCGCCGGTATTGGGGTAGTACTCGCCAATGCCGAGGCGCGAATAGGGCGAGTTGCCCAATCCCTGGGCCTGCGCCCCGCCGGCCAGCGCCGCCATCCCCCCTGCCAACAGCAACCGCCGGCCCACGTTCTTATTGTTCAACATTATAGGCTAAAATCCGGTAAAGCCCGAGCAGCACCAGTTCGGGCACAACAAAGATAGGGCCTGCCAGCCGGCTGGCTAACAGGGGGGCGTCGCCGCCGGTCAGCAGCACGCCCAGGGCAGGGTACTCCTGGCGATAGGCGGCAATCAGGCCGTTGGCTTCGGCGGCGACCCCGTTCACCACGCCACTGAGCAGGGCCCCCGGAGTAGAGTCGCCCACCAGCGGAACCGTTGCATCGGGGGCGGGCAGCGGCAGCAGCGGCAGCCGGCCGGTGAACTCGTGCAGGGCCCGCAGGCGCATGCCCAGCCCCGGCCCGATGCTGCCGCCGCGGTAGGTGCCGTCGGCCGTCACGAGGTCGCACTTCAGGGCCGTGCCGGCGTCGAGCACCAGCGTGTTGCGGCCCGGGCGCAGGGCGGCGGCCCCTACGGCCCCGGCCAGGCGGTCGGCCCCCAGGGTGAGAGGTGTGGCGTAGGCGTTGCGCAGCGGCACGGGCGTGGAGCCGGGCTCAAACAGCAGGATGCGGCCCGGCACCAGGTCTTGCAGGCGCAGGGCCCACCGGGCCGCTTCCTCCGCCACCGATGCAATGAGCAGGTGCTGGGGGCCCCAGCGCTGCACCAGCGCCTCCACCTCTTCAGCAGTGAGGCCGGCCACCATTTCCCGCAACGCCGCGCCTGCAAAGCAACCCGCCTTGATGGCGGTATTGCCAATATCGAGGACCAGGGTGTGCATTGGGCTAAATGAATAAATGCCTGGGGGTTAAATTGTTGATAATATATTTATCAACAATTTAACCCCCAGGCATCTAACAATTTACATGAAGTACTTCAACCGAATTACTTCTTGCTCACTCAGGAAGCGCCACTTGCCGCGGGGCAGTTCCTTCTTGGTGAGGCCGGCGTACTGCACGCGGTCCAGGGCCACCACGTCGTAGCCCAGGTGCTCGAAAATGCGGCGCACAATGCGGTTGCGCCCGATGTGGATTTCGATGCCCACGAAGTGCGGGTTGCCCGCTACCACAGCCACGTCGTCTACCTCGGCCTTGCCGTCCTCTAGTTCGATGCCTTCGCCAATCTTGCGCAGGTCGTCCTCGGTCAGCGGTGTGCTCAGCTCGACTTGGTAAATCTTCTTGTTTTTGTGCGAGGGGTGCGAGAGGCGCTGGGCCACCTCGCCGTCGTTGGTGAAGAGCAGCAGGCCAGTGGTGTTGCGGTCGAGGCGGCCCACCGGGAAGATGCGCTCCTTGGAGGCGTTGGCCACCAGCTCCATCACCGTGCGGCGGCCCTCGGGGTCGTCGGTGGTGGTGAGGAAATCCTTGGGCTTGTTCAGCAGCACGTACACCGACTTCTCGCGGTTGAGGTTGGTTTTGCCGTACTGCACCGTGTCGGTGGGCTGCACCTTATAGCCCATTTCCGTCACCACTTCGCCATTCACCCGGATTTCGCCGGAGGCAATCAACGCGTCGGCCTCGCGGCGCGAGCAAATGCCGGCGTTGGCGATGTAGCGGTTCAGGCGCAGTTCATCGGTGCCGAAGTCCTGGTTCTCCTGGTCGCGGCGGCGCTTGTTGCCACGGTTCGGGTCAGCGTCGTAGTGCTTAAGGTTTTTGTAGTCGGGGGCCTCACCGGGCCGCTCGCCGAAGCGGGGCTTGTCGGCGCGGTTGGTTTGGATGGTAGTGCCGTAGCCAGTACCCGAGCGGCGCACGCTGCGCTCCTGGGCCTTCAGGTCCTCGCGGCGCTGCGCAAACTTGCCCAGGGCCGGGCGCTCGTCGCCGTCGGGGCGGGCGTTGCCCACGCGCACCGCGTCGCGCTCGCTGCCGAAGCCGCGCTTCTCAAAGCCGCCCGGCCGCTCGCCGTTGCTGCGCGGGGCCCGGGGCCCCATCGCGCTTGCCGAATGCGCCCGGTGTGAACTTGCGCTCGAAGCCACCTTCGCCGCCGCGCGCGCCACTG
>NZ_MDZA01000003.1 GCF_001816125.1 Hymenobacter coccineus | reverse complement strand
CCTCAACTGCTTCGGCCGGCGCGGCGGGCGGGTACCGGTGCGGCGGTTGGGCTGGCGGGCGACTTGCGCGGGGCACTGGCTTTGGGCGTTTTGCTGCCCTTGCTCTCCTTTTTAGGGGCGGCGGGGGCCCCAGCGGTGGCTTCGTCGGCGGGCGCGGGGGCGTCGTAGTGCTGTATTATGGTGTGCAGCGCCTGCTCGAACATGCGCTCCGTGTCGCCATCGAGGCGGCGGGTAGCTTCTTTCACCACTTCCTTCAGCTTGGCTTTCGTTTCTTTGCGGATGCGGGCCACCACTTCGTTCATCCGGCCGTCGAGTTCTTTTTGCAGCTGCTTGGCAGCCGAGCGCAGCGACTTTTTCTGGCTGGCTTTTTTATCGGCGCGGTCATCCTTGAGGTCAGCGCTGGCTTTGCTAGCGGCTTTCTCTGACTTCTGCTGGGTTTTCTCGGCCGGCGTGCGCTTGGTTTTTTTCTCCGCTTTCACGGATGGAGCAGGTTTTTTCATGATGAAAAAAGAGTGAGTGAAATGTGCGTCCGCACCAAACAGGGTAGAATCCTCGGTGTTATTGCCACTAATTAAGGCCAAATATAAAATTTAAATACCGGCACAAATAGCTTTCCTGGAGTTTTACCCGGATTTAATTCTAATTACTTTTTTCTTCTGCTTAATTAATCGTTTAGCCCCACACCGCCGGAATTAATTTCTCCGCTGGCCGGCACGGTTTAATTACTGTTTTCAACATTTGCTTTTATGGCTGTTCTTCCTCAGCGCTACACCGTTACGGCGGCTTTGCCCTACGCCAACGGCCCTGTGCACATTGGCCATCTGGCCGGCGTGTACCTGCCCGCCGATATTTACGTGCGCTATTTGCGGGCGGCGGGCCGCGACGTAAAGTTTATTTGCGGCTCCGACGAACACGGGGTTCCCATCACCATTCGTGCCCAAAAAGAAGGCGTTACGCCCCAGCAGGTAGTCGATAAATACCACGCGCTGATTCGTGATTCATTCCGCGATTTCAACGTGTCGTTCGACGTGTATTCGCGCACTTCTTCGCCCACGCACGCCGCCGTCAGCAGCGAGTTTTTTCTCAAGCTCTACCACAACGGTAAGTTTATTGAGCAAACCACGCAGCAGTATTTCGACGAGCAGGCCCAGCAATTCCTTGCCGACCGCTACATCGTGGGTACGTGCCCCAACTGTGGCAACGAAAATGCCTACGGCGACCAGTGCGAGCGTTGCGGCACATCGCTCAGCCCCACCGAATTAATTAATCCGCGCAGCATGCTTAGCGGGGCCCACCCGGTGCTGCGTGACACCAAGCACTGGTTTCTACCGCTCAACGAGTACGAGCCCTGGCTGCGCGAATGGATTGTGGAAGGCCACAAAAACGATTGGAAAACCAACGTGTACGGCCAGTGCAAGTCGTGGATTGACCAGGGCCTGCACCCGCGCGCCGTGACGCGCGACCTCGACTGGGGCGTGCCCGTGCCGCTGCCCGGGGCCGAGGGCAAGGTGCTGTACGTGTGGTTCGATGCGCCCATCGGCTACATTTCGGCCACCAAGGAGGCGTTCCCCGACGAGTGGGAGCTGTATTGGAAGGATGCGGGCAGCAAGCTGGTGCACTTCATCGGCAAGGATAATATTGTGTTTCACTGCATTATTTTCCCGGCCATGCTGAAGGCGCACGGCGGCTACGTGCTGCCCGACAACGTGCCCGCCAATGAATTTCTGAATTTGGAAGGCGACAAAATCAGTACGTCGCGCAACTGGGCGGTATGGCTGCACGAGTACTTGCAGGACTTCCCCGGCCAGGCCGATGTGCTGCGCTACGTGCTGTGCGCCAACGCGCCCGAAACCAAGGACAACGACTTCACCTGGAAGGACTTCCAGGCCCGCAACAACAACGAGCTGGTGGCCACGCTGGGCAACTTTGTGAACCGCGCGGTGGTGCTTACGCACAAATTCTTTGAGGGCCAGGTGCCCGCCGCGGGCGAGCTGCTGGAGATTGATCAGGATGCGCTGCGGCAATTGGCGGTGTTCCCGGCCAAGATTGGCGAATTAATTGATAATTACCGCTTCCGCGACGCGTTGGCCGAGGTGATGAACCTGGCGCGCCTGGGTAATAAATACCTGGCCGATACCCAGCCCTGGCACCTAATTAAAACCGATGCGGCGCGCACCGGCACCGTGTTGCACGTGGCCCTGCAAATTGCGGCCGCTTTGGTGCCGTTGCTGGGGCCCTTCCTGCCCGAATCGGCGGAGAAGCTGGGTACCATGCTCGGCGTTGAGGCGGGGCCCTGGGCCGCCGCGGGCCGCCCCGACGCGCTGGCGGCCGGCCACCAGTTGCGCGAGGCCGCCCTGCTATTCGCCAAAATAGAGGACGCTACCGTGGAAGCCCAGGTGCAAAAGTTGCTTGATACCAAGCAGGCCAATTTGCTGGCCAACGCGCCGGTAGCCGAAGCCAAGCCCGCCGTGAGCTTCGATGATTTCCAGCAAATGGACCTGCGCGTGGGCACCGTGGTAGCGGCCGAGAAGGTAGCCAAAACCAAGAAACTCCTCAAGCTCACCGTCGATTTGGGCCTGGAGCAGCGCACCATTGTGAGCGGCATTGCCGAGCATTTCACGCCCGAACAATTAATTGGCCAGCAGGTGCAGGTATTGCTCAATCTGCTGCCCCGCGAGCTCAAGGGCATCCAAAGCCAGGGCATGCTGCTGATGGCCGAAAACGCCGACGGCAGCCTGGCCCTGATGCAGCCCGGCAAAGCGGTACGCAACGGCAGCGCAATTAATTAATAGGGCAATTTAATAAATAGGGAATGGGCCCCAGGGTGCGCAGCTGCGCACCCTGGGGGCCCATTCCCTATTTCACGTTTACCACGTTCATGGCGCGCTCCAGGCCCAAGGCCCCAAAGGCCAGGATGGCGTCGGCGGCCTTCTCAATGCGCGTGGGCAGCTCGATGCGTTCGTCGGCGCTGAACGGGTCGAGCACGTAATCGACCTGCCGGCCCTTGGGGAAGTTGGCGTCGACGCCGAAGCGCAGGCGCGCGTACACGTCGGTGCCCAGCGTGGCCTGAATGTCCTTCAGGCCGTTGTGGCCCCCAGCCGAGCCCTGGCCCTTGAGGCGCAGTTTGCCAAAGGGCAGGGCCAGGTCGTCGGTCACGACGATCATGTTCGCCGGTGGAATCTTCAGCGTGCTGAGCCAGTGCGCGGCGGCCTTGCCGCTCAGGTTCATGAAGGTGGTGGGCTTGACGAGGGCGTAGGTGTGGCCCTTGCTTTTGATTTCGGTAGTAAAGGCGTGGCGGCCTACTTTGAACGGCGGCGCGTCAAATTTCGCCGCCAGGTAATCGGCCACCATAAACCCAATGTTGTGGCGTGTGTCGGCGTATTCGGGGCCGATGTTGCCAAGGGCAAGAACTAGAAACATAGACCGCAGATTTAACGGATTTCAACGGATTGAACGGATTTGTGGGGCCCCGCTCGTTCACTCCCGCAGGTAAGTGCGCTGGAAAAATAACGATTTACCGGATTACGCAGAGCGCACAAAAAAGCCGTCCTATATAGGACGGCTTTTTTGTAAAACGCAGCACCAGATCAAAAGATAACGAAGGGAAATAAATGGGCAGAATCCGGAAGGATTTGGTCAATTCATTAAAATCCGTTAGATCGGTGGTTATTACTTGCCAGCGGCCAGCTCGCCTTTCAGGGCGCGCGGGATGCTGATGGTGGCAATCGGGGCCAGGGGGTTGGTGAGGATGGTGAAGTTTTTGGTCTCCACGGCCGCCACTTTGATCGACTTGCCCAGCTCCATTTCGCTGATGTTTACTTCCACGAAATCGGGGAGGTTGTCGGCGGTGGCGCGCACTTTAAGCTTGCGCAGCACGCTCACCAGCTTGCCACCGGCTAGCACGCCCGGCGACACGCCCACGTACTTGATCGGAATGTCCATTTTCACCTCTTTGCCTTCTTCCAACTCCAGGAAATCGACGTGCAGCAGCATTTCGTTTACCGGGTGGAACTGCGAATCCTGCACAATGGCGCGGTAGTGCGTGCCCTCCACGTTTAGGTCCACGATGTGGGCCTCGGGGGTGTACAGCAACTCGCGGAACAGGATGGCGGGCACCGAAAAGTGCACCGTCTCGGTACCACCATACAACACGCACGGCACTTGCGAATCCAGGCGCAGGGCCTTGGCATCCGTTTTACCGAGATTCGCTCTTTTAAACCCTACAATCTCGAGGCTTTTCATAAAAGGAGTTTTTGGAAACAAAAAATAAGAAACCCGCCCGGGCTGACAATCAGCCCCAAACGGGGCGCAAAGGTACGGAATCGCTGCTAGATTTGCTACCCTCGGGGCCATATATAACCGGGGCCCCCACCCGCGGGGCTTCATCGCCGCCCCATCCACCCGGTACTATTCCTCACCCCTAACTCCTTGCCCATGAAAAGATTCGCTATTGTTGCCGGGCTGCTGGCGCTCAGCAGCGGCCCGCTGCTGGCCCAAGCCCCCGCGGCGGTCCCCGCGGCCGCCACCTACGCCCAGGCGCACTACACCAAGCAGGAAGTGTACGTGGCCATGCGCGACGGCACGCAGCTGTTCACGGCCATTTACACGCCCAAGGATGCCGGCGCGGGCAAGAAATACCCCATCATGATGCAGCGCACCTGCTACAGCGTGGCGCCCTACGGCCCCACCCGGTTTCCGGCCCGTCTGGGGCCCTCCGAAACCATGATGAAGCAGGGCTACATTTTTGTGTACCAGGACGTGCGCGGCCGCTGGAAAAGCCAGGGCACCTGGACGAACATGACGCCCGTCATCGACAAAAAGAAGGGCAAAAAGGACGTGGACGAGGGCTCGGACACCTACGACACCATCGACTGGCTGGTGAAGAAGGTGGCCAGCAACAACGGCCGCGTGGGCCAGTGGGGCATTTCGTACCCCGGCTTCTACACCGCCGCCGGCATCCTCTCCAACCACCCGGCCCTGAAGGCCTCGTCGCCCCAGGCCCCGGTTTCGGACTTTTTCTTCGACGATTTCCACCACAACGGCGCGTTTTTGGAGTCGTACATTTTCACCTTCCCCGTGTTTGGGGTGCAGAAAACGGACACCACCAGCAAGGCCTGGTACACCGGCCAGGGCATCACCACGCCCGCCAAAGACGGCTACCAGTTTCTGCTGGACCTGGGGGCCCTGAAGAATGCGGACCAGTACTACGGCAAGAATTTCTTCTGGCAGGAAACCATCGACCACCCCAACTACGACGAGTTTTGGCAGAAGCGCGCCCTGACTCCGCACTACACCGCCGGCGTGAAGCCCGCCGTGATGACCGTGGGCGGCTGGTTTGACGCCGAAGATTTGCGGGGGCCCCTGGCCATTTACAAAACCATCGAGAAGAAAAGCCCCGGCACTTACAACACCCTGGTAATGGGCCCCTTCGGCCACGGCCGCTGGTCGCGCGAGACGGGCCACACCATGCACAGCAACGTGTACTTCGGCGACAGCATCGCCACGTTCTACCAGAAAAACATTGAGGCCAAATTCTTCGCGCACTTCCTAAAAGGCAACGGCGACAAGAACTCGGGTCTGCCCGAAGCCTACCTCTACGACACGGGCAAGAAGCAGTGGGACACCTTTGCGCAGTGGCCCGCCCCCACCGCCACCCACCAAAAGCTGTACTTGAGCGCCGACGGCAAGCTCGACAAGCAGCCCGGGGCCCCGGGGCCCGTCACCTTCGTGAGCGACCCGCTGAAACCCGTGCCCTACACCGAGGACCTGACGACGACCATGGGCTTCACGCCCCACAACTACATGAGCGAAGACCAGCGCTTCGCCGGCCGCCGCCCCGACGTGCTGGTGTACCAGACCGACGTGCTGGCCGACGACGTGACGCTGGGCGGCGAAATAATGGCCAACCTGAAAGTGGCCACCTCGGGCACCGACGCCGACTGGGTGGTGAAGCTCATCGACGTGTACCCGGCCGACGAGCCCAATAATGCCTACATGCCCAACAAGAACATCCTGCTCAGCAACTACTGGCAGATGGTGCGCTCGGAGGTGATGCCCGCCCGCTTCCGCAACAGCTTCGAGAAGCCCGAGGCGATGGTGGCGGGCCAGAAAACGGCCGTCGACTTGCACTTGCAGGACGTGCTGCACACCTTCAAAAAGGGCCACCGCATCATGGTGCAGGTGCAAAGCACCTGGTTCCCGTTCATCGCCCGCAACCCGCAAACCTTCGTGCCCAACCCCTACAAGGCCACCGATAGCGACTACGTAAAGGCCACCCACACCGTGTATGGCGACAGTTACCTCGACGTGGAGGTGCTGCCCGCCACGCCGCCCGCCCAATAGGGCCCCGGGTCATTGTCAAAACCGAAAAGGCCGCCCCACGCAATGTGGGGCGGCCTTTTGCTTGGGTGAGGGCTAGGCTATGCCTGCATTGGCAAGCCACTACACTGGCTGCGAGGCTGACTCCTGAGAGTAGCGGCCGCAGTTGGTGGCCGCCAGGATGTTCTGGTAGTTAGGATGGGGTAGAAAAGCTGTTTGCGTAACAACTCGCAATAAACTGGCTAGCAGTAGTTTAACCAGAATTTAAGTTAAGCTTAAGCTTGGCTTAAGCCGGAGTGCTGTTTAGAATTCTTCTGCGTGCTGGCGGCGGAAAAGCTAATCAGTAAAAGACAAGGATTAGCAGAACAGTTAGGATCTAACACGTGTTTGGTTGACAACCCCATCATCTTAGAAGAAATCCCAATGCTTGACCTGAGTAACGATAAAACCAACACCCAGACGTTCGAGATGCAGGGCCAATGCCCCTTCGGCGGCGACCGTATTGGCGGCGTGGACGGCACCCCGCCCGCCCTGTCCGACTGGTACCCCAACCGCTTGAAGGTGGAGCAGTTGCACCAGAACGGCCCGAGCGCCAACCCCCTCGGCGACGACTTCAACTACGCCGAGGCCTTCAACGCCATCGACCTGGAGGCCCTGAAGCAGGAAATCAAGACCTTCCTGACCACTTCAGTGGCTTGGTGGCCGTCCGACTACAATAACTACGGCCCGCAAATGATTCGCATGGCCTGGCACTCGGCCGGTACCTACCGCATTGCCGATGGCCGCGGCGGCGCGGGCGAGGCTTTGCAGCGCTTCGCGCCCATCAACAGCTGGTGGGACAACGGCAACACCGACAAGTCGCGCCGCCTCATCTGGCCCATTAAACAGAAGTACGGCAGCTCCCTTTCCTGGGCCGACCTTATTGTGCTGACCGGCAACTGCGCGCTGGAAATCATGGGCTTCCCCACCTACGGCTTCGCCGGGGGCCGCCACGATGCCTGGGAGGCCGACCTGAGCACCTACTGGGGCCCCGAGGTATATAAGGACCTTGCGAAGGCGGACGCATTCGACGAGATGGTGACGCGCGATAAGCGCTGGCGCGGCCAGAACGGCGATGCCAACTACGACCTGGAGAACCCGCTGGCGGCCTCGCACCAGTCCCTGATTTACGTGAACCCCGAGGGCCCCTATGCCAACGGTGACCCGATGGGCTCGGCGCGCGACATCCGCGTGACGTTCACGCGCATGGCCATGAACAACGAGGAAACAGTGGCCCTCATTGCCGGTGGCCACGCCTTCGGCAAGAGCCACGGCATGGTGAAATCGACTGAAATTGGGGCCCCGCCCGAAATCGCGCCGATGGAACTGATGGGCCTGGGCTGGCACAACCCCAAGGGCTCGGGCAACGCCGAGAACACGATGACCAACGGCATCGAGGGCAGCTGGACGCCGAATCCCACGCAGTGGGACAACCACTACCTTACCAACCTGTTCAAATTTGAGTGGGAGCAGACCAAGAGCCGGCCGGGGCCCTGCAATGGACGCCGGTTGACAAGAACGCGCCTAAAACGCCCGACGCGCACATCGAAGGCCAGATGAACGCCTTGATGATGATGACAACCGACATTGCCCTGAAGGTGGATCCCGAGTACCGCGCGGTGTGCGAGAAATTTCTCAACGACTTCGACGCCTTCACCCAGGCCTTTTCCAAGGCGTGGTACAAGCTGACCCACCGCGACATGGGGCCCCGGGAGCGCTACCTCGGCGCCGAGAAAGTGAACGAAAACGACCTGCTCTGGCAGGACCCCATTCCAGTAGCCGATTACGCCGTAATCGACGCGGCTGACATCACGGCGCTGAAGAAGTCAATCCTGGCTTCGGGCGTTTCCGCTTCCGACCTCGTGTACACCGCCTTCTCGGCGGCCGTTACGCACCGCAGCAGCGACAAGCGCGGCGGGGCCAACGGTGGCCGCCTCGCGCTGGCCCCGCAGAAAGATTGGGCCGTGAACCGCCGCACAGTGCCGGTTATCGCGGCTTTGCGGAAGGTGATGGAGGGGTTCAACGGCCAAGCAGCTGGCGGCAAGCACGTTTCGCTCGCCGACCTTATCGTGCTGGGCGGTTGCGCCGCGCTCGAGAAAGCGGCCGCTGATGCGGGCGTTACCACCGAGGTGCCCTTCACGCCGGGCCGCCGCGACACCACCCAGGAACTCACCGACATTGAGATGTTTACCTGGCTGAAGCCCGTGGCCGATGGTTTCCGCAATTACCTTGACAAAGGGTTTAGTGAAATTTCGCAGGGCGTTTCGCCCGAAGAGATTTTCCTCGACAAGGCGCATCTGCTCTCGCTCACCTCGCCCGAATGGGT
This sequence comes from Hymenobacter coccineus, assembly GCF_001816125.1. Classification (GTDB taxonomy): domain Bacteria; phylum Bacteroidota; class Bacteroidia; order Cytophagales; family Hymenobacteraceae; genus Hymenobacter; species Hymenobacter coccineus. The sequence goes on along the minus strand of NZ_MDZA01000003.1, from coordinate 9,715 downwards.
GGCGCTGACGGGCGGCCTGCGGGCCATGAACGCCAACCACGACGGCTCGCCCTACGGCATTTTCACCGACCGCGCGGGCGTGCTCACCAACGACTTCTTTACCGTGCTCACGAGCACAGAATACGACTGGAAGAAGGCCGACGAAAAGGGCATGACCTTCTCGCTCGAAAACCGCGAAACGGGCGAAAGCCGCTTCGTCGCCACCCGTTCCGACCTTGTGTTCGGCTCCAACAGCCAGCTGCGGGCCGTGGCGGAGGTTTTTGCCGGCAGCGACGGCCACAAGCGCTTTGTGAAAGCCTTCGTGAAGGCCTGGGACAAGGTGATGATGCTCGACCGCTACGACGTGAAAATCTGAGGTTGATATAGCTTAGTCGTAGTTAATTGAAAAGGCCGCCCAACATTGCGTTGGGCGGCCTTTTGCGTCGGTTTTAGGGCCCCGGGAGCAGCGCGGCTTTGGGCTTTTCCCATCCTTTGAAAATGAAGAAGCCCGGCCAATTGGCCGGGCTTCTTTGGTTAATTGTCCTTCGGGAGAGGCGAGCCGGCGGCGATCTACACCATATAAAACTCCCAGGAAATCCGGTCGGGGTCTTTGAAAGCCACGTATTTCATGGGCTGCACGGTGTCTACCTTAACGCCGGTGTTCTCGACTCCAGCCGCCTGCAAAGCATCGGCCACGCGGTGCAGCTCCGCCTCGTCTTCGCAGGCAATGGCGATGTGGTCGAGGCCCACGTTGAAGGGGGTGAAGGTGCCGCCGCCGGGGTAAGTAGGTGCCGCCTGCTTGAAGCCGATGAACGTTGACCCCACCAGGAACCCCAGTATTTCGGGCGTTTCGAGCGCTATCGGCAGGCCTAGCAAATCGTGGTAAAACGCTTTGGCGCGGGCAAAATCGGTGGTGCGCAGGGCTACGTGCGCCAGGCCCTTGGTTTTGGGTTGGATGGACATGAACAAGCTAAAAAAGTGAAGGCAGTACCCGCGTCTAACGGCAAACCGGCGGGCTTGGCCGCGCCGGCCGCTCAAAAAGCAAGTAAAGCGCGCGCTGGCAAAAAGCACAGGGCCCCGGCGCGGCAATTAGCCGGCCGGGGCCCTGTGCTTTTTGCTGCGCTACACAAACAGCGAGCTGATGCTCTCGTGGGTGACCACGTTGCGGATGGCGTGGGCGAACAAATCACCCACCGATATCACCCGGATTTTTTCGTTTTCCTGTTGCAGCGGAATCGTGTCCGTCACCACCAGCTCGGTGAGGGCGCTGGCGCGGATGCGCTCGTGGGCCGGGCCGCTGAGCAGCGGGTGCGTGATGACGGCGCGCACCGACAGGGCCCCGCGCTCCATCAGCAGGTCGGCGGCTTTGCAGATGGTGCCGGCCGTGTCCACCATGTCGTCCACCAGCACCACGTTCATGCCCGTCACGTCGCCGATTACCTGCATCGAGGCTATTTCGTTGGCCCGCAGGCGCGTTTTGTCGCAGACCACAATCTCGGCCCCAAACTTCTTGGCAAACGCCCGGGTGCGCACCACGCCGCCCACGTCGGGCGAGGCGAAGATGAGGTTCTCCAGGTTCAGCGACTTGATGTAGGGGGCCGTAACGGTGGCTCCGTCGAGGTGGTCCACCGGAATCTCGAAGAAGCCCTGGATCTGGCCCGCGTGCAGCTCGCAGGTCATCACCCGGTCGGTGCCCACGCTCTGGATGATGTTGGCCACCACCTTGGCCCCGATGCTCACCCGGGGCTTGTCCTTGCGGTCTTGCCGGGCGTAGCCCATGTAGGGCATCACGATGTTCACCTTGTGGGCCGAAGCGCGCTTGGCGGCATCCACCATCAGCATCAGCTCCATCAGGTTTTCGGCCGGCGGGTAAGTGCTCTGGATGAGGAACACCTCGCAGCCGCGCACGCTCTCGTTGAAGCTGGGGCCCATTTCCGTGTCGGCGAAGCGCTGGAGGGTGAGGTCGCCCAATGACTGGCCGTAGGCCGCGGCAATGCGTTCGGCCAGTGCGCCCGAGGCGCTACCGGCAAAAATTCTGACTTGCTTCATGGGGAGGTAAGGGGCTGGTTGAATGCGCGTAGGACCAGGGCGGCGCCGGGCGGGCGGGCGGGAACCCGGCGGGGGGGTAAAAGCGAAAGGCGCTGACCTCTCTGGAAAGAGAAGCCAGCGCCTTGCGCATTTTGTACGTGAGCTGTGTCGTTGTCCGACCAGGGCTCGAACCTGGACTTTCTTGAATCAAAATCAAGCGTGTTGCCGGTTACACCATCGGACAATTTCCCCGCGGGCCAATGGCCGTTTGGGACTGCAAATGTACGACCCGTTTGCATCCAGGCAAGTTTTAGGTGAAAAAAATTTCTGACTCCACCCGGGGCCCACCGTCCGTAAAAGGGTGCCGGGCGGGGCCTATGGACTGATTTTCAGTTAGCCGGCGGGGGAAAACCGGTGGGCTGGGGCCCCCAAAACCAGCCGCCCAGGGGTTGGAAAAGCGGCCGCGCTGGCGTAATTTTGCGGCCTGAAAATCCGCAACTTCATCTTTTTTATATAGAAAACCCAATGGCGAATACCGGCAAAATCACCCAGGTTATCGGCCCCGTCGTGGACGTAAGCTTCGCTGGGGAGGGCACCAAGCTTCCGAATATCTTCGACGCGATGGAAGTGACGAAAGAAAACGGCCAAGTGGTGCTGCTCGAATGCCAGCAGCACTTGGGCGAAGACCGGGTCCGCACCATTGCCATGGACTCGACCGAGGGCCTGGCCCGCGGCACCGAGGTGCGCGACCTGGGGGCCCCCATTTCGATGCCCACCGGCGACGGCGTGAAAGGCCGCCTGTTCAACGTTATCGGCTACGCCATCGACGGCATTCCCCAGCCCAAGAGCGACGCCCGCCTGCCCATCCACCGCAACGCCCCGGCGTTCGAGGATTTGGCTACTACGTCGGAGGTGTTCTTCACCGGCATCAAAGTAATCGACCTGCTGGCTCCCTACGTGAAGGGCGGCAAAATTGGCCTGTTCGGCGGCGCCGGCGTGGGCAAAACCGTACTCATCCAGGAGCTGATCAACAACATCGCCAAGGCCTACTCGGGCCTGTCAGTGTTTGCCGGCGTGGGCGAGCGTACCCGCGAGGGCAACGACTTGCTGCGCGAATTCATCGAGTCGGACATCATCCGCTACGGCGCTGATTTCAAGCACTCGATGGAGGAGGGCGGCTGGGACCTGAGCAAGGTGGACATGGCCGAGATGGAAAAATCGCAGGCAACCCTGGTGTTTGGCCAGATGAACGAGCCCCCCGGAGCCCGTGCCCGCGTAGCCCTGTCGGGCCTGACCATCGCCGAGAGCTTCCGCGACGGCGACGGCACCGGCGCCGGCCGCGACATCCTGTTCTTCATCGACAACATTTTCCGCTTCACGCAGGCCGGTTCGGAGCTGTCGGCTTTGCTGGGCCGCATGCCGTCGGCCGTGGGCTACCAGCCCACGCTGGCCACCGAAATGGGGGCCATGCAGGAGCGCATCACCTCCACCAAGCGCGGCTCCATCACCTCGGTGCAGGCCGTGTACGTGCCGGCCGATGACTTGACTGACCCGGCTCCGGCCAACACGTTTGCCCACTTGGACGCCACCACGACGCTGAGCCGCAAAATTGCCGAGCTGGGCATCTATCCCGCCGTGGACCCGCTGGACTCGACCTCGCGCATTCTGTCGGCCGACGTGCTCGGCGACGAGCACTACAACACCGCCCAGCGCGTGAAGGAGTTGCTCCAGCGCTACAAAGAGCTGCAAGACATCATCGCCATTCTTGGCATGGACGAGTTGAGCGAAGAGGACAAGCAGACCGTGAACCGCGCCCGCCGCGTGCAGCGCTTCCTGTCGCAGCCGTTCTTCGTGGCCGAGCAGTTCACCGGCCTGCCCGGCGTGCTCGTGGACATCAAGGACACTATCCGCGGCTTCAACGAAATCATCGACGGCAAGTACGACCACCTGCCCGAGGCTGCCTTCAACCTGGTGGGCACCATTGAGGATGCCGTGACGAAAGGCGAGCGCCTCATCGCCGAAGCCAAGTAGGTTTTTTAAATGTGGAGAATGTGCTGATGTGGAGATGTGAAAATTAACCTTCACGCCCCGCATCAGCACATTTTCACATCTGCCACCTCTTCACATTTAAAAAGATGCATCTAGAAATCATCACCCCCGACCGCAAGGTGTTCGAAGGCGAAGTGACGTCGGCCAAATTTCCGGGGGCCGACGGCTCGTTTGAAGTGCTGAACAACCACGCCCCGCTGATTGCCGCCCTCAAGGCCGGCGACGTGACGTTGACCGGCGCTACCGGCCGCGAAACGTTTCACATCGACGGTGGTGTGGTGGAAGTGCTGCGCAACAACGTGATTGTGCTGGCCGAAGGCGCCAGCGCCTAGGGCCCCCAGGGCCCCAATAACGGGCAGCGCCCGCTCTGGCTTCGGCCGGGGCGGGCGCTGTTGTTTTCGGCCCCGCCGGCCGGTTTTCTCGTAAGGGGCCCCAACCAGGCTAATCCAATCTTCACTTTGCCCCGGCCTTTTATGTCCGCCAGCCCTCCCGAAACCAATATTTATACCCCGCACCAGCGGTTCCTGCTGCTCATCGTAGTGCTGGTGCTGCTGGGCGTGCTGGCCCTGTTTGGGCTGCTCCAGTACCTGACGGCTTTCCTCGGGGCGGGCATTTTGTACGTGGTGTTCCGGCCGTGGTTCACGGCCCTGGTGCACAAGCGCGGCTGGAACCGCACCCTCGTGGCGGTGCTACTGCTGCTATTTGCGGTGGTGGTGCTCGTCATCCCGTTCTTCGCCCTCACCTCGCTGCTCATCGACCGCCTGCAAGTGCTGGCCAAAAACACCGACCAGATTTTGCTGGTGGTGCAGCGCATTGAGCGCAAAGTGGGCATGCAGGTGACGCAGGAAGCCAACGTGCGCCAGCTCTTACAGCAAGGCGCCGCCCGCGTAAGCCAGTGGATTCCGACGCTGGCCAGCAGCGTGCTGAACTTCATCGTCATTGTGGGCCTCATGCTCTTCACGCTCTACTACTTGTTCACGCAGGAGGAAGCTTTCCTGGCCGGCCTGCACCGCTACCTGCCCTTCCGCGAGAAAACGATGAACGACCTGAGCGACTCGCTGCGCAACAACGTGAACGCCAATGTGCTGGGCCAGGCCCTGGTGGCCTTGGTGCAAGGCCTGCTGACGGGGCTGACGCTGTGGATTTTCAAAGTGCCCGACCCGCTGTTCTGGACGCTGGTGGCGTTTTTCATGGCCTTTATTCCGGTGCTGGGCACGCCGCTCGTGTGGGGCCCCGCCGCACTCTACCAGTTTGCCCAGGGGCAAACCACCCAGGGCATCGGAATTTTGGTGGTGGGCCTGGTCGTTATTATCAACGCCGACAACGTGTTGCGCATCTGGCTGGCCAAGGGCATGGGCAACATCCACCCGTGGGTAACGCTGGTGGGCCTCACGCTGGGCGTAGAGATTTTTGGCATTGTCGGCCTGGTAATAGGGCCCCTGCTGCTCTCGTACTTCATCGTGCTGATGCAAGTATTTGCCCGCGAAAACCGGGCCCGGGTCCACGTCAGCAACGCCGCTGCCGGGGCAGTGAAACGCTTGGCGGCCAACGAAGAATAGCCGCCAGGCGCCCGTTGCTGCGCACAAAAAAAGGGCCACCCAACGCAGTTGGGTGGCCCTTTTTTTGTAAGCTATTTCAGCTGCCGAAGCGCACTATTCCACTACCACGCGGCGGGAGTAGAGCTGGCCGTCGGCCGTCTGGCACAGTACAGTGTAGAGGCCGGAGGCCAAGGGGGCGTCCAGGCTGCGGCGGGTGGCGGTGGCGGCGTTCAGCGCCACGGTGCTCTGCCAGGTGGTGCGGCCCAGGGCGTCAATCAGGCGCACCGTGGCCGCACCGGCAGCGGCGGGCAGCGCCAGCGTAAGGCTGCGGCCGCCGGCCACCGGGTTGGGGTAGGCTTGCAGGGCGGGCGAGTCGGCCAGGGCCTTGGTGGCCAGCACGGTGTTGCCCACCTGCACGTTGCTCAGGAAGAGGTGGTTGCCGTATTGGTTGAAGGCCACGAAGCGGAAGTACACCTGCTGGTTGAGGTAGGCGGTCAGGTCGATGTTCTCGCTGCGCCACTGGCTGGTTGAGGTGGGGGTGTAGGCCGCCTGGCGGAACAGCGTGGTGGGCAGGCCATCAACGGCCGACTTCAGGTACACGCGGCCCAGGCGGGTGTTGGTGCAGGCGGTGTACACGTCCACGGCCAGCGAGTCGTTGTAGTTCGCAGCAACGGGCCCCGCGGCGGCGTAGGCCACGTCGAAGCGCAGGAACGCACGGGGCTGGTTCAGGTTGAAGGCGGGGGTTTGCAGCGTGTCGCGCTGGCCCACGGCCTCGTAGTCGTAGAAGTTCATGTCGGCCGCCGAGCCGCGGGTGCCGTCCTTAAGCAAGATGTTGGTGGCCGTGGCCCAGGTAATGCCGTTGTCGGGGTTGAGCACGCCCCAGGTGGCGGGGATGCCGGCCACCAGCGTCTCGGTGTACGGAATGGCCAGGGCCGTGCCCTGCACCGTTACCGGGATGCTTTTGGTGCTGCTGCCGTTGGAGTTGGTGGCCGTGAGGGTCGCAGTGTAGCTGCCAGCCGTGGGGTAGGTCACCACGGGGCTCTGAGCGGTGCTGGTGGCGGGCGTGCCGCCGGGGAAGCTCCAGCTGATGCTGCTCACGCACTGCGTGGAGGTGTTAGTGAAGCCGATGTTACCGCCGGGGCAAATCAGCGTCTGGCGGGCGGCAAAGCTGGCCACCGGCAGGGCCGCCGACACGACGACGACCGCGGCAGTGGTGGTGCTGGCCGTGCCGCTGGCGTTGGTTACGGTGAGGGTCGCGGCGTAGGTGCCGGCCGTGGGGTAGGTCACCACGGGGTTCTGGGCGGTGCTGGTGGCGGGCGTGCCGCCGGGGAAGCTCCAGCTCCAGGCCGTGGGGCTCAGCAGCGAAGCATCGGTGAACTGCACCGTGGAGCCGGGGCACAGCGCCGCGGCGGTGGCCGACGAGGTGAAGAAGGCCACTGGGGCCCCCGTGCCGCCCGACACGGTTACGTCGTCGAAGGCGCGGCCCCCGCGGCGGGTGGCCACGGCGGCATCTACTTGCAGGCTAGCGCCGTAGCGCTGGAAGCGCACGCGCACGTCGTTGCCCAGCGTCAGGTTGTTGGCGGTGGCAAACTGGGTCAGGTCCACGCTCACCGTTTTATAGGCGGTCGTGGCGTTGGTGCCGGTCAGATCGGCCAGGCGGAGCCAGTTGGTGCCGCCGTCCACGCTCAGGGCCACGCCGTCGGTGGGGCTGGTGGTGGTGAAGGTGGCGGGCATGGCCTGGTCGGTTTCGCCCAGAATCTTCTTGTGTTTGAACGTCAGTACGTAACTCGTGGTGGGCGCGGCGCTCAGGTTCAGGCGCAGGGTGGCCTCGCTGGTGCCCGTCCCGATGGTGAAGGTCGGGATGAAGTTGTCGAGCACGAGCTGGCCGGGGGCCGAAGCGGGCGCGAAGTCGGTGCGCACCAGACTGCGGCCGGCGCCACGGCCCTCAATCTGCCAGGCACGGGAAAGGCCGGTATTATCGAAGGTTTCGACGAACGGGGCGGTGGCCGCCAGCGGCATCCCAAATACCGCGGCGTAGGCGTTGATCAGGCCTGCGCCGGTCAGGGCATCATAGCCGGGGGTCAACAGGTCGGTGGCCGTGGCCTTCAGCCGGTCGTTGATTTGGGCCTGGGTGAGGGCAGGCTGGGCCTGCCAGAGCAGCGCGGCCACGGCCGCCGCGTTGGGCGCCGCCGCCGAGGTGCCCGAGAAGAACAGGCCGTCGGCCGGGTCGGGCGTGGCGTTGCCACCAAAAAAGGTGGTGCTCACGAAGTCAATTGAAGTGAAATCGGGCTTGAGGCGCGTGACCGGGGCCGCCAGGGGCGCGCCCAGGGGCCCATACAAGTACGTGGGGGTGCCCTTTGAGGTGAAGGATTCCGGCGCGAGGCGGTTGAACGACGGCGCGGCCGATACGGACATGCTGCTCACGGAGGCGTGGTGGCCCGTGATGGTGCCGCTGCGCGTCCAGTACTTGGTGGGCGTGAACGAGGCTCCGTAGCCGATGTACTTCACGCGGGCGGGGTCGGCGGTGCCGGTCCGGCGGCTCAGCACCAGGTTGAAGGCCGTGTTGGTGGCCGTAGCGGGGTTGGTGAAGCTGATGATTTCGCCGGGCGTCTGGTTGGCGAGGTTGTTGGTGGTGGCGCGGGCCACGGTGTCGCCCTTGATGGCGCCCCCGGGGCGGTCCACCACTAGGTAGGCGTCGAGGTCGGTTTTCACCCCATCGGCGGTGTAAAACGGGTCGCTCCACTGAATGGCCAGGCGGAACGCGCCCGATGCGGCAATGGTGAACGGCTGGCGCGTGTCGGTGGGGCCCCAGTCGAGAGGCCGAAGTCCAAATCGGCGGCCCCGCCGGTGGTGGCGGTGAAAGTGGGGGCCGCGTACTCCGACGACTTATCGGCGTAGTTGCCGGCCGACGAGTAGTAGGCTACGCCGCGGGTGGCCACCACTTCCTCCACGGCCTGGGCAATTACGCCGTCCTGGAACATGGGCTCGTTGAGGTAGCTGATGTCGTCGACGATGATTTTGCAGTTGCCCAGCGTGGGGTCGGCTAGCTTGAAGATCTGGTCGGCGAAGTTGGCCTCGCCCTGGAATACGGCGCTGAACGCCTTGCCGGCCCCCGGGGCGATGTCGTGGATCAACTCAATCATGGCCCGGCCCTCGTCGGTGCCCGTAGCGGGGTCCAGCAGCACCTGCACGTTGGCGGGCAAGTCGCCGGAAGCCACGCCCGCAGGCGCGCCGCCCAGCGCGTTGTACGAGTCGCTTATCACGCCGATGCGCACGCCCGTGCCATCGTAGCCATTGGGCCTAGCGCCCCGTACGCGGGCGGCTTCGAGCACGAAATCGGCCTGGTTCAGCACCTTGCCCGCGTTGTTGATGGGGTCGAATACTGGCAGTACGCCTAGCAGGCCCTGCGCCGCGAGGGCCTCAATGCCGGCCGCGCCGGGGGCCAGCTGGCTCACCGGCAAGCGCCCTTCAATGAAGTGCAGCTTGCTTTGGTCGGACACCACCACGAAGCCGCGGGCCAGCAGCGCCGGGCGCAGCGCGGCCACGTTGCGGGCCGTGATGCGCACCAGCACCGCGTCGCCGTCCGCCAGCGTCAGCTCGGGGAAGGCGGCGGCCAGCTGGGGGCCCTGGCCGCGGGCGGCGGTGTTCCAGAGCCGGTAGAGCTGCTGCAACTCGCCGCCGACGCGCGAGTTGGGGTCGGCCACCGGGCGGGGGGCGGCCGTCAGGTCGGCGGCCGGGGCCCCCAGGCGCGGGAGCAGCGGCACGGCGGCCAGGCAAGTTCCCAGGCCCAAAAGAGTAATGATGCTACGCATAGAAGCGGGTAAAGTGGAAAAGAAAAATGTAGGAAGAATCTCAGGGCAAGATAGGGCGAATAAGTAAAGTTCATCTAATGTTCAGGTAAATATTTTATTGACGCTTACCGTCCTAAGCCAAAAAAGGCCAGCGTTGCGGCCGGCCTTTTGAAAGATACTGAATATAGATTAAATATTACTTTACCAAGATGCGGCGGGAGTAAAGCTGGCCGTCGGCCGTCTGGCACAGCACGGTGTAGAGGCCGGCGCCAGGGGGGCGTCGAGGGCGCGGCGGGTGGCGGCGGTGGGGCTGAGGGGGGCGGTGCCGTG
>NZ_MDZA01000002.1 GCF_001816125.1 Hymenobacter coccineus | reverse complement strand
CCTGCCGGCCGTCGGGGCAAGGGCCCCGGGCCAGCTCGGGCCGGAACAATTGTCGCCCGGGCAGCTTGGGCCGCGCCGCCCAACTTCCGACCCGGCCGCACCGGGCAAGCTGGCCACGCCGGCCGCGCCGCTGCTGCTGGGTGGGGCCCCGGCGGGCCCCGCGCGGTGCTCGATTCGAGCCGCGTGTTCTCGCTGCAAGATTTGGCCGAGCTGGTGTTTGCCAACCACCCTATCGTCAAGCAGGCGGCTTTGCTCAGCGCCGAGGCCCAGGCCCAGGTGCAGCAGGCCCGCGGTGGCTTCGACCCGAAGCTGGGCGCGGGCTTCGACCGCAAGGTGTACGGGGGCACCGATTACTATAACAACTGGGCCAACGAGCTGAAGGTACCGCTGTGGCCGGGCGGCGTGGACCTGAAGGCCAGCTACGACCGCTACGTGGGCACCTACGTCAACCCCGAGCACCGCACGCCCGTGCCCGGGCTGGCGGGCATCGGCCTGTCGGTGCCGCTGGGCCAGGGCTTGCTCATCGACGCGCGCCGCAGCACGTTGCGCCAGGCCCGCATCATGGTAGCCGCGGCCGAGGCCGACCGCGTGAAGCAAATCAACGAAGTGTGGCTGCAAGCGGCCAAGGACTACTGGAGCTGGTACTACGCCTACCAGCAAACCGCGCTGATTCAGGAAGGTGTGGCGCTGGCCGAGGGCCGCTTCCGGGCCGTGAGCCGCCGGGTGGACGTGGGCGACCAGGCCCCCATCGACTCGGTGGAGGCGCGCATCACTGCCCAGGACCGCCTCGTGCAGGCTACACAGCTGGGCGTGGAGCTGCAAAACGCCCGCCTCGTGCTTTCCAACCACCTCTGGAACCGCAACGCCCAGCCCGTGGAGCTGCCTGCCCGCGCCGTGCCCCAGGCCGTGCGCCTGGCCGCCGTCGATACCACCGACCTGCGCCGCCTCAGCGACCTGGCCACTACCCAGCACCCCACGCTGCGCAAGCTGGACGCCAAAATCCGCCAGCTCGGCATCGAGGAGCGCTACCGGCGCGAAATGCTGAAGCCCAAAATCAACGTCAGCGGCACGCTGCTGAGCCAGGGCGACTTCTACCGCAACGAGGTGTCGAGTAGCTACGATTTTGGCTGGAACAACTACAAAATGGGCGTCGATTTTGCCTTCCCGCTTTTCCTGCGCCAGGAACGCGGCAAGCTCCAGTACACCCGCCTCCAAGTGCAGGAAGCCGGCCTGGAGCAGCAGCAGAGCCGGCGCACCATCCTCAACCAGGTCACGTCCAGCTATAACACACTCAAGGCCTACGAGCGCCAGCTGGCCCTCCAGGCCCTCACCATCAATAACCAGCGCACGTTATTAAGGGCCGAGCTGGTCAAGTTCAACCTTGGCGAAAGCACCGTATTCCTCATCAACAGCCGCGAAACCAAGCTCATCGACCTCCGCCTGAAACTAGCCAGCATGCAGGCCAGCTACGAAAAATCGCTGGCCGAGCTGTACTACTACGCTGGCACCCGCACCCCGGGCACGGAATAAATCCGAGAGCAGAATAAAAAAAAGAGGGCCACAGGGGCCCTCTTTTTTGTGCTGTTGACCACCAGTAGCTTGGACTTTGTAGTCCGAGCGCGAGCGCAGCGAGCATCTTGCGTCTGGCTCGTGCTGCCGACACTGCTCGCTGCGCTCACGCTCGGACTACAAAGTCCAAGCTCCTTCCTGGGGCCCTAGTCGAAGATGTAGCGCACGCCTACCTGGGCGCGCCAGCGGCTAGCCAGGCTGGAATCGATGAAGTAGGTTTGGGTGCCGCCGCGGAAGGTGTAGGCCGGTACATCGGCGGCGGTGGCCGTGGGGTAGGCGGCTTCGATGAGGCGGTTGTTGCCCACGAGCTGGCGGTTGCCCCAGTTGGCGTTCAGCAGGTTGCCCAGGTTGAGGATGTCGAGGCTGAGCTGCAAGGTGTTCTTCTTGCCGCTGCCGGTCGTCACGGCGAAGTCCTGCATCAGCTTGGCATCCAGCTGGCTATACCAGGGGCTGAGGGCCCCGTTGCGCACGGTGTAGTCGCCGCGGTGCTGGCGCAGGTACGGGTCCTGGTTGATGTAGGCGTCGAGCTGCTGGTACTGCTGGTCGGCCGATACGCTTTGGCCGGCGGCGTTGGTGTAGGCCACCAGGTTGATTTGGCCGCGGTTGGCGGGCACAAACACCAGGTCGTTGCCGTCGATGCCGTCGCGGTTCAGGTCGCCGGCGTAGGTGTAGCTGAAGCGGTTGCCCTGGCCAGCCTCGAAGAAGAAGCCCACCGTGGTGCCCAGCTTGTTATTCGCATAAGAGAAGCGGCGGCCGGCGGCGGCGATGATGCGGTGCTGCAAGCCGAAGTCGCTGTAGGCCAGCGCGGGCTGGTTGGGGTTGCCCACCACCGGTAGGCGCTGGAAGGCGTCGCCGGCAATTTCGCCGGGGTTCGAGGTCACGTCCTTGGCCTGGGCGTAGGTGTAGGCCGCCGTGGCGTAAAAGCCGTTGGCAAACTCCTTGCGCAGCTGCCCGGTGATGGAGTACTGGTAGCCTTTATTGGTATTTTCGAGCCCAATCACGCCCGCGTCGAGGAACGTGAACTGACCGTCACGGCCCACAAACGAGTTGAGCCGGGGCCCCGCGGCGGGGTAAATCTGGCGGCTGTCGCCGCCCCCGGCGCCCGCCAGGCGCTGCGTGGGCGTCACGAAGTTGTAGTTGCGGTGCACCACCGCGTTGATGTCCTTCGTGTAAATGGCCTCCACCGTGGCCACCAGGCCGCCGGGCAGCTCGTGGTCCAGGGCCAGGTTGGTGCGCCACACCTGCGGGAACTTGAAGTCGCGGCCCGTGCTGTTGATCTGGAACGTGTAGCCGTTGTCAAACTGCGCGTTCGAGGCTTGGTTGGAAATCCACACGAACGGGATGCGGCCGGTGAAAATGCCCGTGCCGCCGCGCAGCTGGGTTTGGGCCCCGGCGCCCTGCGGCGTGAAGTTGAAGCCCAAACGGGGCGAAAACAGCGGCGTCGATTTCGGCAGCTGCGACACGTCGATCTTCGTTGGCTGGCCGTCGGGGCTGTTGAAGGTGGCGGCCGAAACCTGCGCGTTCGGGGCCACCGTGGTGCTGTAGATGGGCATGTCGGCGCGCACGCCCAGCGTCAGCTTCAGGGCCGGGCTGGCCTGGAACTCGTCCTGCAAGTACACGCCGAGCTGGGCCACGGTCACGTCCACCTGCTTCACGGGGGCGGCGGCGCCGGCGGCGGCTTGGGCCTTCAGGTCCAGGAAGCCGGGCTGGCCGGGCTGCGTGAAGCGGAAAAAGTCGGTCAGCTCCAGGCGCTGGTAGCCGTAGCGCTGGAGGTTGAAGCCGTTGGTGAAGGCGAAGTGCTCGTAGTTGGCCCCCAGCGTGAGGATGTGCTTGCCGGCGAAGTAGCTCAGGTTGTCGGTCAGCTGGAGGATGTTCTGGTCCAGCAAGTTGTTGGCCGAAAACTGCTCCGTGCCCACGCTGGTGTAGGTGGTGCCGCCCTGCGTAATGTCAATCATGGGGAAGAACGTGGGGCTGGGCAGCTCGCGGAAGTCGCGGAACGCCGAGTACCCGGCCTGCGCCTTGTTGCTGAACTTGCCGTTACCGAACGTGCTGTTCAGCTCGGCCACCACCGAATTCAGGTTGTTGTCCACGGTGTAGCCCGAGTTCTGAAACTGCAAGGTGTTCACGCCGGGCACCCGCGACGACGGCGCAATGGCAATCGGGTGGGGCCCCTGCTGGCGGTAGCTCTTGAGGTAGTTGTAGCGGATGGAAAAGGTATTCGACGGGTTGATGTTCCAGTCGAGCTTGGCGAGGAACTTGTTCGAGTACGTGCGGTACGTGAAGCCCTCGAAGCTGCCCGGGTCGTAGCCGTAGGCCGACACCAGCCGGTCGCGGATGGCCTGCAAGTCCGAGCCCAGCACCCGGCTCACGCCGTTGAGCTGGCCGCTCTGGGCCGCCTGCGCCTCGGCGGTGCTGGCCGCCGGCCGGAAGCTCTGGCCCGGGTCGGTTTGGCGCGTAAACTCGGCGTTGGTGAAGAAGAACAGCTTGTTCTTCACGATGGGGCCCCCGAGGGCAAAGCCGGTCTGGTTGAACTTTAGGCTCGGGTTGTCGATGGTGGCGCCCTGCACCTTGCTGCCGATCAGGTTCTCGTTGCGGAAGTAGGTGTAGGCCGTGCCGCGGAAGCTGTTGGTGCCGCTCTTGGTCACGGCGTTCACCCCCGCCCCGGTGAAGCCGCCTTGGCGCACGTCGTAGGGCGCCAAACTCACCTGGATTTGCTCGATGGCGTCGAGGCTCACCGGCTGCGAGTTGGTCTGGCCGCCGGGCGTGGGCGAGTCCAGCCCAAACGAGTTGTTGAAGATGGAGCCGTCGAGCGAGAAGTTGTTGTACAGCGTGTTGCGCCCGCCAAAGCTCTGGCCGCTGGCCTGGGGCGTGAGGCGCGTGAAGTCTTCCTGCGAGCGGCTGATGGTGGGTAGCGAGCGGATGGCCATCGAGCTGATGTTGGTGGCCGCCCCGGTGCGGTCGGGGTTGATCTGGCCGTCGCGGTTGGCCTTCACCACCACTTCATCGAGCTTCTGGCCGCTGCCCTCGCTCAGCGTCACGCGCGTTTCAAACGTTTTGCCCAGCACCAGCTGGATGTTGCTTTGCACGAAGGTTTCGTAACCCACGAACGACACCTTCACCTCGTAGGGCCCCCCGATGCGCATGTTCAGCAAGTCGAACTGCCCGTTGTCGCGCGTGGCGTTGCCGTAAATCGTGCCCGAGGGCAGGTGCGTGGCCACCACCGTGGCCCCCGGCAGCGGCTGGCCCTTGGCGTCCAGCACCAGCCCTTTGATGGCCGAAGTAGTCACTCCCTGAGCCCCTGCCCGGTAGCCGCTGATTAGCAGCACAAAACCCAGTAATAGGAGAAGTAAGCGTTGTTTCATGGTCCTGCTATTAGTTATCCGAAGTCCGTCTTCAGCCAATTTTTACAAAGATAAGACAACACAATATTGGCATTTTCATAATAATTACGCAATCCTGAAAACATAACATGGCGCACAAGGGGGCCCCACTGCAAGGCCACCACGCTACATCGCTCCCAATTTTCCAGCAAATCTCTTAATAATAAGGCCCCATTTTCGGGCGAACGCTCTCATTTACAAGCAAAAGGCCCAACGCTTGCACGCCGGGCCTTTTGCTTGTATTTAGTCCTAAAATCCAGTCTTTACCGGCTCAGACGTTGAAGCGGAAATGCATGATGTCGCCGTCCTGCACCACGTAGTCTTTGCCTTCCACAGCCATGCGGCCGGCTTCCTTGATTTTAACTTCCGTCTTGTACTCCTGGTAGTCCGGCAGCTTGATGACCTCGGCCCGGATGAAGCCTTTTTCGAAGTCGGAGTGGATGACGCCGGCCGCCGCCGGGGCCTTGTCGCCGCGGTGGATGGTCCAGGCGCGCACTTCCTGCACGCCGGCGGTGAAATAAGTGATGAGGTTCAGCAGCTCGTAGCTGGCCCGGATGAGCTTGTTCAGGCCCGACTCGGTGAGGCCGTACTCGCTCAGGTACATGGCTTTTTCGTCGGCGTCCTCCATCTCGGCAATCTGCGACTCGATGGCGGCCGACACGAGCACCACTTGGGCCCCCTCGGCTTGCACGTGCGCGCGCAGGGCGGCCACGTGGTTGTTGCCGTCGGTGGCAATGCTGGCCTCGTCCACGTTGGCCACGTAAATCACGGGCTTGATGGTGAGCAGCTGCAAGTCGGCCACGGCTTCCAGGTCGTCGGCGGTGGCGGCCACGGCGCGGGCGTTCTGGCCGGCTTCGAGGGCCACTTTGAATTTTTGCAGGCCCGCCACTTCCTTCTTGGCCACGGCATCGCCGGCCTTGGCGCTGCGCTCTGATTTCACCAGCTTCTTGTCGATGCTCTCCAAATCCTTGATTTGCAGCTCGGTGTCAATCACGTCCTTGTCGAACACCGGATCGACGCCGCCGGCCACGTGCACGATGTTGGGGTCGTCGAAGCAGCGCACCACGTGGATGATGGCGTCCACCTCGCGGATGTTGGCGAGGAATTTATTCCCCAGGCCCTCGCCCTTGCTGGCGCCCTTCACGAGGCCGGCAATGTCGACGAACTCGATGATGGTGGGCAGCACGCGCTTGGGGTTCACCAGCGCCTCCAGGATTTGCAGGCGCTCGTCGGGCACGGTAATCACGCCCACGTTGGGCTCGATGGTGCAGAACGGGTAGTTGGCCGATTCGGCTTTGGCGTTGGATAACGCGTTGAACAGGGTGGATTTGCCGACGTTCGGCAAGCCCACGATACCGCAGCGGAGGCCCATTTCTCTGAATTAAAAATTATGAATTATAAATTATGAATTAGCGCAATTCGGCCGCAAAGGTACGACGCGCCGTAGCGTGGACTCTGCGGGTGCGCGCGTTTGAACGGTCGCTGCCCGGATTGTAGCGCGGACTTTGTAGTCCGCGGCTCTGAACGGTCGCTTAACGACTACCGGCAGGACGAAGCGAGCGCCGCGGACTACAAAGTCCGCGCTACAATCCGGGCAGCGACCGTTCAGACGCGCGCACCCGCAGAGTCCACGCCACAGCCAAACGGCGCGCATGAACCGGGGTTCATGCGCGCCGTTGCCTATTTAAATGCGTGGCTGGGGCCCTAGTAGCTGTCGTCGCTGCGGTTGGCGTCGAAGGCGGGGCGCTGCTCGGCGGCGGGGGCGTCGCGGCGGTCGCGCTCGTCGTACTCGCGGGGGCGGTCGAGCTCGGCGACTTCCTCGGCGGTTAGCAGCTCCTCACGCACGTAGTCCACGGCATCCTGAAGGGCATCTACGAATTTCAAAAAATCTTCTTTATATAAGAAAATCTTGTGTTTTTCATATGAAACCGAATCGTCGCTGTTCTGGCGGCGCTTGCTTTCGGTGATGGTCAGGTAGTAATCCTGGCCGCGGGTGGCTTTCACGTCGAAGAAATACGTGCGCTTGCCCGCCTTAATGCGTTGGGAATAAATCTCTTCCTGGTCGTTACGGTCGTCCACAGGGTTTGGGTAGGTAAAATTGATGAATAGAACAATCGATTGATGTTGATTCGAATGTAGGTAGGATGAGCCGAAGAAAAAAGTGCCCCTAGCCCCGTTGTGGTATCTTTGAACAGGGCCCCCGGGGCCCCACCGCCCCTTTCGCCCGCCCATGCCCGCCCCCGACCTCGCCGCCGTTCGCTCGTTCGAAAACCTGGAATTCCTGGCCCGCCAGCTCGTCGACGGCTTCATCACTGGCCTGCACCAGTCGCCGTACCACGGCTTTTCGGTCGAGTTTTCGGAGCACCGCCTCTACAACCCCGGCGACAGCACCCGACACATCGACTGGAAGGTGTTTGCCCGCACCGACAAGCTGTTTGTGAAGCGCTACGAGGAGGAAACCAACCTGCGCGCCCACCTGCTCATCGACGTGAGCCCGAGCATGTACTACCCCGCCCCCGACCATGCCAAGCTGACCTTCAGCGTGGTAGCGGCGGCGGCGCTGGCCACGCTGCTCACGCGGCAGCGCGACGCGGTGGGCCTCGTCACCTTCGCCGACCGCGTGGAGCTGCAAACGCCCGTGCGCTCCACCACCACCCACCGCCACGCCGTGCTGCTGGCCTTGCAGCGCCTGCTCGAGCGGCCCGCCGCCCCCGCGGGGCCCCGGCGCGGCACCGACGTGGCCGGCGTCATCCACACCATCGCCCAGCAGATTCCCAAACGCTCGCTCGTCATCCTGTTCAGCGACATGCTGGGGCGCGACGCGGCCGGGCAGGCCGCCGCGCTGGCCGCCCTCCAGCACCTGCGCCACCAGCACCACGAGGTGCTGCTCTTCCACGTACTCGACCGCAGCACGGAGGCCAACTTTGATTTTGCTGAGCGGCCCTACATCTTCGAGGACGTGGAAACGGGCCAGGAAATCAAGCTCCAGCCCTCCCAAATCCGGGAGCAGTACCGGGCCGCCATGGCCACTTTCGAGCAGGATTTAGCCCTGCGCTGCGGGCAATTGAAGATTGATTTCGTGCCCGTGGACGTGCGCGAGCCCTTTGAGAAAGTGCTTTATGCCTATCTGGTGAAGCGCGGCAAGGTTCGCTAGGGCCCCAACTTGCCCCAACTTTTGTTGTAGTACCCAACCCCCACGCTTCTTCCCAGCACCATGTACCAGGTTCTACTCTATTTGCACTCCTACCTCCGCTACTTCGTGCTCGGGGCCGGCCTCGTGGCCGTGTACCGCGCCTACGTGGGCATGTCGGGCCACCGTCCGTTTGCCAAGGGCGATAACGCTTTTGGGGCCAGCTTCGTGGGCTTCATGCTGTTGCAGCTCATCGTGGGCCTGGGCCTGTACTTCGGCCTCAGCCCCTACGGCCTCAAGGCCATGAAAGTAGCCGGCGCCATGAAAAACCCGGAGGTGCGCTTTTTCGGCATGGAGCACGTGGCCATCATGGTCCTCGCCGTCATCATCGCCCAAATCGGCCGCACGCTCTCCAAAAAGCGCCCCACCGACGCCGCCAAGCACAAAACTGCCTTCATTTACTACGGCATCGCCCTGCTGCTGGTGCTCCTCATGATTCCGTGGGGCCTCTGGAACCCGTACCGCCCGGCGTTCCGGTTTTAGCTGCGACCACCAAATGGCTCACAAAAACGCCTTCCCATCTACGCAGATCGGAAGGCGTTTTGCATTCGCGTTAGCCCGATAACTACACCTGCATCCCACCCGATGCCTCCAGCCGCTGGGCGTTAATCCAGCGGGCCTCGTCGGTGCAGAGGAAGGCCACGATGGGGCCGATGTCGTCGGGTTCGCCCACGCGGCCCAGGGCCGTCATGCCGGCCACCATCGCGTTTACGTGGGCGTTGTCGCGCACCATGCCACCGCTGAAATCGGTGGCGATGGCCCCGGGGGCCACCACGTTGGCGGCGATGCCTCGGGCCCCCAGCTCCTTAGCCTGGTAGCGGGTCAGCACCTCAATGGCGCCCTTCATGCTGGCGTAGGCCGAGGAGCCGGGCAGGCTAAAGCGCGCCAGTCCCGATGAGACGTTGATGATGCGGCCGCCGTCTTCCAGCAACGGCAACGCTTTCTGCGTCAGGAAGAACGGGCCCTTTAGGTGCACGTTCACCATCTCATCAAACTGCGCCTCGGTGGTCTCAGCAAAGGCGGCGTGGAGGCCGGTGCCGGCGTTATTGATCAGGAACTGGAAGCGTTCGGCCTGGAAATCTTGCTGGAGCGTGGTTTTCACCTGCGCAAAGAAGGCGTCGAAGCCCGCGGCATTGGCCACGTCGAGCGGCAGGGCGGCGGCCCGGCGGCCCAGGGCCCTGATTTCGGCCACCACCGCGTCGGCATCGGCTTGCTGGCTGTGGTAAGTTAGCAGCACGTCGATACCTTTTTGGGCCAGGTTTAGGGCCATGTTTTTGCCCAGGCCGCGGCTACCGCCGGTGACGAGGGCTATTTTGTTGGTGCTCATCATTGTATTGTTTAAGGGTTGCCTTCATTGACAATACAAAGGTCCGGGGCCCCAGCGGCTGGCTTATGGTGAGTAGCCCAGGTTAAATGGTGACTACTTCCGGAATTTCTGCGCGGCGCTGGGCCCCCACCTGCTCGCGGTACTGCTTAGGCGTGCAGCCGGCGAAGCGCTTGAAGAACTTGGTGAAGTTAGACGGGTCGTAGGTAAGGTTGGCGGCAATGGCCGCGATGGGCCGGTCGGTATCGCGCAGCAACTGCTGGGCCGTGGCCAGGAGCTGGGCCTCAAAGTAGTGGCAGGGCGGGTGGCCGGTGGTCAGCTTCAGCGTATTGCTCAAGTGCGTGGGGTGGATGCAGAGTTGCCCGGCAAGGTCGCGGATTTCCAGCATTTCGGTGGCCCGGCCCGCCACTACATCAGCAATGTGCTCGTCGACGAGGCGCATGAAGTCGGCCGTTATTTCGTGCTGGCGGGCCAGTATTTTCTGGGGGATGGGCGTGGTGGCCATGCGGCGGCGGGCGAAGTGAAGGGGCGTTGTGAACGGCTAACGTAACAGTCTGCCACACGTTCTGCTTTTGCCGGGGCCCGGCGGCAGCCGGCCGTGCTTGCGCTGGGGACCCGGGGGCGGCCCAGCCGTGCAACCTTTTTGGCCGCGCGGGGGTCACCTGGCTACATCCCCGCTTTTCCGTCCGCCCGTATGCGCTTGCCCCTGCTTTTTGTCGCTTCCCTCGCGCTGTTCAGCTGCCGCAAAAGCGACGACCCGAGCCTGGCCCCCGGGGCGGGCACGGCGCTGGCCCTGGAGGACGACTGCGGCGCGCCGGGGCCCAGCGGCTACCAGGTGCTGCTGCGCACCCAGCAGCGGGCCGTGCAGCTACCGGGCACGGTCGAAACGTTTCTGCTCAGCAAAGACAACGTGTTCAACACCAGCGGCGGCGACCACCTCACCGCCTCCCTCACCCGGCAGGATGACGACGTGCTGAGCCTGCGCTACTGCGGCGTGATGCGCGACGGCGCAACCACCGCCCCGGGGCCCGCCCAAAGCGCCATTAGCCTCCAGGATCTGCCGGTCCAGGTGTACCGCCTGCACATTACCGTGCGCAACCGCCACACCACCGGCACCCTCGACCTGACCACCACGCCCGCCCGCCTCAGCTTCGCCGACACCACGGTGGCCGCCGTGTGGCGCTAGCGGGGCCCCCAGGTCGCTAGGCTTTTGCGCCCGGGCGGCGTAAACTCGCGGCGTACCATGTACCCGCCGCCATGACCGCCGACTTCCTCGCCAGCACCAAAAAGCAATTCGCGTACTACAAGTTGTTGGGCGAGCAAGCCCTGGCCCAAGTGCCCGACGACCAACTCAACTGGCAGCCCAACGCGGCCAGCAACAGCCTGGCGGCCATCGTGAAGCACTTGTGGGGCAACATGTTGTCGCGCTGGACAGATTTTCTGACCACCGACGGCGAAAAGCCCTGGCGCCACCGCGAAGCCGAGTTCGACGACGACCTGCGCACCCGCGCCGCGGTGCTCGAAAAGTGGGAGGCCGGCTGGCAATGCCTGTTTGGGGCCCTAAATGAACTGACGGTGGCCGACCTGGACCGGCTCGTGTACATCCGCCACCAGGGCCACACCGTGGCCGAGGCCATCAACCGGCAGCTGGCGCACTACCCCTACCACGTGGGCCAAATGGTGTTCCTGGCCCGCCTGGTGGCCGGCGATGCGTGGCAGTCGCTCTCCATCCCGCGCGGCACCTCGGCGGCCTACAACGCCGAGAAGTTTGCCCAGCCGCCGCACCAGGCGCACTTCACCGATGAGATTTTGGGCGGCGCTTCGCTTTAACAGGGCTAATTTTTACCTACGCCGGGGCCCCAAAGCGGCGCCCACGTTGAGGCCCCGGCGCGGGCCGACGGGCGCGGCAAGCCCAATCCGGCCACTGGTAGCCGTGCTGCCGGGTTTCGTAGCGAAGAGGCGGGCGTTGGTCGAATGCATTTTTTTGGGTTGCAACTAGAATAAGTCGGGCGGTATCCCGTCTATGCGCTTGCCTTTCCGTTTCACCCCAGCCCGCCCGTCATGCTTTACCTGTTTGGCCGCCTCGCCCTCAGCGATTCTTACCACTCCCAGCAAGAGGAAGAAGAGTTTCACTTCCAGCAAAAGCTGAACGGCCGCCGCCCCGAGGGGCCCCAGCCCGCCCCCATTGCCGCAGCCGCCGACCGCCGCTTGTGCCAGGATTACCACCTACCGCCAGCGTGCTACTTGGCTGCTTGCCGCGCCAGCTAGCCAAGCTGGGGCCCCAGCCAACGCAAAAAAGCCCGCCGCTGAACAGCGGCGGGCTTTTAAATGCTTGTGCAAGCAGCAATTATTGCCCCAGCACGATGGCAAAAATCAGCGGGGCCACGATGGTGGCGTCGCTCTCGATGATGAACTTGGGGGTTTTCTCGCCCAGCTTGCCCCAGGTGATTTTCTCGTTGGGCACGGCGCCCGAGTAACTGCCGTAGCTGGTCGTCGAGTCCGAAATCTGGCAGAAGTAGCCCCACAGCGGCACGCTAGTGCGGCCCAGGTCTTGGTGCAGCATGGGTACCACGCAGATGGGGAAGTCGCCGGCAATGCCGCCGCCAATCTGGAAGAAGCCGATTTTGCTCTCGTCGGTGGCGGTTTTGGTATACCAGTCGGCCAGGTAAATCATGTACTGGATGCCCGTGCGCATGGTGTGCACGTTCTTGATGTCGCCGGTGATGACGTGGCCGGCGTAGATGTTGCCGAGCGTCGAGTCCTCCCAGCCGGGGCAAATGATGGGCAGGTTTTTCTCGGCCGCCGCCAGCATCCACGAGTCCTTGGGGTCAATCTGGTAGTACTGCTCCAACTCACCGCTGAGCAGAATCTGGTAGAAAAACTCGTGCGGGAAGTACGATTTGCCCTCCTGGTCGGCCTTCTCCCAGAACTTGAGCACCACGTGCTCGAGGCGGCGCATGGCCTCCTCTTCAGGGATGCAGGTGTCGGTCACGCGGTTCATGTGGCGCGCCAGCAGGGCCTGCTCGTCGGCGGGCGTCAGGTCGCGGTAGTTCGGCACCCGCTCGTAGAAGTCGTGGGCCACCAGGTTGAAGATGTCCTCCTCCAGGTTGGCGCCCGTGCAGCTGATAATCTGCACCTTGTCCTGCCGAATCAGCTCGGCCAGCTGAAT
Organism: Hymenobacter coccineus; assembly: GCF_001816125.1. GTDB lineage: Bacteria > Bacteroidota > Bacteroidia > Cytophagales > Hymenobacteraceae > Hymenobacter > Hymenobacter coccineus. The sequence goes on along the minus strand of NZ_MDZA01000002.1, from coordinate 6,003 downwards.
CCCCATTTCAGCGGTGCTCATGGCCCCGGCCAGGGTAATCATCATTTTGCCGCCCTCGGCGAGGTGCTTATTGTAGCCCTCGCCCGCGTCGATAAGGGCGGCGGCGTTGAAGTGGCGGTAGTGGTGCTTGAGGAAATTGGTGATGTGCATTTTTTTTAAGCTGTTAGCCTTTAGCGGGGGCCTTTAGGCGGCCCTTAGCTATTAGCTTTTGGGAAATAAGTCGGTGGGATGCTGTACGGAAAGCCAACAGCCAGCAGCTATTAGCCAATAGCCAATAGCCAAACCTTAGGCCGGCTCGGCGATGATGAGGTTGTGGTTGGTGTAGATGCAGATATCGGCCGCGATGTGCAAGGCATCTTCCACCATCTGGCGGGCCGTGAGGTGCGGGGCGTGCTTCTTCAGGGCCAGGGCGGCGGCTTGCGCGTACATCGCGCCGCTGCCAATGGCGGCCACGTCCATGTCGGGCTCCAGCACGTCGCCGGTGCCGCTGATGATGAGCAGCTCGTCCTTGTCACAAACCACCATCATGGCCTCCAGCTTGCGCAGGTACTGGTCTTTGCGCCAGTCTTTGGCCAGCTCGATGGCGGCGCGCTTGAGGTTACTGCCGTAGGCGGCCAGCTTCTCCTCGAAGCGGTCGAGCAGCATGAACGCATCGGCGGTGGAGCCGGCAAAGCCAGTCACCACCTTGCCGTCGTTGAGCTGGCGCACTTTGCGCACGTTGTTTTTGGCCACGTGCTTGTCCATGGTGGCTTGGCCGTCGGCCCCGAGGGCAATCTGGCCATTGTGGCGCACGCCGAGCACGGTCGTGGAGCGAATTTTTGGGAGCATGGCGCAAAAATACAACGCTTGGTTCCGGCCGTGCCAGAACCAAGCGTTGCCGACAGGACTTGGCGGCGCCAAATACTAGGCCGGATGCGCTCTTCCGTAGTGGATGCTGTTCACTTTAGCCAACAGCAGGTGTTTACTTTTCTTCGCAAAGCTGTAGAAATGAGCTAGTAGCTTGTTCATATTCTTCATCAGCACAACGGATTCCGTCAGTATGGAATAATTTGTTTTGTAAACGGCCCGGTGTGAGGTGTGTGAGTAAACCGAATACTTAAGGCCCACCACTGTCTCGTTGGCAACCTGCCGGTGCGGCACTGACGGTACCAGCGGCTGAATGGCGAGGGTGTAGGCGAGCGGGCCGGTTAGTCTCAGCACCCCAATGGCGCCCGTGCCGTGCAACCACGGGCGATACTGGTCAATGTTCTGGAGGACGGCTTCGATTACTGCTTTCAGGAAAGGATGGCCGGGGGCCGCAACAATGTGCCACTGCTGGTACTCGCCGCCGACAATGTCCGTTACCTCTGCCGAAGTGCCAAATCCTTCGTGCTGCCCGCCGGGCTCGTTCCGCCAATGGGATAAAATGTACCGGTCGTCCGGCCTCAGCATTTGCTCGAATGGGCAAGTACACGTGCTCTTGATGTCTAGGTAAATGCCACCGCGTTTGTACATCAGCAGGTAGCGGAACAAATCTGCCCGGGCCACGCCATACCGCGGGTTTATCCGTTCAAAGCAGTGAAGAATATGGGGGCCGTAATGCTCGCCAATGAACTTCGTTATGTCGTCGTCGTCGTGGATAACATGCGTCCAGCCAGGGTTAAGCCGCTTAATCCTATCAACGTTTGCCTGAAGTTCGGACGGTAGCTTCTTAGACATAAAGGTTTGATGAATAACACGGGGGATAACCACGGATTCGTCCAGTTGCGGCAAATTCCATTTACCACCAGGCAATTCGGAGAGGACAGGAGCTTTCAACATGGGTAGTCCAAAGAGATGCAATGAATGGCGGCCAAGCGCTAATCGGCTACCCTGTTATTAATTTCAACATGAAGGAAACGTGAAAATAGAAAAAGAATTATGAACACAGTACAAATCAAAGGCGATTCCCCAAATGTTGAGGTACCCGGGGCACCACCAAAAAATTGCCTAAAGCAGCCCGGTACGGTAGGCTTGAGCATCCCGAAACGCCACAAATCCGGCAGCTGTCAAGGTCAGCAAGATGAATTCATTTGTCTGGTAACCAATCAATTGTGGCAGCTTTTGCTCGACGCCTAAAGCTGTCACAATTGCGCGAACTAGCCCAAAGTATCTTTGGACCTGAGTGGGAAGCACCGCCGGGCTTCGAAGCCGCCAACGGGCCGGTTTCCTTATGCTGTTTTCGGCCCGAAGCTGCCAGCAAGCGTTCGGTACCGGCGGGAATAATTGCCCGGCCTAGCTTAGAACCGGGCTTGGAGTTTGGCAAACAGGAAGCGGCCGTTGCTGCCCATCTGCACGGGGTCCCAGGCACCGCCGGTTTCGGTGGCCTGGGGGTTGAAGAAGTTGGGGTACTTGTTGAACAGGTTGGAGCTGCCCACCGAGAGGCGCAGCTGGTTGGTGAGGGCGTAGCTCAGGGCCACGTCGGTAGTCAGGCGCGGGTCGTAGCGGTTCAGGTCGCCGTTGTAGTCGATGAGCGATACGCCGCCGAACTCCACAAACCGCACCAGGGCCCCGAAGCGGCCGAGGCTGTAGTCGAGGGTGAGGTTGATTTTGAAGGGCGGCGCCGATGCTTTCACAAACGCCTGTTCGCGGGGCCCAAAGAAGATGTCTTCCTTGCCGGCCAGCTGCGGCGTGGCTTGCACGCTGGTGACGTTGAGACGGTTAAAGTTGGCGGCCAGCGTGGTAGTGAGGCGGCCAGTGCCCACACCCAAGGTGTTGGCTACCACAGCGTCGAGGCCAAAGGTGCTGGTGGAAGCCGCATTGGCAAAGAACTGGGCCTGGCCTACGCTTAAGGACGTGAGGGTGGGCCCGATGATGTTATCGTCGTTTGGAAAAGCTCCGGTGAGCACAATGCGGTCCTGGATGTGAATGTAGTAACCGTCCACGGTAAACGTCAGCACCGAGCCGGCCCGGCCCGTGAGGCCCACACTGGCCGAGCGCGACAGCTCGCGTGTGAGCGGCGGAATACCCGCGGCCGTCGTCACGGGCCCGTTGTTGCGGTCAATGAGCACGTCCACCGCTTTGCCGCCTACCACGTTGGTAAACACGGTGTTGAAATTAATCTGGGCCAGCGACGGGGCCCGGAAACCAGTGCTGAGTGTGCCGCGTAGTGAAAAAGCGTCGCTCAGCTTGAGGCGGGTGGCCAGCTTGCCGGTCACGTTGCTGCCGAAGTCGCTGTAGTGCTCGTACCGCACGGCGCCTTCCACCAGCAGGGCCTTGGTCACGTCTAGCTCGGCGTCGGCGTACACCCCCACGTTGTTACGGCTAGCTTTCAGCTCGTTGCGCGGCTGAAAGCCGGGAAAGCCCTGCGAACCAGCCGGCCGGTTCGAGGCGGGTGCGTAGTTGCGGTACGAGCCTTCTTCGCCCGCGAAAATCTGGTACCACTCGCGGCGGTACTCGCTGCCAAAGGCCAGATTAAGGCCCTGCAACACAGTTTTATAGTTGCGGCTCACGTTGAGGTCCACCACGTTCTGCTGAAGCTGAAACCCGCCCGCGTCGAAAGTCGTCGGCGACTTCGCTCCTAAACTGGCATTCAGCGTGTTGCGCACCCCATAATGGAAGTTGTTCGAGCCGAAGCCGTTGCTCAGGTCCACGTCCCACTGCCCGAAGGTGCCGCGCACGCCGGCCACCCCGTGCCCGTCGAAAATGCTGCTCGTGATGATGGGGTCGAAGCCGTTGGGGTAGAGTTTGGCGTTGCTACGCGGGTTGGGAACGGATACGTAGCTCGTATCCCGGCCCCGGACGACCATGCTATCCGTCGTTGGGTTGCGGGTGTAGGCGTAGGCGTCGCCCTTGCGCACGTTGATGCCGCCGAACACGTAGGCGTACACGTTCGCACTCAGCGGCAGCTTGCTGTTGAGGTAGACCGACGTGTTGGTGGCTTTGGGGTCGCCGTACTGGCGGCGCTGGATGCCGTCGGGGGCCGGTACGTTAGCCCGCTGGGTGTGCTCGCGCTGGTTAAAGTCGACGGTGGCGTTCACGAAGCCGCCCTCGCCCACGGCCACGCCGTAGTTGGCGTTGGCGTTGAAGTTGCCGCCGTCGAAGGTCTTGTCGTCGAAGCGGTACTTGGCGGTGTAGGCGCCGTAGTTGGCGTTAGCGGTCAGCTCCTTGGTGCTGGTTTTCAGCACGATGTTGATGACGCCCGCAATGGCGTCGGAGCCGTACTGGGCCGAGGCCCCGTCGCGCAGAATCTCGATGCGCTCGATGCTGGCCGCCGGAATCGTGTTCAGGTCGGTGCCCGTGTTGCCACGGCCGCGCGAGCCGAACAGGTTCACAAGGGCCGATTGGTGCCAGCGCTTGCCGTTCACGAGCACCAGGGTTTGGTCGGGGCCCAAGCCACGCAGGCTGGCGGGGTCCACGTGGTCGGCGCCGTCGGCGCCGGTCTGGCGGTTTGAGTTGAAGGACGGGGCCACGAATTGCAGTAGCTGGTTCACGTCGAGCTGGCCGGTTTTGGCCGTCACCTGCCGCACGTCGATGATGTCGACCGGCGAGGGCGAGTCCGTCACCGAGCGGTTGAGGCTGCGCGTGCCCACCACCTGCACGCCTTCAAGGGCGGTGCTGCTGGCGGCCAGGCGCACGGCCACGGGGCCCTCGGTGCCCACTTCCTGGCTGGTGTAGCCTAAGGCGCTGATTTGCAGCCGCGGCTGGGCTGAGCGCGAACGCAGCACAAAGCGGCCGGTGGCGTCGGTGCTGATGCCGTTGTTAGTGCCTTTTTCCACCACCGTGGCCCCAATCACGGGGCCCCGCCGCGTCCAGCACCTGGCCCGAAACGGTGCGACTCTGCGCCCAGGCCGCACTGCTGGCCAGCACGAGCGGCACAATTAGTAGTTTTTTATTCATAATCAGGAAATGGTACGATTGGCCGTAAATATAGACCCATTCCCATACCACCCCGTCCGTTAGGGACCCCAGCGGGCTAAAAAACAAAGAATCAGCCCGGCGGGGGCTGATTCTTTGGGTCATTCTAAGAAACTAGCTGCCTTAAGCGGCGGCTGGGGGTCAAATCAGCATCCGCATGGGGTCTTCCAGCAGCGCCTTCAGCGTTTGCAGGAAGGCGGCGCCGGTGGCGCCGTCCACCACGCGGTGGTCGCAGCTCAGCGTCACCTTCATGATGTTGCCGATGGCCAGCTGGCCGTCCTTCACCACAGCGGTTTGCTTGATGCCGCCCACGGCCAGGATGCAGGCATTTGGTTCGTTAATAATGGCTGTGAATTCGTCAATGCCGAACATGCCCAGGTTGCTGATGGTGAAGGTGCTACCCTCCCACTCAGCGGGCTGGAGCTTTTTGCTCTTGGCCTTGCCGGCCAACTCCTTCACTTCGGTGGCAATCTGCGAGAGGCCCTTGCCGTCAGCGTTGCGGATGACGGGCACCAGCAGGCCTTCGTCCACGGCCACGGCCACGCCGATGTTGATGACCTTGTTCTGGCGAATCTTGTCGCCGAGCCACGACGAGTTGACCACCGGATGCTGGCGCAGGGCCACGGCCGAGGCCTTGAGCACCAAGTCGTTGAAGCTGAGCTTCACCGGCGAGAGCGTGTTGAGTTGGGTGCGCACCTCCATGGCCTTATCCATCAGGATTTCCATCGTGAGATAGAAATGCGGGGCCGTGAACAAGCTCTCTGACAAGCGCTTGGCAATCACCTTGCGCATCTGCGACACCGGCGTATCGGTGTAGGTGCCTTCGGCCGCGGCGGGAGCCGGCGCAGCTTTTGGCGCGGGTGCAGCGGGGGCCGCTTCGGGCAGGGCAGCAGCCACGTACTCGTTAGGCACAGTGGTAGGCGCAGCGGCGGGGGCGGCAGCTGGGGCCGGCGCGGCCTGGCCGGGCTGGAAGGCTTCCACGTCGCGCTGCACGATGCGGCCGTTGTCGCCGCTGCCCTTCACCTGGGCCAGGTTGATGCCTTTCTCTTTGGCGATGCTCTTGGCCAGCGGCGAGGCCAGGATGCGGCCGGTGGGCGCAGCGGGCTCTTCAGCCGCAGCCGGCGCGGC
>NZ_MDZA01000001.1 GCF_001816125.1 Hymenobacter coccineus | reverse complement strand
CTGGTAGCAGTACACCCCCAGGGGCCCCAGCCCCAGCACCGACCAGAACACGTTCGGCACCGCGTTGGCCAGCGCCAGCAGCGCGGGCGGCGGCGCGGCGGCATTCGTTCCGGCAGGCGGCATGGTGCGATGAGATTAATTGCGTGGGACCCCAGCCCCAAGTCACGGCCCGCCCCAAAAAACAAACCATGGGCTAGCGCACAACTTGCACCCAACCAGTGTATTGAGAACCAGTAGCGCGGCGCAACGCGTAGTAATAGATACCACTAGCTAGCCCCTCGGCGTTCCACTCCTGCTCGTAAGCCGGGGCATTGTACACCTGCTTTCCCCAGCGGTTATAAATGATGAGCGCCCATTCTTTGTCTACCAGGTTGTTAATTTTAAAATAGTCATTCTGCCCGTCCCCGTTGGGGGTGATGATGTTGGGAATCATCAGCGGCGCCAGCGGCGCCGGAACTGGCACGCTAGGAGGCGCGGGCGCTGGACTAGGCGCGGGCGCGGGGGTAGGTGCTGGGGGAGGCGTCGGGGTAGGCGCAGGGGTGGGTACTGGCGTTGGCGGCGGGGTAGGTGCTGGCGTTGGCGGCGGGGTGGGAGCAGGCGGCGGTGTTGGTACTGGCGCTGACGCGCTGCAGGGGAAATTAGGCGGTGTAGAAGGGGTTGATAAGTCGCCCAGCCGGGCCACGAAAATGTCGGTTCCGCTGCCTTGGCTTTGGAAGAGCGTAGCCACAAAACTGGCCGTTCCGATGAACGAGCCGGCCAGGTAAATGTCCTGGCTAGCTGCTACGGCAATACTCGGGCTGTACGCGCTGCCACAAGCGCCCTCGCGCTGAGCCACCACCACGCCTCCCTGGGGGTTGTATTTGGTGGCGAATACATTTTTCTGGCCGTCCGTAGAGATCTGGGCAGTAGGGCCCCAGTTGGACGGGGAAGAGCTAAAAACGCCGGCTACGTACCCATTACCGGCTTTGTCCAGCGCTACGCTCGTGCCGTATTCGGTATTGCCTCCGCCTATCTGGCTGGCCCATAACAGCTTTCCGGTGGCGTCGTGCTTGGCCAGAAAGCCATCGGAGCCGCCCACTTGAAACGTGTACGGCCCGAATACTGCCTTGCCCGTTTGCGAAGCGCTGAGCATCCCCGTTATCAAGCTGTTCCCTTGGTCGTCGACGGCAACGTCGAAGGCTACTGCGTCGCTGGGGCCGCCCTCGCTTTTGGCCCACAAAAACTCGCCAGTACTGCTGCATTTTACCAGCAGGGCCCCACCGTAGGCGCTGTTGTTCTCGCTCACGAGGGTAGTGGCGCCGAATGCCGCCGTTTGGCTGAATGTACCGGCTATATAAGTAGCGCCTGTGGCATCCACGCCCACCGCGTTGCCGGTGCATTCGGCGTGCTGGCCGCCACCCTGCCGCGCCCAAAGGGGGTCGCCCCGTTGGCTGTACTTCGCCACGAACAAATTTTGGCGGCCCTCGCTGGCCAGCGCCGCGGTACTGCCCCCCAGGTTGGCGCCCCCGCGCAGGTACCCCGTCACGTACACGTTGTTTGCCGCGTCGAGCGCTAGGCCGCTGCCCATGATTGTGCTGCCAGGTAGGCTGTTGCCCGCCCGGGCCCACACGATGTTCCCGTACTGATCGTACTTGATTAGCACCATATCGGAGACGCCCTGGCTGGCAAAGGTGGCCAGGCCGAACCCTACAGTTCCCGTAAAGGCACCCAATACATACGCATTGCCAGCCGCATCCACGGCCACGTCGGCCAAACTACTGGCTGCGCATTGCATCGCCAGCAAGGCATTGCCGCGCTCGTTGTATTTGGCTATAAATGTGTGGGGCGTTCCGGCCACGCCCGTGCCGATGGGCCCCAAGGGACCAAACCGGGCCTCGCCAATGTAGCTACCCACCAGCCAAGCAGTGCCATCGCTGCCGAGGGCCATGTTGCGCACGTCGTCGTTGCGGGCACCGCCTATTTGTTGCGCCCACCGCCCCTGGGCCGCTGCTGGGCCAAGCCAAAAACAACCCAATATCACTCCTATGATAACGCCACCGTAAAGCCGGGTAAAAAAGCCCATATATTATCTAATAATAATTAAAATAACAACCTAAACCACTAGTAAATATAATGTTACTTCATTCGCAATCCTTTGCTTACGGGCACGTTTTCAATGTTAAGCTTCTTGTTTGGCAGAAATATGTGCAGGCCCTATTAGCGATTTAGCACTTACTCACCGTTGGCCGTAGACTCTGTGCCAGCAGGCACTTTCTTTCTTACATCAGCCGCTACTGGGGCCCCGGCGGCAGGGCGATGCTTCGCGTTTCTGATTCACTTGCCGTGAGTAATCTTCAGAATGCGACCATCCTTCTTATTTATTTCGATGTAAGCCACGCCACCTAATTCATAGCGTTTGGGTAACGTACCCTGCACTACCCAAACCTCATTATCATACAATACGACTTGAAAAGACTTTTTCTCTTCAATGCTCTTCCCGTAGATGGGAAGCCACACTGCTTCGGCTATGCGCTTAGCAACCGAAGAATCGGGTACGACCCCTGCCGGTGGCAAGTAACCCGTTTCGGTTGTCGGGCGGCGGAATTTTGCTGTACGGCTTTGTGCTGCGGCGCTACCCATTGCGAATAGTAGTCCCGCAACGAGTGGAAGAAAAACGTGCGGCTTCATTCCGCAAGCTACCCTTAACCGCTAGCCAGCCGCTCCCAGGGCCCCGGCGGCGGGAGCTACTTAGGCGGCGGATGCCGGCTGGGCGGGCAGCGGCAAATTCGTGGCAATGCTCATGCGGTCCAGGCATTGATGGCCACGATGGCCATTAGCACCTGGGCCAGGTATTGCTCGCTTAGGGCGGCCACGGCCTGCTGGTACGTGGCCTCCGCCACGTGCTTGTTAGTGAAGGTCACTTCCTCGGTCATCGCCAGCACGGCTTGCTCCTCGGCGGTGAAGAGCGTGGTTTCGCGCTAGGCGTTGAGCAGGTAGAGGCGCTGCTTGGTTTCGCCGTGGGCCCGCGCCTCGCGGGTGTGCATGTCGAGGCAGAAGGCGCAGCCGTTGAGCTGCGAAGCCCGCACCATAATTAAGTAGCGGTGAGTGGCGCTGAGCTGCGTAGTGCACGGGTATTTCTCGAGGCCGTACATGGCCTTGTAGGCGTTGGGCTCAAGTTGCTCCAGGTTAAGTCGCTGGTCCATAAGAAGTGGGGGTTGAAGTGTGCGACAAAATTCCGCCCGCCCCGGCCCGCTTCTCCTTAATCTAGGTTAAGAAATTTGGGCCCCTAGGGGGCCGGCTTTGCCCGCCGGGGGCCGGGCTCGAATTTTACTCAGGAACTCGGGCGTGAACCCTAGGTACGAGGCCAGCATATACTGCGGCACCCGCTGCGCAAACCCCGGAAACGAGGCAACGAAGTGGTGGTAAAGCTCTTCAGCCGACAGCCCAAACTGGAACACGGGGCGTGTTTGGTCGGCCGCGGCCACGCGCTGGAGCACCAGCCGGAAGTAGCGCTCCAGGGCCGGCACCCGGGCCAGCAGCTCCTCCTGGCGCGCGTAGTCGAGCACGGACACCGTGGTGGCCTCCACGGCCTGCACAAAAAACTGCGACGGCCGCTGGCTCAGCAGGCTGGCGTAGTCGGCCAGCCACCAGTTTTCGAGCGCGAACCGCGTGATTTGCTCCGTGCCCTTTTCGGTGATGAAGTACATGCGCAAGCAGCCGTGCAGCACGAAGTAGCTGGCGCAGCACGGCTGCCCAGCAACTAGCAGGTGGGCTTTGCGCGGCACGGTTTGCAGCACCAGGTGGTCGCGCACCAGCTGGGCTTCGGCCGGGGCCAGGGCTACGTAGCGGGCAATGTGCGCAAGGAGGTCGGTGTGCATAATAATCAGCAGCTTAGCGGTCGCCTGCGTGGGGCCCCGGCCGCACCCTGCCTCCGTCGGCCGGCAGGCTAAGCTATCACCCCGCCGCCGCCCCCCGGGGCCCCAGCGGCCGGGCGCACCCGAGGCCGCGGGCAGCATGCCGGCTAGTTGTGGCCCAGATATGACGCGGCTTCGGCGATGCGGTAGGCGGGATCGTCGCGGAAGATGCCTTGCAGCGAGCCGATGTGGCGCACGCCCATTAGCACGAGCTGGCGGGTTTGGTGGTTGGCCAGCTGCGTGGTCACGATGTTGGAATACACCTTCAAGTCGCGGTTGTAGAACACGGAGATGAACTCGGCGCCCACGTACTGGGGGTTGAGGAAAGCCGCGTCCACCATGGGGTCGGCCTTCAGGGTGCCGTGGGTGACGCGGGCCGGCGTGCGGTACACCAGCGTGTGCAGCTGCTGCACCGTGGCGGGGTCGTTCAGCGTCCGCAGGTACTGCGACAGCGTGTGGGTGCCGTCCAGCAGCTGCTTATCGAAGGGCGCAGCGAAGGCGCGCCAGCGGGCGGTGGCTTGCTGGTAGAGTTCAATGTTTTGGCCCTCGTGCAGAATGCTTTGGGAAGTGCCGCCCGGAGCATTCACGCAGTGGATGCGGGCCAGCCCCAGCCGCTTGCCCAGCGCAAACCCCAGCTGGTACACCTCGGAGCGGCCGCCGGGTAGCGTGTTCAGGTCCAGCCGGCCCTGCCGGTACAACTGGTAGAGGCTGTCGAGGGCGGCTTGCCGCTCGGGCAGCTCTTCCACCAAAATGCCGTCGGGCCGGTACCGCTGCAACCCGTCGAGGACGGCCCCCAGCTCGGCCTGGCGTTTCGGCGTGAGCACGTCCGAATTCGCATTGCCCGCTTTATACAGCTGCGCCAGGTGGCTGCACCCCAGCAGCAGCACCGATACCGGGGCCGCCCCCGCAGGGCCCCCAGCCACGGGCTGGCTCTTGGTGGTGGCGCAAGCCGCCAGGCCCAGCAGCCCCAGCAAGCCCATCAAACAATGCCGGTCACGGCGGTTGAACCAACGCATCTTAAAGCGAAATAACGGGTGATAGTCGCCCGAAAATAGTCGTTCGGTGCTAGGGTGGCGGCTCAGCGCATCCCCCGGGGCCCCTACCCCAAAGACAAACCAACCGCTCCCGGGGCGGCAGCGGCTGGATGACACTCTACTCTTGAAAGAAGAATGGCGTATCAAACGAATATTTAGATACCCCATTCACAATGCTCTGACCCTTGAGCTTCATGAATGTTTGACCGGTTTTATCAAGCTTGCCTAGTTGAACATTGAAGACAGTCAACTTCTTCATGGCTTTTATTTTTTCAAAGTCTAGATTTTCAAAATCATCGACTTGTGGGTCGTGCATTTCCCAGGTGTATGCTTTCCATGAACTTCCGTAGACGTTTGTTGCAGTACCAACCGTTGTTTCCTGGACAAATGGAAGCACGTACTCCGCTATGTGCACTTCGTTCTTTGCGAGGTCGAACCATGAATCGTTAAGCATGGCCAATTTATCCGTGGCGATGAAACGCAGAGTGTTTTTGTCACGGACTATTTTAACATCACCGGTAAATTGTGGCGCAACCCGAAGATTACCTGGGTCTATTGCTGTTTGGTATTCGGCCCATTCCGCTTCCGTCATTCCAATTTTTTTGTCGTAGATCATTGGGCCTGGCTTTGCTCGCTTTGTCTGCTCTATAATCCAAGAAGGGTCCTTTTGGATACCCGCCTTAAACTTTTCAGACAATGCCATGAGCCTCGGGCTCATAGAAACTCCCATTGCCGACAATTTCTTGGTACCCACTGGTAGCAGTCGTTGCGTATTACCTGCCACATCTGTCGGAACAGACTGGGCAGCAGTAATCTGACCTAAGGAATTTAGATTAATTCCGAGGCTTAGAAATAATGAGAAGGTTATAATTTTCATGGTTGCTACGATATCTATAGGCTCTACACGCATCCGGAGCGTCCGGCAAACAACTCGTATCGTTCTATTTCAAGCAGCCAAGGTAGGCGTCTTACTCCCAGACGAAAAATGGCTTAATGTATCCTCTCCTGCCTTAAGAAGCCAGCAAATCCCCAAAAAACCAGCCGCTCCCGGGGCTCCAGCGGCCGAGGAAACAGTAAGTACCTTCGCTACATGGAATCATTGCTTGCCCGCATCACCACCAACCCGCGCCAGTGCGGTGGCCGGCCCTGCATTCGCGGCATGCGCATCCGCGTGGCCGACGTGCTCCAGCTTTTCGCCGCGGGCCTCACCGCCGAGCAGATTCTGGCCGAAATGCCCGACCTGGAAGCCCTCGACCTGCAAGCCGCCCTGCAATACGCCGCCCGCCAGATTGACTACCCGCGCCTAGCCGCATGACCATTTGGATTGACGCGCACCTATCGCCCCTCATTGCTGCCTGGATTAGCTGGAAATTCCCTGTCCAGGCCATAGCACTTCGCACATTGGGCTTGCGCGATGCTGAGGACGAAGAAATATTCCAAGCCGCTAAAACCGCCGGGGCTGTTGTGCTCACCAAGGACGCTGACTTTCGACAGCTACTCGACCGTTTCGGACCGCCGCCCCAAATTATCTGGCTTACCTGTGGCAACACCTCCAACGAGCGGTTGCAAGAGGTCCTAACGGCTACATTACCCGCCGCCATTGAGCTATTGGAAGCCGGTGAACCCTTCGTGGAGATTGGCAATATCCTGCCCTAACTACGCCGCGTAGGCTTGGCAAGCGCGCAGATCTTCAGCTTCCAAGTCCTCATAATCGGCCAAGATTTCGGCCTCCGTCATGCCGGACGCCAAGTATTCGAGCACGTTTTGTACCGGGTAGCGCAGGCCGCGCACCGTGGGTTGCCCGTGGCAAATGTTGAGGTCAATGGTAATGCGCGGGTGAGCCGCCGAAACAGGAGTTTCCAGGTGGCGAAGATACAAACCCCGCCCGGGGCCCCACCCCCAAAACCAAACCAGCCGCTCCCGGGGCGGATGCGGCTAGGTGTTACTATGCTGTATTAGAGAATAGCTTCGAGTTTCTCAATTACTGTTTCTATGAAATCGATGATTTCTTTCACCATCGTTTCATCAATAGGTAGCTTTCTCGTTGGCAATGTTATGTCCGCATCTGCCTCGTGAGCAATTTTATTACGACGTTCAACTATCAGTTCAAATCTATTTTTAACTGATTTTACTGGTTGCCCTAAAGATGTCGCTACTTCTTCCCATATCTTTTTATCCGTTATAAGCCTCAATGCATTAGCCACGTTGTCAGGGTGCTGAAAAGTCTTCCAACTATGCTGCATATATATTTCATCAGCCAGCCAACCAGTAGATGATGGATTAGCAAGAGCAACCTTGACACTTTCCATTCTTAACTGAATTAACTTAAAGTTTTTTGACTCGCTTCTTCTACCTTGGAATGTTTCCACGATGTTGTATCTAACAACATCGTGAATGTAGTAGTCGAATGCACTTACAATCAAAACGACCTCTGCACGCAAAATGTCAGACAGATCTAATGCTTGCGTAGTTATGCTACCGAGAGTATTGTGAAGACCGTTTAAATCTTTTACTCTCTGCGAATTCGCCTTGAATTGGCCGTAAGGGGTCATTACTAGTTTGTCATTTCTATAATCTTCAATGCTAATTCATTGAAGATTTTCTTAAATTTTCGAATACTCAGTTCTTGCCTTTCTCTTGCTTTACCACCACTCACCAATTGATTAGCAGCCAATGCAAAAACTGGTGTTTGGGCTTTCTGAGAATACGCAATCAAACTATTGAAATCAGATACCTGAGTTAACATATAATCCTTTGTCATTCCAGCACTGACATATTTAGCATCAGATAAAAGCATACTTCCCACTTTGAGAGCAGGAATCAGTTGCTCATTGACCGAATCGTTGATTTCATCAATCCACGACTGAAAAGCTTGAGAAGCACGCCCTCCCCGCAAACGATAATTTTGAATTATAACACCTAAGAATTTGGGGTCTTCTTAGGATAAGGGTAAGTAGCATCAGTGAATACGTCCATCGTTTGCGCTTGTACTGACCAATGATTCCACCTTGGTATGATTGAACGCAGTGAGTCAATTGCCATTACTGAAAAGTAATCTGGCGATGTGGGCACAATAAAATAATCACTCGTCATCAGTAAATTTTAATTTATTGAGCTTACGCTTGGGCTCATATCAATTATTAAATAGTCAGCATCGTATTTTTTGGCTGTCTCCGCAAACAAATAATCTGCTGCACTTGGCAGATTTCGCACCGTTACAATTGTACCAGATAACTGCTGAGCGATGCCAAGGGTAATTTCATATTCAGCCAGATTAATATGGCCTGGTAGTAAAAAAAGCCCTTTTCTCCCAGCAACTTCTATACATTCTACTGGTTCAATTAGTCGTGGTTGTGATTTAAATGCGGGTGCAAGACCATCCCGAAGGTTATTAATTCCAGGTTTTTTATAAAAGGCCTCAAGCTCTGTTTTATTATAGCCGAGTATCATCCCTGTTAGATTACACTGTGGGTCAGCATCAACTATTATCACCCGCTTGCCCTGCTCGGCCAATATCCAACCTAGATTGAATGTTGTTGTAGTTTTACTAACGCCGCCTTTATGGTTAAATATGGCAACGGTTTTTACTGACTTTGTCATGGTGAAGTATAAAAACGGCCTGCGGATACAATCATCTGCAGGCCGTTAAACTATACAATTTGCAAGGTTTTAAACCTCTTACGACCCACAGGCCTCGCAGGCGTCCGGGTTGTCCAGCGAGCAGCTCATGTCGCTTTGGTTCTGGGCGGCGACGAGCATCGGCTCCAGGGTTTCGGCGGCTTGCTTTTCCACCGTGAACTTGATGGCGTCGGCGGCGGCTTTGGTGCGCAGGTAGTACATGCCGGTTTTCAGGCCGCGCTTCCAGCTGTGGAAGTGCATGCTGGTGAGCTTGCCGAAGTTCACGTTCAGCACGTGCAGGTTCAAGCTCTGGCTCTGGCAGATGTAGGCCCCGCGGTCGGCCGACATGTCGATGATGCGGCGCTGCGAAATCTCCCACACCGTCTTGTACAGGTCCTTGATGTGCTGCGGTACCCGGGCAATGCCCTGCACCGAGCCGTTGGCAGCGATGATTTCCTGCTTCATCGCGTCGTTCCACAGGCCCAGGGCCACCAGGTCCTTCAGCAAGTGCTTGTTCACCACCATGAACTCGCCGCTCAGCACGCGCCGCACGTAAATGTTGCTCGTGTAGGGCTCAAACGACTCGTTGTTGCCCAGAATCTGGGCGGTGCTGGCCGTGGGCATGGGCGCCACCAGCAGCGAGTTGCGCACGCCATGCGCTACAACTTCGGCGCGCAGCGTGTCCCAGTCCCACCGGCGCGACTTGGGCGTCACGCCCCACAGGTCGAACTGGAACTGGCCCTTGCTCAGGGGCGAGCCCTGGAAGGTTTCGTAGGCCCCGTCCTTCATGGCCAGGTCCTTCGAGGCCGTCATGGCGGCGAAGTAGATGGTTTCGAAGATGTCCTCGTTCAGGCCCGAGGCCTCGTCGCTCTCGAACGGCATGCGCAGCGCGATGAACGTATCGGCCAGGCCCTGCACACCCAGCCCGATGGGCCGGTGGCGGAAGTTCGACCGCTGCGTTTCGGGCACCGGGTAGTAGTTCACGTCAATCACCTTGTTCAGGTTCAGCGTGGCCTGGTAGGTCACCTCGTACAGCTTAGCGTGGTCGAAGGTGGTGTTGCCCTTGGCATCGGTCACGAGGTAGCGGGGCAGCGCCAGCGAGGCCAGGTTGCACACCGCAATTTCGTCCTTGTCGGTGTACTCCAGAATCTCGGTGCACAGGTTGCTCGACTTGATCGTGCCCAGGTTTTGCTGGTTGCTCTTGCGGTTGGCCGCATCCTTGAACAGCATGTAGGGCGTGCCCGTCTCCGTCTGGCTTTCCAGGATGGCGAACCACAGCTCCTGCGCCTTGATGGTTTTGCGGCCGCGGCGTCGCGCTCGTACTTCAGGTACAGCTTCTCAAACTCGGGGCCCCAGGTGTTCTCCAGGCCCGGGCACTCGTGGGGCACATCAGCGTCCAGTCGCCGTTGTCCTCCACCCGCTTCATGAACAGGTCGGGCGTCCACATAGCGTAAAACAGGTCGCGGGCGCGCATCTCCTCCTTGCCGTGGTTCTTCTTCAAATCGAGGAACTCGAAGATGTCGGCGTGCCAGGGCTCCAGGTAAATGGCGAAGGCGCCCTTGCGCTTCCCGCCGCCCTGGTCCACGTAGCGGGCCGTGTCGTTGAACACCTTCAGCATCGGCACCAGGCCGTTGGAGTTGCCGTTGGTGCCCTTGATGTAGGAGCCCGTGGCGCGCACGTTGCTCACCGACAAGCCAATGCCGCCGGCCGACTGCGAAATCAAGGCGCAGTTCTTCAGCGTGTCGTAAATGCCGTCAATCGAGTCGTCCTTCATCGTCAGCAGGAAGCACGACGACATCTGCGGCTTCGGCGTGCCGGCGTTGAAGAGCGTGGGCGTGGCGTGGGTAAACCACCGCTCGCTCAGCAGGTTGTAAGTTTTGATGGCCGAGTCAATGTCCTCCTTGTGGATGCCCACCGACACGCGCATCAGCATGTGCTGGGGCCGCTCCACCACCTTGCCCTCCAGGCGCAGCAAGTAGCTCCGCTCCAGGGTCTTAAAGCCAAAAAAGTCGTAGTTATAGTCCCGGTCGTAGATGATGGCCGAGTCCAGCGTCGCCGCGTGCTTGTGAATCACTTCCCACACGTCCTTGGCCAGCAGCGAGGCGTTTTCGCCGTTCTTGGGGTCCTCGTAGGTGTACAGCCGCTTCATGGTGCTGCTGAACGACTTCGAGGTCACCTTATGCAAGTTGCTCACCGCGATGCGGGCCGCCAGAATGGCGTAGTCGGGGTGGCGGGTGGTGAGGGAGGCGGCGGTTTCGGCGGCGAGGTTGTCGAGTTCTACGGTCGTCACGCCGTCGTAGATGCCGTCAATCACCTTCTTGGCCACCTCAATCGGCGACACGAAATCCATGTGCAAGCCGTAGCACAGCTTCTCAATCCGGGCCGTGACTTTATCAAATTTCACGGACTCGCGGCGGCCGTCGCGTTTAATTACCAGCATAGTTTTTAGGTTAGGTAAGTACCCGGGGGGTACGAAGAGGAGTTGCGTCAGGGCCCCCAGTGCGGGGGCGGAGAGTTTCAAGACCGGAAATTAGTCCGAAGGTTAGGGGAGGCCAAGGGAAAATTTTAGAAGTTTTCCACATAGCCTGAAAATGAGGCCGCCCGGCCGCTTTTTGAAAAACGAGCCGGGCGGCGAATGTCACCATTAGGTAAATAATGATTATAGGTCAGCTAAATATTAGCATTGTACCATGTGCAATATGCACTATTTTTCACGAAAAACCCACCATATTCCGCTCACTATCAATACCACACCAACCGTAAGGCTGGCAATCGTCACCGGGGGCCCCAAGGCTTTGCACGAGCACGAGGTAAATACCGGCCGCTCCCCGATGCGCAGCCGGCGGCGGCAGAAAGCGCAGGGCGAAAGCGCGGGGTCAACCTGGCCGGGCAGCGGCCACTGTTCAGAAATAGGCGTCATCGGGGTGCGGGATGAAGGGGTAAAGCCATAGCTTGCGCTCGGCGGTAGATACCGCATTCTGCAAAAGGTCACCTGCCCCCGCCCGCATGCCCGAAGCCCGCCCGCCCCTGCCCCCGTTCACATTCGCCACGGCCACCCAAAAGGCCCGCCTCTCCGAAGACGCCTGGAACTCCTGCGACCCCGCCCGCGTGGCCCTGGCCTACACCGAAGCCAGCCAGTGGCGCAACCGCAGCGAGTTCTTCGCCGGCCGCGCCGCCATCCAAGCCTTCCTCACCCGTAAGTGGCAGCACGAGCACGAGTACCGCCTCATCAAGGAGTTGTGGGGCTTCCACGAGCACCGCATCGCCGTGCGCTTCCAGTACGAGTACCGCAACGCCCAAAACCAGTGGTTCCGCGCCTACGGCAACGAGCAGTGGGAATTCGACGCCCAAGGCCTCATGCAGCGCCGCGAAGTCAGCATTAACGACGTGGCCATCAGCGAGTCAGAACGAAAATTCCACTGGCCCCAGGGGACCCGGCCAGCGGATTACCCAGGGCTGACGGAGTTGGGTCTGTAGCAGCGTAGCGACAAGCGCGCCGAAGGAATGACGAATACGCAAAATCACAGGCGTATATTGCAGTCAATTGACGCTTTAGCAACCTGCAAATGACTGCCGCCCCTGCTTTTCAACCTGCTCTCACGGCCATTGTTGCCCTGCTCGGGGGCCCGTCGGTGATGCCGCAGCCCATCCGCACTGAGCTAGACCTCATGTACGCCGCGGCGGCTGGCGTGTCGGTAAAAGCGGTGCGGCACTTGCAACGCCACCTGCGGTTTACCAACCGCGAAATGAGCGAGGTCCTTTCCATTTCCGAAAGCACGCTAGCTCGCCGCGAACAGTCCCAAAAACCCCTCAGCCGCGACGAAGCGGAGAAAGCCATTCAATTATCAGCGGTAGTGGCCAAGGGCTTAGAAGTATTCGAAAACGAACCAGACTTTCACCGATGGCTCCAGTTTGAAAACCAAGCCTTGGGCGGCGCGCGCCCCCAAGAACTAATGGCTTCAGCCTTGGGCAGGGAGCAGGTGCGCGAGGTATTAGGTCGGATTCAGTGGGGAATTTTTTCCTAAAACGCCGCGATTAATCCCGTGCCCCTATTTCGCACTTCATGAAGTTGTACCGTTTCGGTAAGCAGCCTTACATCCAAGACCTTTCGGGCCAGGGTGGGCTGTACCACAGCGGCCGCTGGCACCAGAAAGGTACTCAGATTCTGTATGCGGCCGAGCACCTCTCGTTAGCGAAACTGGAAATGCTGGCCAACTCACCTGTCCTGCCCACCGGGTACTTTGCACTGACGCTAGAAACGCCCGACGACGCTTCCACCAAATTGGTCGAAGCAGACGAATTACCCAATGGTTGGGCAGGGCTACCATACTCCCCAACGCTAGCCGCCCTAACCGAGGCCTGGATCAGGGAAGCGCAGTACTGGCTCCTCCGAGTATCCTCGGCACAGTCGCCCACTGAATACAATTACCTACTCAACCCGCTGCACCTCGAGCACCAGGGGCTCCGCGTTGTATCGCTGGAACCGCACCCGTTTGATGCGCGATTAAAATAACCAACGCCAAAGGACCCCGACTTATTTGTAAGTCGGGGCCCTTTGGCGTTGAATAAACCCTATGACGCGGCTTAGAAATCCTCGTCCAGCGAGAACACGTTGTCGTTGCGCTCGCTCATCACGCCGGCCTTCTGGTACTCGGCCACGCGCTTCTCGAAGAAGTTGGTTTTGCCCTGCACCGAAATCATTTCCATGAAGTCGAACGGGTTGGTGGTATTGTAGATTTTGCCGCAGCCCAAGGCCACCAGCAGGCGGTCGGCCACAAACTCGATGTACTGCGACATCGTCTTGGCGTTCATGCCGATGAGGCTCACGGGCAGGGCCTCCGTCACAAACTCTTGCTCGATGGTCACCGCGTCGCGGATGATATCCTGCACACGGCTCTCACTCAGCTTGTTCTGCAAGTAGCTGTAGAGCAAGCAGGCGAAGTCGCAGTGAAGCCCTTCGTCGCGCGAAATCAGCTCGTTGCTGAACGTCAGGCCGGGCATCAGGCCGCGCTTTTTCAGCCAGAAAATCGAGCAGAACGAGCCCGAAAAGAAGATGCCTTCCACGGCGGCAAAGGCAATGAGGCGCTCGGCGAAGTTCTCGGAGTTGATCCACTTCAGGGCCCACTCGCCTTTCTTCTGCACGGCGGGCACCGTTTCGAGGGCGTTGAAGAGGTAATCCTTCTCCTTCGGGTCTTTGATGTATGTATCAATCAGCAGCGAATAGGTCTCGCTATGAATGTTTTCCATCATGATCTGGAAGCCATAGAAGCAACGCGCCTCGGGCAGCTGCACTTCCTGCATGAAGTTGATGGCCAGGTTTTCGTTCACAATGCCGTCGGAGGCCGCGAAGAAGGCCAGCACGTGCTTGATGAAGTGGCGTTCGTTATCGTTGAGGTTGTTCCAGTCCTTTTGGTCCTGGCTCAGGTCAATTTCCTCGGCGGTCCAGAACGAGGCTTCGGCCTGCTTGTAGAACTGCCACACCTCGGCATTCTGGATCGGAAAAAGGACGAAGCGGTTGGGGTTTTCGGCGAGGAGCGGTTCCATGCAGTAGGGGCTAGGGATGGCGGAAAGGCGAAGGGATTGGGCAGGCAAACCGGCGGGCGTGGCCGTTGTTTTGGCCGCAGCGCACCGGCCGCACGGGGCCCCGACTCCAAAGATAGGCAAGTGCCGGGCTATCAGGATGTGGAAAAATGCAGATTTTTTTTAATCCTATTTTCTTCTAAAAACCTTGTTCTTAAGATCATTTTCCCGGTAGCATCCGGTTCCCGCCCCGCTTGTAACATTCTAGTAATACTCCACGAAAACATTGAAAATTCACCCATTTACAGATACTTATCCACATCACACCTGTGGATAAGTGGGACTTGTCCACAAAATCAGCCTTACCTCAATGCAATTCAGGGCCGGTGGTCAGCGCAGGGCTCCGGCGGCCGGCGGCGTGCTGTGTCACGTTTTACGACCGTTATGGACCCTTGCAAAACGCCGGACAAATGAGGATTAACGATTTAGGCTTGGTTTTCCGGAACTAACCGCGTACTTTTGCCTTCCGATTTTCAGAAACCCCGCGCAGACCGATGTACGCTATTGTCAATATCGCTGGCCGACAGACCAAAGTTGAAGCCAACAAATTCGTTTACGCCTACAAGCTGGCCGGCAACGTCGGCGACACCGTGCAACTGGGCAATGCCCTGTTGACCGATGACAACGGCACCCTCACCGTAGGCACCCCCACCTTGGACGTGGCTGTGACCGGTACCATCCTCGCCCACGTAAAGGGCGACAAGGTGCTCGTCTTCAAGAAGAAGCGCCGCAAGGGCTACCAGAAGATGAACGGCCACCGCCAGGACTACACCAAGTTAATGATTAACAGCATCGGCTAGTATTGAGCTGTTGGCTGACAGCTATTAGCTGTCAGCTTCCTGTTCTACTGGCAGTTGTCTTATTTTAACCCGAAGGCTAATAGCTAACCGCTAGTAGCCAACAGCTCAAAAAAAATGGCTCACAAGAAAGGTGTCGGCTCGTCGAACAACGGCCGCGAATCGCATTCCAAGCGCCTCGGCGTGAAAATTTTTGGTGGGCAGACGCTCATCGCCGGCAACATCATCGTGCGCCAGCGCGGCACCAGCCACCACCCCGGCGCTAATGTGGGCATCGGCAAAGACCACACGCTGTTCGCTCTGGTTGACGGCACGGTGCAGTTCAACAAAGGCCGCAAAGACCGTTCGTTCGTGACGGTGGTTCCGGCCGTGGCCGAAGCAGCGCAAGCCTAGCTTCCCGCACCTTTGCCTCTGGGCAAATGACTACAAGGGCTGCTCCTACCAGGGCAGCCCTTTCGTGGTTTAGAGCAGCTGTAACTCGCTAATGCCCGAAGTACACCCGCAGGTTTATCTGGGCCGCTACAGCCCAGGCGTGCGCCAGCACTTGCTCGGGGCGGGTATAATACTGCGCGGGCGCTTGCAGGCCGAGGCCCACGTTGGCATCGAACAATAGCGGGTGGCCGACCCAGCCGCGCTGCGTGCCCACAGCGCATACACCCCGAGCACGAGCTGGGCTAGCATGGCGCGGTTGCGCCGCCGGCCGCGCGCGGCGGCCAGCTCCTGCCACTCGCCGCTACCTTCCAAAGCGAAATAGTCGCCGAACCGGGCCGAGCGGCGGGTCACCGAGTCGGAGAGCCGGACGTGGTGGTAATAATAGCGGGCACCCAGGGCCCCGGTGCCGCCCAGCAGGGGCAACGTGGCCCGGGCCCGGCGGTTAACTGGGCCGCGGCCCGTGCGCAGGTAGGCCTCGGCTTGGGGGTAAAGGCTGAGCTGGGGCCCCACGCGGTACTCGGCCCCCAGCGCCAGCGGTACCACCAAGCGGCCGCGCACATCGGGGCTGATGACTAGGTGGGCGAGGTTGAAGCCTGCCTTCAACCGCAGCCGGTGCGGCGGCTGGTTCTGTGCCCGCAGGGGCACCGTGCCGGCGGTCAATGTTTTAAACAGCCACATGGGAGCAATGAAATCGCGCGCGTGGTTAACTGCCCAATCTAATCGTGAAATTCTTGATAATCAGCGGCTATTATCTGCCAACTGGTTCAGAAAATGGCTGATCTGGGCGGCGTGGCTGACAACCAGGAAGTGCCCGGCGCCGGGCACCAGGCAATCGATGCCGGTGGCGGGAGGCGGCAGCAGCCGGTCGTGGGTACCGTGCAGGCGGGCGGCGGGGCCCCGGCCCGGCACGCCCCGCCAGCGCAACAGCTGCCCGATGGCCCACTGGGCAAACGCGGGGTCGGTATCGGCGATGATTTGCCGGAGTAGCGCGTATTCGCCCTTGGTTTTCACGCCGAATGCCCACTTGGCAGCCCAGGGTAATTTCTGGAGCAATACGGGCGGCAAAAGGCGGTCCAGGCCGGTGGCACGAGCGGCGCGCAGCGTCCAAGGCAACTCGTGGGGCCCCGCTAAACTCGAAACCAGTACCACCCGCGCCCGGGGCCGCAGCTGGGCAATCTCCAGCGCCAGCAGGCCCCCAAACGACACGCCCACCAGCCAGCACGCCTGCGCTACCGGCACAGCAGCGGCCAGCCGAGCGGCGTAGGGCCCCAGTGGCTCGGTGGCCGATTGCGGCGGTAACCACTTCAGGATGTGCACTTCACCTGCTAGCTCCCAGCACTGAAATACCCGCTCATCGGCTCCTAAGCCGGGAATGAGGTAGAAGACGGGCGCGGCAGGGGCCCCGGTCACGAATCGAGCCGCACATACACCCCTTCGAGGTAGAAGATGTTGTGAGGCTGGGGGTCATCTTCGCCCTCTTCGTCGGCGGGGTAGGTCACGGAGAGCTTGAGGGCCACGCTGGGCAGGGGCACCGGCGGCGCCTCGTCGGAGTCGAATTCGAGCAGGGCGGGCCACTCGCTGGCGGCCAGGGCGTCGGCCACTTCCTCCTGGATGGTCTCGGCGCGGTCGGCGGTAAGGCGCAGCAGCGTGTCGAGGGACTGAAACGGCAGGGCGAGGTGAAAAAAATGGGGCTCGTGGTCGAAGTCGGTGGTGGCCCACACGGTCACGTCGTCGGTGTTGTCGAACACGATGGCCACGACGTACACGTGCTCCACAAAGAAGTCTACGTCGTCGGCGAGGCTGTCGCTCAGGAGTTTCATAATCACTGATTTTGACTGATTAACCGTGATTTCGCTGATTCCAGGGGCTGCCCGGCACTTTTTACTCTTTCATCAGTCCACTGCTCAAGTATAAGCAGCGAAACCACAATTGACCACTTTGATCAGCGGCTGAATCAGCCAAATCACGGTTAATCAGCCTACTCAGCGATGAACAATTCCAGCGTAATCTGGTCGGCCAGCAGCTTGCCTGCGTCGGTCAAAGTAAGCACTTCCTGCCGGATGGTGGCCCAGCCCTGGGCGGTGAGCGCGGCCAGGTAGGCCGGGTGGGCCTGGGCTAGGTCGAGGCCCAGCGCATCGCGCAGGTGGGCTAGGTCGCAGCCGCGGGCCGTGCGCAGCGTGGTGAGCAAATATTCGTTGGCCCGGTCACGGGCCGTGAGGACCTCCACCGTGGCGGGCACCTCGCCGCGCTCCAGCACCACGGCTACGTACTGCGGGTTATTGGCCAGGGTGAACTGGCGGTTCTGGCCGTCGAAGGAATGGGCGCTGGGGCCCACGCCCAGGTAGGGCACGCCGCGCCAGTAGTTGCCGTTGTGGCGCGACTCGCGGCCCGGGCGGCAGAAGTTGCTGATTTCGTACTGCCCGTAGCCGTGGACGCGCATCTGGGCCAACAGCAGCTCGAACTGCACGGCCACGAACTCGTCGGGCGGCGCGGCAAACGTGCCCTTGCCCTGGCGGCGGCCCAGTACCGTGTCGGGCTCGATGGTGAGGGCGTAGGCCGACACGTGGGGCACATCGAGCGCGAAGGCGTTGGCCAGGTCGGCCTCCCAGATGTGGTGGCCGGGCGCGGGCACGCCGTAAATCAGGTCGATGGACAGGTTCTCGAAGCCCGCATCCTGGGCCCGGCACACGGCCGCGGCCGATTCGGGGGCGGTGTGGGCCCGGTTCATCAGGCGCAGGTGCGGCTCGTAGAAGCTTTGCAGGCCGATGCTGAGGCGGTTGACGGCGGTGGCAGCTAGCTCGGCCAGCTTGGGGCCCGTGAGGTCGTCGGGGTTGGCTTCGAGGGTAATTTCCGCCCCCGGTGCCACGGCGAAATGCCGGTGGATGGCATCAAATATCAGCCCTAACTCACTGGCTGTAAGCAGCGAAGGGGTGCCGCCGCCGAAGTAGATGGTATCGAGCGTTGCTTGGGGCCCCAGGTAGTTTTGACGCAGGGCAATTTCCTGCACCAGGGCGTCCACCAGGCGGCTTTTCAGGGCCAGCGAGGTACTGAAGTGGAAATCGCAGTACGAGCAGGCCTGCTTGCAGAACGGGATGTGGAGGTAGAGGCCAGGCATGGGCGGCAAAACGGGGAAGGCGGCCGTTTTACATTCGGGAAATTAAACGCCGACTGGCGCGTTATCGTCCCCGAATGTACGTCCGGTTTTTTCTGCGTTTTGGTGGGTTGCTGGGCCTGGTGCTGCGGTTGGGGGCCCCGGCTGCCCATGCCCAAACGCCCACCCTCGACCCCGCCGCGCCCAACCAGCCGGGGCTGGCCTC